>JAWOBE010000114.1:0-25205 GCA_046498185.1 Desulfatiglandaceae bacterium | reverse complement strand
TACGTAAATATCTGTCTATCAACTCAGATGATTTATATTCCATCACCATGCCTCCAATACCCAGCCCTTGCGTGAAAGGGGCTCGTTCTTCAGGAGTTTTTCATAGGATTCGAGCAGATCGGGAGTCGTAGGAAGATCCCCGCATGTCCCCAGGAAATGAACGCCGGAATCCTTCGGAACAGCCCGCCTGACCTCACGTACCAGTTCACCGTCCCAATTGAGTTCCACACACAGGTACTTGGTTTTCAGATCGAAGAGTTCGTCGGGAAACGGCCAGATATTGATGAGCCTCAGTGAACCCACCTTCAGTCCCTGGGACCTGGCCTTTTCAACCGAAGTGTTTACCACCCTTGAAGGGCTGCCGTAAGAGACCACCACCAGGTCCGGATCGTCGTCCATATACTTCTTTTCATAATGGTGATTGAAAAGGTCCCTGTGATTCCGAACCTTGTAGATCAAACGGTAGGCGTGCTTATGGTGGGCCTCCACCTCCTCGATATCGTAACCTTCCACGGTGGGTGTCCAGTCGGAGCAGATTCCACCGGTGTTTTGCCCCATCTGCACTGGCGGTATGTCGAGGGCGTCGGTTGCAGGATAGAATTCCGGGCCGGTGCAGACCTTCCTGGGATATACCCGGAAGCCCATCTCCTTTATCTCATCCTCGGTTTCAGGCACGCTGATGTCCTCGAAACCGTCGGTGATCAACTGGTCGGCCAGCACCGAGACCGGCATTCTGAAACGCTCCGAAAGATAAAACGCCTCGACGACCATCGCCATGCATTCCTGGGCGGAATTCGGGGCAAGGCAGATCGTCTCGAAGTTGCCTCCCTGGGTGGGATAGCGCATGAGGTAAAATTCCCCCTGCCCTGGTGCCCCGGTGATACCGCTCACGGGACCGACCCGTCCGGAATTGAGAACCACGACAGGTGTTTCACAGCCAAGCGCCCAACCGTATGGATCGGCATAAAGGATGAAGCCGGGTCCGGAAGTAGCGGTCATAGCCTTGTACCCCCCCAGGGACGCCCCGATACACATATGAAAAGCCGCGCATTCGTCTTCGGCCTGCAGATAGAAACCACCGACCTGGGGGAGCCTGTGGCTCATGGCTTCGGCCAACTCCGTCGCAGGGGTGATCGGGTACCCGGAGAAAAAACGGCACCCGGCTATTATCGCCCCTTCTGTTATCGCAAAATTGCCTGTTTCCAAATATCTCTTCATCAGAAACCTCCTCTGTTTCAAGCGACGACTTCAACTATATCAATGGCGAAGTCCGGGCATGCAAAGAAGCACTTGGAGCACCCGACGCACCAATCGGAAGATTTAACTTCGTTCGGACGATAACCTTTGGCATTGAAAAAGTCGGCAGGCCCGAAAGTTTCTACCTCGCACACCTCGGAGCAGTAGCCGCATTCCTTGCAATAGTCCGTGTTCAAAACCACCATAAACTGCCGGGCATCGCAGTTGAGGCATCTCGATGCTTCGGCCTCGATCCTGTCATCGGCGAGCCCCAACTCCACCTGGTCGAATCCCGGAAATCTGGCCCACGGCTTCAAGAGCCGCATTTCGTTTCTCGGCTCAATCTTCAAAACAAAATCCTCCAGCAGCACCTCATCTTCCGGGTCGGCAAGCGTTTCGCTGATATCGCCGTCCCCTCCAAGATAAGAATCAATGGAGGATGCCGCCTGCCGCCCCTGTGCAATGGCTCCGATGATGGAATCCGGCCCGGAAACAACGTCACCACCAGCGAAAACCCCGGGCTCTCCAGTCGCAAGGCTGTCTTCCGCCGCGTGTATGCGGCCCCCGGAGAAGTCCACCTTCCCGGCGCCCTTCACGTAATCCAGATCTGCACTCTGCCCCACTGCCAGAATCACATAATCAGCATCCGCCTTGTATGAAATATCTTCGTCATAAATGGGGTTGAAATTGCAGGCTTTGTCGAATACTGACGTACATTTGATCAGACCAATGCCGGTAACCTTGTCGTCGCCCAGCACCTTTTTTGGTGCCCAGGAATTGTTTATCAATACGCCTTCCTCTTCGGCCCGGGCGATCTCCCACGAGTGGGCCGGCATCTCATCACGGCCCTCCAGGCAGAAAAGCTGAACTCGTTCCGCCCCGAGTCGTTTTGCGGTGAGTGCAACATCTATCGCCACGTTACCACCACCAATGACAACGACATCACCCTTCAGATCGAACTCGACTCCAAGGCCCACGTCCTTCAAAAAATCCCAGCCCCAAAACACCCCTTCCTTTTCGGAGCCATCGAGCGGTATCCTTATGCTTCCATTGGCACCTGTCGACAGGAAAACCGCGTCATGGTCCTTCCTGAGACCGTCCATCGTGACATCTTTACCTATCGTCGTGTTGCCGTGAAAAACAACCCCCGACTCCAGAACGGCCTCGATATCTTTGTCCAGGCGCTCGGCGGGAAGCCTGTAATCGGGAATTCCGTACCGCATCATACCCCCGGGCTTGGGGAAACTGTCAAAGAGATCCACGGCGTGACCTTTTCCAGCCAGATAGTAAGCGGCGGTTAACCCGGCCGGACCGGAACCTACCACTGCGATTTTTTTCCCGGTCTTGGGAGCAATTTTCCGGTTTTTTTTCCATCCATCCCCGCCCTTGTCTACAGCTGCTCGCTTGATGGCCCGAATCGCAATAGGATCGCCCATTTGTTTATAGGCACACACATCTTCGCATGGAGCAAAGCAGGCATCGGCGCATACGATCGGAAGCGGTAGCTTTTCACGCAATACAGCCACTGCTTCATCATATTTCCTTGCCTTCACGGCGCGGATGTACCTGGGTACATCCACTCCCGCGGGGCAGGCGCCTGTACAGCGGGGGACGATAAAATTCTTTCTCTGAACACGTCGTACGCCCATAATATATTTTCCCTCCTGAAATTTATGGAAACAAATCACGCCGGGATCCGAATAATATTTGTTTACTGTCTTTATTGCAGCAAAATAAGTGCCACAGATCAGCACCTGTAGAGGTATTATGCTCACTTTCTCAACTATTTGATTATTAAAGTTTTTTTGGATTACACGCCGCCGGATATTTCAAACGGTATCCTTTTCACGGTTTAAATCACGCTTAAGGCTGTCTTGCGTTCCGGATATGTCCGAATTTCCGGACAGGTACCAGATTGTAAACATAATCAATAAATCAAGGGGTGATATTCAGGGAAATAAACGAATAAACACGCGTCCGAATACAGTATGGCTTGTATGTCCGGAAACCCGGACAAACAATCGGTCACCCTTCGATACCGAGGGCACCAGCTGAAAACCTGCAAACTGAATCTTCTACAGTGTTTTAGCCTCAAGAATAACGGATATCATAGGCACGGCATTTCTCGTAAAGAGTCGAGCGGGAAATACCCAGGAGCCTGGCGGTACGACTCATATTCCCGCCGGCCCGGGACAAAACCTCGCTGATGATATTTTTTTCAAAAAGCCCCACTTCTTTCGAAAGAACCTTGACCGGCCCCTGGTTCCTGCGGCCTGAGTCGAAAGAACGGATTTCGTAGGGAAGATGCTCCCTGTGTACAATCATACCATCTGCAAGGCTTACAGCCCTTTGAATCGCGTTTTTGAGTTCCCGGACATTTCCGGGCCATGAATAGCTTTCCAGAAGCCTCATCGCCCTATCGCCGATACGCATCAAAGGCCTTCCCATAGCATAAAGAAAATGAGAAATCAGGACCGGAATGTCTTCAGGACGTTCGGCCAGAGCAGGAATTTCTACACACATCGTGTTTAAACGATAAAAGAGATCCTCTCGGAATTCGGCGCAGCTTATCATTGACCGAAGGTCCTTGTTCGTGGCAGCAACCAGCCTGAAATCGATTTTGAGCTTTTTAAGCCCACCGAGCTTTTCGATCTCTTTGGTTTCAAGCACCCTCAACAGCTTGGCTTGAGCACTCAGCGGCAAGTCGCCGATCTCATCTAGAAACAGCGTGCCACCCTCAGCAAGTTGGATTTTCCCGGATTTGCCTTTAGGGCTAGCTCCCGTGAAAGCTCCCGTTTCATAGCCAAAAAGCTCGGATTCTATCAATTCTTTCGGGATTGCGGCACAATTGACACAAGCGAAGGCCTCCTGGCTTCGGGGACTTGCCATATGAACCGCATGTGCGAAAAGCTCCTTGCCGGTTCCCGTCGCACCCAGGATAAGCACAGAGCCGTCCGTCTCAGCATATTTGGCCGCCATCGCCTTGGCCTCGAGCAGACGCGGGCTGCGCCCAATGATGGAATCGAAGCTGTAGTTCGCGGTGAGTACGCTGTCAAGCCCACGCTTGTAATAATTTACTTTATTTTCAAGCTGGCTCATTCGGTTCATCAATTCATGGATTTCCGCATAATTTTTGAATACTGTTTGAAGAACGACTCCGACGGCCTCCCCGTTGCTGACGATTGGTATCCGGTTAACCAAAAGCTCCAGATCCGACCGGAGGCTGCATCTCCGTCTTAGCTCCATACGGCCAGTCTCCAAGACGCCCGGAAGTCGCGAAGATGGGAAAAACTTCTTTATGTGCTGCCCGACAGCCTCATAACTGTTTGTGCGCAAGAGGTCAGCGTAAAATTTATTCATATACAGTATGCGGGAATTTTTATCACACAGGATGATCCCTGAATAAGCGTTATCGAATACAACTTGAAAAACTTCGACAAGTCCCTCGACGTTTCCGGTCAGACAACAGCCTTCCGTATCTATAATAGGCTTGGCAAGATGAATGGGTTTTTGGCCACTTTTCTCCAAAACCGCTTCTCTCCTCTCTCCACAAAAGCCGTCTTAACTTTACCTCATCGCATTGGATCAGAAATGCATACTATTTCACATTATAAATTAGCGAAGAAATGTGTCAACACGAAAGCCACCGCTGCCTGAGACTTCTCCAAGGGGTCTATAGAAATAGACAACTCATGGCATTTTGTCAATTTAACCCTTTAACCTCCTTCTTCTCCCTTCTTTTTCCTGGTTTCAAAGCCGATAAAAAAAGCCAAAAGCGCCGGGATCACGAACAGTGTGAAGACGGACGAAAGCATCAACCCCCCAAGTAGCACGGACCCGATGCCCCGGTACATTTCACTTCCTGAACCCGTGGAAAGCACCAGCGGGATCAATGCGAAAAGGCTCGTCGAAGCACTCATAAAAATGGGCCGGATTCTGGTTCTCACAGATTCCCGGATGGCCTGCATCTCTTCCATCCCCTCATAGCGCACATTGTTCAACGACTGGTGAACGATAAGGATGGCGTTATTGACCACCGTTCCGATAAGAATCACGAAGCCCAGCATCGTCAGAACATCAAGGGGCTGGGGGGCGATCAGTTGATTGGCCAGCCACAGGCCGATAAACCCTCCGGCGGCTGCGAGCGGCACCGAAAACATTATAATGAAAGGGTATAAAAAGTTTTCGAACAACGAAGACATCAAAAGATAAACGATTATCAACGCCAGCAAAAAATTCCACTGGAGCGCCATCCGGGTCTGAACGAGTTTATCGGCGCTTCCGCCCACTCCGACCATTACATTTGCAAGGCGCCCTTGCTGCTTCAAGCCTCCTACGACCCCGTCGATCACCTCCATCGCCGCCTGCAGCGGCAAATCCTCAGAAGGCGAAACTTCCAGGCGTACGTTGCGTCTTTTCTCAAGACGGTCGATCTGGGTCATGCCCATCGTGTATTCGATCCGGGCCACATCCCCTATCCTCACAAGCTTACCGAAATTGTTGACGATCGAACAATTAAGGATATCCTCCGGTGTTTTAAATTTTTCTTCGTCCCCGCGCACCACCAGGTCGATTTGATAGCCGCCGTCCGGTCGGTATTCGTCTATGGCACGCCCGTTCATCAATGCATCCACATACACACCCAGGACTGTCTCGTTCAGGCCGCTTGCAGCAAGCTTTCGTTTGTCCGGGACAATATTGCATTCGGGATAGGAAAGCTCCAGAGACGGCACAGGCCGGATCTGCGCGTCCGGGATGGCCTCATGAAGGGCGCCGAAAAGCATTCCAGCGGACTGCACTATAGCGCCGAGATCCTCTCCGGAAACATTCACTTCCACCGTACGGCCCCTTCCTATCTGGGATTCGAATATCCCCGGCTGGATGCTTACACCGAGCATATCCGGAATGGTTCTTATAACTTTATTCATCAAAGGAATAAGTTTCTTGACTTCCGTTTCATGCTCCTCGACGCAGGTCATTCCAACGAATGAGAACATATCAGAGGATACATAAAAAACATTATCCAGCTGAGGTATTCCATCCCTGCCGTCCTCTTTGATATAGGGCTCCACCTGTTCATATATATATAGACCGACTTCCTTCCGCTTTTCGGCGGAATAACCGGGAGGAGGCACCAAAACGTTCATAATGATGTTCTGGTTTCCCTGGGGAAGATATTCCGCCTTCGGCATCAGATACCAGGCTGTAAAAATCGAAAATGCAGTGAACCCCAGAATACAAACGAGTCGTGTGAGCACGTTTTTCTGAAACAACCCTGAAAGAGTCATTATCAGTTTCGAGAAAAAACCCCCTATCGAATCAACGAAGCTTTTTTTCCCGGGTTTTTTACGGCTGGATCCGCCATACAGGAAATTCATCCCCGAGGGTATCAATGTCACCGAGACGATCAGGCTCAGAAATATTGAAGAAGTAACCGCTATGGCGATATCCTTGAAAAGCTGCCCGGCCTCCTCCCGCATGAAAATAACCGGCAAAAAGACCGCAACTGTGGTCAAGGTGGAGGCAACCACAGCGCCGTAAACTTCTTTTGCACCTTCATAGGCGGCCTGGGCGATGCTTTTGCCCATGTTTCTGTGCCGATCGATGTTTTCAAGGACCACGATGGAATTGTCCACCAGCATCCCCACGGCGAAGGAAATGCCGGCAAGGCTCACCACGTTTAAATTCCGGTTGAGCAACCATAGAAAAATAAAAGCTCCCATAGCCGATACCGGAATTGCAATGGCGGTAACCAGCGTCGAGCGGACGCTCCTCAAGAATAGGAGAAGCACCGCGATCGCCAGGATACCGCCGATGAATACATTATTCCGGACGATGTCGATTGCCTTGAGAATATAAGGTGATTCGTCATGAGACCACTTGATCATCAGGTTCTTTCCAGGGAGCACCTCGCGGTTCAGCCGCTCGACCTCCGCGCGCACGCGCTCCACGACTTCAAGCACGTTGGCGCCCCCTTCCCGCCTGATGATGATCACGATGGATTCTGCGCCCTCATCCATGATGCTTACGAACTGTGGTGCGTACCCGATCCGTGTAACGGCGATATCCTTCAGCCGTATGCGCCTGGCCCCGTCTTCGTATACGACGACTTCCAAAGGATCCGCCGGATCCTGAAATTTGGCCGAAGTCCTTATTCGGTAATTTTTGCGGTCTATCCCGAGAAGGCCTGCTGCGGTGTCCTGATTGGCGGCTACGACCCGACCGATCACGTCGTCGATCGTCACGCCATACCGGGCCATTTTTTGAGGATCCAGAACGATTTCAAGCTGATCTTCGGTTCCTCCGAAAACGAGCAGAGATGCGACTCCTTCTATCCTTTCAAGGTATTGGCGGATTTCGTTTTCGAAATAGGTCTGATACTTCATAACCTCGGCTGGATCGCCCTCCCGCATCTTGATCTGCAGGATGATCATAGGTTTTGCATTGGCACCGGAGGTGTTGATGATGGGGTTCTTGACGTTATCCGGGTAGTCCCATACTTCATCAAGTTTATTTGAAACTCTCAAAACAGCGGTGTTTATTTCGGTTTCGAGGCCGAAGGTTAAAGTCACCCTGGCGAGATCGTTATATGAAGAGCTCTCCATCTTCTGAAGATTCCTCAGACTCTTGAATTTATCCTCCTGTTTTTCGACGATTTCGCTTTCGATTTCACTGGGTGTGGCCCCGGGCCACATCGTAAAAACTTCTATCTGGGGAAGTTCAGTGTCCGGAGCGAGCTGCACAGGCAGCCGAATAATCCCGATAACGCCGAAAAGGAGAACCAGAATCGCACCCACCGCAACGGTTACCGGCCTTGAAATTGCGTATTTGAGGAAATCCATTGACAACTACTCTCCTTCTCTACGAACGACTTCCACAGGTTGCCCTGGTCTCAACCTTTCGGCACCGTCGACGATCACCGGCATCCCTTCGCCGATCCCCGGGCCCTCAACCGCCGCATAGGCTCCCTTGTAACCCGCCACCCGAACCGGAACCGGCGCGGATTTGCCGTCTTTTATCGTAAATATGGTTTGATTTCCTTGAAGATTCACAATTGATGCTCTTGGAACGAGTGGAAATTTTCTGGGTTCAGCTATCGGAATCCTGACTAAGGCCGACATGTTCTCGACGGCTCCATCGATTCTGGAAATTTTGATTTTGACGGTCACGTTTTTTGTTCTTAGGTCAGCCACGGGCAAAACGCCTGTCACGATCCCCTGAACTGACCTTTCCAAGGCCACAAGGTAGACGTCCAGTGTTTCGCCTTTACGCGAAAACTTGACCAGCTCTTCTGAAACCGGCACCTTTACACATAAATCGTCCAAAGCTCCCAGCTCACAGAACACGGAGCCGGGAGCCAGCCAGTCACCCACTCCCACGGTCTTTTCGAGAACAATACCGTCAAAGGGAGCGACTACCACGCTTTTGGCCTTTTTGAGCCTGGCGATGTCCAACTCTTTCGCCAAAGCTTCTTTCTCGGTGTTGAGTTCGCGAAGTGAGAATCGGAGGTCGTCATAAGCCTTTTCAGTGGCAGAGGATTCTTTTAACAGCTTTCTGGTGCGCTCAAGATCCTTCTCGACATTTTCTATCCTGACACCCACCAGCCGCATCCTGATGCGGACCAGTTCGATGTCCTTATCGACGAAATCTGTGTTCAGCCTGACCATAATGTCGCCACTGTTCACTGCATCCCCTTCGTCAAACTCGACGGACTGTACAAGTCCCGAAACGTCGGCGGAAAGCTTCCCTACGGTATCGTAATGAAGGGTGCCGGTCACTGAGGAGCTTTCCGCAACCATCACTTCCTGCACCAAGGTCGTCACCACCTTCGAAGGCCCCGACTGCTGCTGCCCCAGGGCCGGAATGGCGAGCATAATATTTAGAAAAATCAATACAAATATAGAAAATACAGAATGCTTCATAGCCACCTCATCAAAACATTAAAAACGTTCTTCGGGCCTGGTGTTCCCCGGATAATCCTGGTTGAGAAAAAATGCTAGCGGCACAAAACCTATTATTTTATCAACAGTTTGTCTAGATCTTTTCCATCCAGGAACCAATGCTACGAATCACATCGATTTCCACCCTGCATTTCCTTATAACTCTCGACGGCTCCGTGAAATCCAGAAGCTCGGTTATGCTTCATCTTTCGGAATTATTTGCGCCGACAGGTTGACAAACCTCCCGGCGCAGGAGATTATCTGCATACCTTAGCACCAAAAAAGCATGAAAGTGCTCTTTCCGGGTACACATGACGGTGCGCTATTCAGACTCCGGCCGATCATTTGCTTATTATGAAATCGATTCTCGCAGAAGGAAAAAACTGCTGGCGAATAAGAAAAGCTGGCAGAGTCGCTTTTCTAGTGGACGCTGCAGCGTACTTCGAGGCTTTTGCAGACGCGGCCGCCCGGGCCGACAAATCCGTTTTGATCGCCTGCTGGGATATAGACAGTAGGATCAAACTTTTCGAAAAAAAGAATAGAAAAGGCCCTCCCAATCGCCTGTGGGAATTGATGAACTATGTGGTGAAAAAGCATAAATCCCTTCACGTCAAAATACTTGAATGGGACTTTGCTGTTATATACGCTGCGGAGAGGCAATTATTCCCCGTCTTCAAGCTCCCGTGGCGAAAAAACAATCGCATTGACTTTCGGCTGGACAACAACCACCCATTGGGAGGATGTCATCACCAGAAAGTGGTCGTAATCGATGACAAAGTCGCATTTGCCGGAGGAATTGATCTCACGAAAAACAGGTGGGACACGCCTGAACATATCCCGAATGACCCCCGCCGGGTCGACCCTTCCGGAAAACCCTACGGTCCTTTCCATGATGTCCAGATGGCGGTGGACGGCGAAGCGGCCGCAACTCTGGGGGAATTATTCAGAACGCGGTGGCTTCGCGCCACCGGAGAAAGACTCGAAGCTCCGCGAACGGTTCGTCACGATCCATGGCCGCCGGGGCTTCGCGCTGACCTGGAAAAAATAGACATAGCAATTGTGCGAACCGACCCTGAGCATAATAGCCACGAAGCTGTCAGGGAGGTCGAAGCCCTCTACCTCGACACGATAGGCGCGGCAGAACGTTTCATTTATATTGAAAACCAATACCTCTCATCTTTTTCGGTGGGAAAAGCAATCGCCGAAAGTCTAAGGCAGGCGGAAGGCCCGGAAATCGTGGTTGTTCTACGTGTTGATTCGGACTGGCTGGAAGAAGCGACCATGGGCGTCCTTCGTGCCAGGATGCTCTCTCATCTCAGGGAGGCTGATGCCTACGGGCGCCTGCGGGTCTATTACCCGGAAGTGCCGGGGCTTGACGGAGAAGTGCTTAATGTTCACGCTAAAGTGATGATAGCCGACGGCACATTTGTCAGAATAGGCTCATCAAACCTCAGCAATCGGTCGATGGGTGTAGACACTGAATGTGACCTCGCAGTCGAGTCTTCCGGAAAAAAATATACCGAAAACGGGATATTCGCCTTTCAGAGCCGGCTGCTTGGCGAACACCTTGGTTTAACCACTGATGAGGTTTCCCATGCAATAGAAGATGAAAAATCGCTTATCAGAGGTATCGAGCGGTTGAAAGGGACTGGTAGAACCCTGTTGCCTTTTCCCGAAGAAGAAATCCCCTGGGCCACCGACCTGATTTTCGATTCTCCTGTCGACCCTGTGGAGCCCATTGATTTTAACAAACTCGTCGAAGAACTGGTCCCTGAAGACGCAGCCGAAACCAGCAGTCACAACCTGCGGTGGTTTATCCTGCTTCTCATTTTGCTCTGTTTAGCGGCAGTATGGAAATGGACGCCTCTCTCAGAATGGCTCGACCGGGATGCAATGGCGGCCGCGGGTGCTTATTTGAAAAACCAGGCAGCTTCTCCGCTTATAATCCTCTCGGCTTATGTAGCGGGAAGCCTGGTGATGTTCCCGGTAACGCTGTTGATCCTTGTCACAGCCTTTACTTTCGGTCCCATCGACGGTATTCTATATTCAATTCTTGGATGCGTTCTCTCCTCTGTAACGACTTACGGGATTGGTCACTGGCTGGGGAGAGACAGGGTAAGCCGATTGTCTGGATCCCGGGTGAACCGCCTGAGCAAAAGACTCGCCCGACACGGTGTCATAGCGGTCGGAACCGTCCGGATCATACCCATTGCCCCGTTTGCCGTAGTCAATCTTGTCGCCGGCGCGAGCCACATTCGCCTGATGGATTTTTTGCTGGGGACAATTATCGGAATGGCTCCCGGGATCATCGCAATCACCCTTTTCGAGCATCAAATTGAATCGGCGATCAAGGACCCGGGTCTGGGGAGTTTTGCGCTGCTCACTGCTTTAGCGGCTGCGATTCTGGCAGGAATATTTATCGTTAAATCAAAGCTTCTGCAAAAGGATTCCGGGAATAAAAAATCATAATAAACGATCAATGGCATCCTTTGACTTTATTTAGAATAGCCACTTACAATGTTCATAAGTGTGTGGGGCTCGACCGACGCCGTGATCCAGGCCGTACCGCGATCGTGCTGGATGAATTGAAGGCGGATGTAATAGGATTGCAGGAACTCGACAACCGTTCAGACGGCACGAGTGAGTCGGCACAGATGGATTTTCTCGCTGAAAAAAGCGCATATGAAGCTGTTCCGGGATTCACGATAAAAAATTCGAACGGCAGCTACGGCAACGCGTTGTTTACACGCTGGCCCGTAATTGAAAAATCCGAGATCGATCTGAGCTTCAGGCATCGGGAACCGCGGGGAGCAATCGAAGCAGTTCTTTTGATAAGGGATATACCGATAACGGTCATCGTTACACACCTGGGGCTCGCATTCACTGAACGGCGACACCAGGTCGCCCGTCTTTCCAATGTTATCAGCCGGAAAACCAGCGGGTTGCTGATACTGCTGGGAGATACGAACGAATGGTTTCCTGCACATCGGGGGATCAGGCTACTTCACCGTATTCTCGGCAAATCCCCCGTAACCCGAAGTTTTCCTTCGCGGCTGCCCGTGTTTCCGCTTGACAGGATATGGGTAAAACCCCGGAACGCGCTTAAAAAAATATGGATTCACAGGAGCCGCCTCGCCGCGCGGGCATCGGATCATCTGCCTGTCGTCGGTGAAGTGGACGGCTCCACCCAGCGGTAAACACCATCCTTTGCTGGAAGACCCTGCAAAAACGGCTCGATAAAAATACAGTATTCAACCCATTCAAATCAGCCGCTCTTTCCTTCACCCTTATAGTGCTTGTGGGTGAACAGCGATTTACAACGGTTTCTCAACTGCTTTCCATCGCCCGGGATTGCCTGAACCGGGGCGATGACGGAGTGAAAAAGCTGAACCATAAAAGAGGAGAATTTTTCAATGGCGAAAGACAATGATTACGTTGCTTGGTTTGAAAACATCACTTCGGCGGATGTAGCCAAAGTAGGCGGTAAAAACGCTTCTCTAGGCGAAATGATCAGGAGCCTTAAAAAAGAAAAAATTAGGGTGCCGGACGGTTTCGCCACAACCGCGAAAGCCTATCGCGAGTTTCTGGATGCAAACGATCTTTCCATCAGGATAAAGGAACAGCTCGAACTCTGGAAAAACGGGGAAAAGACTCTGGAAAAAGTCGGGAAATCGATCCGAAAATTGTTCAAAAAATCTCGGTTCCCGGAAGCCATCGCCGAAAAGATTCGTGAGGCCTATAAGGAACTCAGCCACGGGTACAACAGTGAAAATTCCGATGTTGATGTCGCGGTCAGAAGCAGCGCCACCGCCGAGGATTTACCTGAAGCAAGCTTTGCGGGCCAGCAGGAAACCTTTCTCAACGTCTGGGGAGAAGAAGATTTGATGGATGCATGCAAACGCTGCTATGCATCTCTTTTTACCGACCGTGCGATCGCATATAGAGCCGAACACGGCTTCGACGATATGAAAGTGGCGCTCTCGGTGGGAGTCCAGAAAATGGTCCGTTCGGATAAAGCCGGATCCGGCGTGATGTTTTCGATCGATACTGAAACAGGGTTCAGGGATGTAGTTGTGATAAACGCCGCATGGGGACTCGGAGAAAATGTAGTCCAGGGCACCGTTACACCTGATGAATACATGATTTTCAAGCCGCTGCTGGGTAAGGATTCTTTCACCCCGATCATTGACCGTACGCTCGGGGACAAAGAAAAAAAGATGGTTTATGCAACAGGAGGAAGCCATTCCACAAAAAACCTGGATACCCCGAAAAAAGAACGCCGTCTGTTCGTCCTCACAGACAGCGAAGTACTACAACTGGCCCGCTGGGCTACCGTAATTGAAAAACATTACCGGAAGCCGATGGACATCGAATGGGCCAAGGATGGTGATCTGAATGAGCTTTTCATTGTACAGGCAAGGCCGGAAACCGTGCAATCACGGAAGGAAGCCGAGAGCCTCAAAACTTATACACTGAAGGAAAAAGGCAAAAAAATCCTCGAAGGTCTGGCCATCGGAGAAGCTGTTTCCGCCGGAAAGACCTGTGTCATAAAAGGTGCCGATGAAATCGACCGGTTTAAAGAAGGCTCCATTCTTGTCACCGAAATGACCGACCCGGACTGGGTGCCGATCATGAAAAAAGCCGGGGGTATCGTGACAGATCACGGCGGAAGGACATGTCATGCGGCCATCGTCAGCAGGGAACTGGGAATCCCGGCCATTGTAGGCACGGGGGAAGCGACTGAAACCCTGGTGGACGACCAGGATGTAACGATTTCATGCGCCGAAGGGGACGTAGGTTACGTATACGAAGGAATTCTGGAATTCAGCGAAGAAGAAGTGGACTTGAAGAATGTTCCCGACACGAAAACCAGGATCATGATGAACATCGCCAGCCCCGCCGCCGCCCTTCGCTGGTGGCGCCTGCCCTGCAACGGGATCGGGCTGGCCAGGATGGAATTCATTATCAACAACATAATCAAGATCCACCCGATGGCGCTTGTTCGATTCAAAAAACTGAAGAGCCAAAAGGTAAAGAAGAAAATCAACCAACTTACCCAGGGCTACGAAGATAAAACAGAGTACTTTGTCGACCACCTCGCACTCGGTATCTCCAAAATCGCCGCCTGCCAATACCCGGAACCCGTCATAGTCAGGATGAGCGATTTCAAAACCAACGAGTATGCCGACCTGATCGGTGGAGAGGAATTCGAGACGGCCGAAAACAATCCGATGCTCGGATTCCGCGGCGCTTCCAGGTACTACAGCGACCGCTACAGGGAAGGATTCGCCCTTGAATGCAAAGCAATCCGTAAAGTACGTGAAAAAATCGGGATGAAAAATGTAATTGTGATGATTCCTTTCTGCAGGACCCCTGAAGAAGCGGATAAAGTTTTGAGAGTCATGGAAGAAAACGGGCTCGAAAGAAGGAAATCCGGGCTTGAAGTATACATGATGGCCGAGGTCCCATCGAACGTCACCCTTGCCAAGGATTTTTCGAAGCGTTTCGATGGTTTTTCGATCGGATCAAACGACCTCACGCAACTTGTTCTGGGCGTGGACAGAGATTCATCGGAACTTTCCGAGCTCTTTGATGAAAGGCACGACGCCGTGAAGGAAGAGATCAAAAGGCTGATCAAGACGGCCCATAAAGCGGGCAGCAAGGTTGGCATCTGCGGGCAGGCACCCAGCGACTACCCGGATTTCGCGGCGTTTCTTGTTCACGAAGGCATCGATTCAATCTCCCTGAACCCAGACAGTGTAATCAAAGTAATAAAAAGTGTGGCCGAAGAAGAACAAAAAATCGCAAAATCATGAACTCACCATAAGGAAAGGAAGCGACCTTGCCTTTCAAAAAGCCTCATAAAGAAAAGCGGAGAGCTTTGTCTTTAAAATCATACGACTTTACATGAAGACGGGAAAAGTGATAAAAAATAATTATGAATGATCAAGCAAAACAAGAAAATCTTGGCACCGTTATTTCAATTCGCAGCAGCGTAGTGGACGTTCGTTTTCCTGAAAAACTGCCGTCGATTCTCGCAGTCCTGCGCGGAGGGGAATCGGACGAGGTTGTAATAGAAACACTGATTCATCTTGATGAACAGACAGTTCGAGGCATTGCACTCACCTCCACCCAGGGCCTCGCCGAAGGTTCAGCACTGCGAGATACGGGAAGCTCATTGAAGGTCCCGGTCGGTGAAAGGCTGCTCGGAAGAGTTTTCAATGTTTTCGGAGAAACCATCGACAGGAAAGAAGAAATCACCGGCGGCACATGGCGGTCCATCCATCAAGACCCTGTGCCCCTGGAGCGTCAATCAACGAAATCGGAGATTTTCATAACCGGCATCAAGGCTATAGACCTTCTTTCTCCGTTGGAACTCGGCGGTAAAGGAGGACTTTTCGGAGGTGCCGGCGTGGGTAAAACCGTTTTGATCATGGAAATGATAAACAACATGGTGGCGGGCCATGAAGGCGTAAGCTTGTTTTGTGGGATCGGGGAAAGAGTTCGGGAGGGAGAAGAACTTTACAGGGAGATGGCTGAAGCCGGGGTTTTAAAAAACACAGTCATGGTTTTTGGCCAAATGAACGAGCCGCCGGGATCAAGATTCCGGGTGGGGCATGCCGCGCTGACCATGGCTGAATATTTCAGGGACGAAAAAAAACAGGATGTGCTTCTTTTGATCGATAACATCTTTCGATTCATTCAGGCGGGCATGGAAGTTTCCGGCCTGCTGGGGTTGCTTCCCTCCAGGCTGGGCTATCAGCCGACCCTTGGGACGGAGCTCGCCGAACTGGAGGAAAGAATCAGCAACACCGAAAGCGGGGCCATCACATCGATTCAGGCTGTGTATGTTCCGGCCGATGATTTCACGGACCCATCGGCGGTGCATACTTTCGGGCACCTGTCGTCGACAATCGTTCTTTCCCGCAAAAAGGCGAGCGAGGGGCTCTACCCGGCCATCGATCCGCTTCAGTCAGGCTCCAAGATGCTGGTTCCACACATCGCCGGAGAAAGACATTATCGCATCGGCCAGGAAATGAGAAAAACCCTTGCCGAATACGAAGAATTGAAAGACATCATTGCGATGCTCGGCATCGAGGAATTGTCCCAGAACGACCGTCGAACCGTTAACCGTGCCAGGAGATTGGAGAAATTCCTGACCCAACCCTTTTTCGTCACAAAGCAGTTCACAGGCAATGAAGGAAAAATGGTATCGCTGGAGGATGCTCTTGATGGATGTGAACGCATCCTGAACGATGAATTTTACGATCGGCCCGAAAAATCCCTGTACATGCTCGGTGGAATCAAAGAGGCAGACGGCGGAAAATGAAACTCAAGGTCCTTTTACCAACAGAGGTATTGATCGAAGAGACCGTGGAAAAAATCAATGCCGAAGACTCAAACGGGTTTTTCTGCCTTTTGCCGAGGCATATAGACTTCGTTACGGCTCTTGTTCCCGGCCTGCTTTCCTACGAAACTGGTAAAGAACAAAGAGAGGTTTTCCTGGCCGTATCCGAGGGGATTCTGGTGAAGTCGGGAGAAAATGTCTTTGTCTCAGTCAGAAGAGCCGTCAAAGGCGGGAAGCTCGGTGAACTGCGCCGTATCGTGGAAGAAAAATTCAAAGTCCTGGATGAAAAGGAGCAAACAGCCCGAAGCGCTATGGCACGCATCGAGGCAGGCTTTGTGAGACGTTTTCTGGAGGTCCAGAAACGTGGATAACAATTCCAATGAAAAAAAGAAAATTTCAGAAGAAGTCCGTGCAAAAGAAGTTCGTAAGATCAAGGCACGGCGTGAAAAAGACCGCGGCCTGTGGTTCGGCCTGGGGATGTTCGGGCTGGTAGGCTGGTCTGTGGCCATCCCCACGTTGCTCGGGATAGGCGCCGGCGTCTGGTTGGACAAAATTTTGCAGGACCGCTACTCCTGGACTTTAATGGGTCTTGCTCTCGGTGTCATCGCCGGATGCATCAACGCATGGTACTGGGTGAAAAAGGAAAGCGGACGTGGCTGAATTGGGCGTACATTATCACATTGTCATCCTGATCATGGGAGTGATCATTTCGCTGGCGGTGATGATCAAAGCCGGACTGGAAAAGGTGGGACTTCCCGCTCTCATCGGATACCTGGCGCTGGGGTTTGCCATTCGAATCGCTGACGATCAATTCAACCTCCTAACCCCGGAAGGTGATAATATCCTCGCTTTTATGGCGAAACTTGGGGTGTTTGTGCTTCTTTTTAGAGTAGGCCTTGAAAGCAATATACGCGGACTGCTCAAGCAATTTCGCAAAGCCAGTGTTTTGTGGTGCTCAAATGTATTGGTGAGCGGCGCGACAGGTTTTGTAACCGCATTCTATCTATTGGCGCTACCCCTGGTTACCAGTATCATCGTAGCCACGGCGCTTACAGCGACCAGCGTAGGTGTTTCTCTGGCTGTATGGGAAGAATTCGGAGCTTTGAATTCAAAAAACGGTCAACTTCTGGTGGATGTAGCGGAGATGGATGACATTTCCGCCGTTGTTTTTATGGCTATGGTGTTCACGATCATCGGGACTCTGAATGGTGCACCACAAGCAGCTTTTTTGACAACAACATTAAAGCTTACGCTCTTTTTTGTTTTAAAAATGACATTATTCGGGATTTTTTGTGTTTTATTTTCACGTTTCCTCGAACCTTTGATTACTGGCTATTTTAGAAATCTCAAAGCCGGTCCTGATCCGATGCTTGTGGTTGTGGCAGTCGGATTCATCATAGCCGCCTTCGCCGCATTGCTGGGTTTTTCGGTGGCCATAGGCGCTTTTTTCGCAGGACTCGTTTTCAGCAGAGACCCCAATGCAGTTAAAACAGAGGCAAGTTTTTTGCCTCTCTATGAATTTTTCTGTCCTTTCTTTTTTATCGGCATAGGAATCTCAATGGATCCCGGAGCCATGAAAACGGCCTTCGGCCTGGGAACAGCACTTCTTGCAGCGGCGATATTAGGAAAATTGCTCGCCAATGTGGTTCCCCTCTGGCGGATGATAGGTCTTCCCGGCGGCCTGTTGATCGGGGCCAGCATGGTCCCCAGGGCGGAAATTTCAATGATCATCATGGATAAAGGTCTTAAGGCCGGCAACTGGGCGATGGCTCCCGAGGTATTCGGTGCGATGGTGATCGTCACCGCGGGAACCTGCATCCTCTCCCCTTCGGTGGTAAGCACGCTTCTTAAGCGCTGGCCTCAGCAAGGGGAGGATTCGTGACATTGGGCGTCGTTGAGATCATAGCAGCGGCCTTTGCCGGAATCGCTCTGGGCTGCTTCTATTTCATGGGTTTGTGGTGGACGGTAAAAAGGCTTCCATCCGCCCGAAAGCCGGTTTTATTGAATACGGGGAGCTTCTTATTGCGCCTGGCGGTGACATTGACCGGATTTTATCTCATCCTCGGAGGAGGATGGCAGATGCTGACTGTCTCCCTGCTGGGATTCATCGCAGTCAGAGTTCTGTTGGTACGGCGTCTCGGGCCGGAATGACAGCAGAACCATTTTTTACGAAGCCGTCAACAGTGAACAAACAACATAGGTTATATGAACCATGGATTTAATGAGTCTCAAAGATATCAGTCCGGACCAGGTTATTTTCTGGCAATGGGGCTGGGCCTCGATAAACGCTACGATCCTTTTCACCTGGGGAATCATGATCCTTATGACGGTGGGCTCGTGGCTTATTACACGGCGTCTTTCATCGGGTCCGGAGATACCGCGATGGCAGAATCTTCTGGAAGTAGTGGTAAGCGGTATGCGCAATCAAATCGAAGAAATCAGCCAGGAAGAATCGGGTTCCTACCTTTATTTTGTAGGCACCCTCTTCCTTCTTATATTAGTTTCCAACATCCTAAACATATTACCTGGGTATGTAGCACCGACGGCCTCGCTTTCCACCACGGCCGCCCTGGCAATATGCGTATTTGCCGCGGTTCCCGTTTACGGTATCCTGACAAGGGGGCTTTGGGGTTATCTCAAGCAATACGTTCACCCCACACCGTTCATGCTGCCCTTCAATATCATTGGGGAACTTTCAAGGACCCTGGCCCTGGCTGTTCGTCTTTTCGGCAATATCATGAGCGGTATGAAAATTGCGGCCATTCTTCTTGCAATTACGCCTTTTATCTTCCCGGTGGTTCTGCAGGCGTTTGGTTTGCTTACCGGAACGATCCAGGCATACATTTTCGCGGTTCTGGCCATGGTATACATAGGATCAGCCACACGGGCGCAAAAGGGAAAAGAAACCGAAGACAATCCAGAGAAAGGAGAAAAATGATAATGGACAGTGTGAGTGTGATAGGAATGGCTTCGATCATCGCGGCAGGTTTGACGATGGGTATTGGAGCCATCGGGCCGGCACTAGGCCAGGGGCGGGCAGTCGCCCAAAGCCTTTCCGCGATCGCCCAGCAACCTGATGAAACGAATAACATTACACGTACGCTTTTCGTGGGTCTTGCGATGGTCGAGTCCACGGCGATTTATTGCTTTGTAATTTCTATGATCCTGATCTTCGCAAACCCGTTCTGGGATCATGTTATCCAGGCAGGAGGGTAACCGTGCTCATAGATTGGTTCACCGTCGCCGCCCAGATTGTAAACTTCCTTATCCTGGTGGCGCTTCTCAAGTATTTCCTGTACGACCGGATCATCCGCGCTATGGACAAGCGGGAAGAAAAAATCCGCTCCAGGCTCCAGGACGCTGAAGACGAAAGGAAAAAGGCCCACGAAGAGGCTGAATCCTACCGGCGCAAAAACGAAGAATTTAAAAATAGACAGGAGCAGATGCTTGATGAAGCCAGAGAGGAAGCAGATCGTAAACTCAAAGAACTGACTCATAAAGCCCGGGAAGAAGTGGATGCGGCAAGGCATCGGTGGCAAAAATCAATTGAAAAAGAGAAGAATTCCTTTCTCCAGGATTTGAGGAGAATGACGGCTCGGGAAGTTTATGCCATCTCCCGCAGGGCATTGAAAGACCTGGCTGAAGTGGACCTTGAAGAACGCATAGTTGAAGTATTCGCTTCCAGATTCAGACAAATGAAAAAAGATAAGAAAGCTAATATTTTGAAAGCAATCAGGGAGGAAAGCAAGGTGGTGATCCGGTCCGGATTCGAGCTTTCTCAGGCCAGTCGTCAAAAAATCACGAAAATGTTAGAGGCAGAGACTTCCGAGAAGATTGAGGTGACCTATGACACCGATCCCCAGATGATCATGGGAATTGAATTGAAGTCTCGAGGAGAAAAAATCGCGTGGAGCATAAGGGATTATATTGCCGACCTCGAGGATCGAGCGAAGGCCGCCCTTGAAAAACAAATTCAGGAAACCAAAGAATGAGTGAAAGCTTATTAGAAGAAATCCTGGGAAGCACGTCCCAAATTCTTGACCGCAACCTCCACGAGTACCAGCCGGATCTGGTTACCAGGGAAGTAGGAACCGTTACATATATAGGCCCTGGAGTAGTCCGTGTGAGGGGGCTTCGTGGAGTGAAGGCTGATGAACTGATTCTATTTCCCGGCTCGCGCCTGGGTATGGCATTCAACGTAGCGCAGACGGAAACCGGAGTAGTGCTCCTGGACGAAAGCGGCGACCTTGATGCAGGTGATGAAGCGGAACGGACCAACAGGGTTCTGGATGTTCCCGTGGGCGAATCGCTGCTGGGCCGAGTAGTGGACGGCATGGGGCGCCCCCTTGATGACCGGGGCAGTATAAGAAGTGAAAAAAGACTCCCGGTGGAACAGCCCGCACCGGAAATCATGGACCGTCTGCCGGTAACGGTTCCTCTTCAAACAGGCCTTAAGGTGGTGGATGCCTTGATTCCTGTGGGACGGGGACAGAGAGAATTGATCATCGGGGACCGCCAGACAGGCAAAACCGCGATCGCTGTTGATACTATCCTAAATCAGAAAAAACATGGCGTCATTTGTATATATTGTGCTGTCGGAAAACGATCTTCGGCGATAGCTAAAGTGGTAGCTGATTTGCGCGAAGGCGGCGCAATACCGTATTCCGTCGTAGTGGTAGCGACCGAAGATGATCCAGCCGGCCTTCAGTTCATAACTCCCTATGCCGCAGCAACCATCGGCGAGTATTTTATGGGACAAGGGCGAGACGTTCTCGTGGTATATGACGACCTTACCCGCCACGCACGCGCTTACAGGGAGATGTCTCTTCTCCTGCGAAGACCACCGGGCCGTGAAGCTTACCCGGGGGACATTTTTTATATTCACTCGCGGCTGCTTGAACGCTCCACCCATCTTAAAGAAGAATTGGGAGGTGGTTCTCTTTCCGCGTTACCGATCATCGAAACAGAGGCGCAAAATATTTCCGCCTATATTCCAACAAACCTTATATCCATTACAGACGGGCAGATATATCTTTCCCCCGCGCTTTTTCAGAAGGGAATTCTGCCTGCGGTGGATGTCGGCCGTTCGGTGTCCCGGGTTGGCGGAAAAGCGCAGTTACCCGCCTATCGGGCCGTTGCCGGAGATTTACGTCTTTCTTACTCCCAGTTCGAAGAACTGGAAAATTTCGCCAGGTTCGGCACGCAGATGGACGAAGAATCCCGTGAAACACTGGCACGCGGCCGCAGGGTCAGGGAAATTCTGAAACAGTATCAATACGAGCCATTGACTGTGCCCGACCAAATCGCAGCGCTGGTTGCAGTTAATGAAGGGCTTTTCGATGATCTCGACCTTGAAGAAGTTCAAAACGTCGAAAAAAAAGTAAGAAATGCAGTAAAGGATAATTTACCCGATATTTGTGAAAAAATACAAAACGGCGATAAAATCAGCGACGAAGACATCTCGGCGATCAGGGAGGCGGCTCAAAAAGCCGTCGGATGACCGATGGAAACCATCGAAGACCTAAAGCGAAGGATTACAAGCACAGAGGACCTCAAATCCGTAGTACGGACGATGAAGGCACTCGCCGCGGTAAAAATTCGCCAGTTCGAAAAAGCCGTGGAAGCCCTTGAGGACTATCACAGGACGATAGAGATGGGTTTGCAGGCCGTTTTGAGGAACCGGGCGGATATCAGCATCGGTGCCCGCGCCGGATCGAAAAATCTGGTCGGCGCTGTTGTATTCGGATCAGACCAAGGCATGTGCGGACAAATAAACGATCAAATACAGTCTCACGCAATGACGGAAATGAATCAGCTTCCGGATGTTGAAAAGGAGAATCGGTTCGTTGTGGCTGTAGGCCAACGGGTTTACACAAGGATGCAGGAGGAAGGCCAAAAGGTTGAGGCATATGTACAGGTACCGGGCTCGGTCACGGGAATCATACCGAAAGTGCATAGTCTTCTTAGCCACATCGATTCCTGGCAACAAGAACGTAGCGTAGAGCAAATATTCCTTTATTACAACCGTCAGGTATCCGCTTCCCGTTACGAACCCTACACCGTACACCTCCTGCCGGTGGACAAGCAGTGGCTCGAGCGTATAGGAGAACGGAAATGGCCGGGGAAATCCATCCCCCTCTTCACGATGGATTGGGATCCGCTGTTCTCGGCTCTGATCCGGCAATATTTATTTGTTTCCCTTCATCGCGCCTTCGCCGAGTCGCTGGCCAGTGAAAACGCCAGTCGACTGACCTCGATGCAGGGAGCGGAGAAGAACATAAGCGAACAGCTGGAATCTCTTCTCTCCCGTTTCCATCAGCAAAGGCAGATGGCGATCACCGGAGAGCTGCTTGACATATTAGCAGGCTTCGAAGTTTTGGGCGGTGATTATTAAAATATTCAGCTTTGATTTGCAATTGATCAGTTAAATATGCTCCTCACCGATCCCGGCCGAAGATCGTTGTCAAATCCCCCAGACGGTTCGCCAAATCCGCGGTCAGTTCTCCGCCATTTAAACGCCATCGCCAGTTGCCGTGAGGTTTTCCGGGCCAGTTCATCCTCGATGATTCACCTAGCCCCAGCACATCCTGAAAGGGGATGAGGGCGATGCGGGCCGGAGAAATCATGACCAGCCTTATCATCGCCCAGTGCACCATGCCCGACGACAACTCGTATCCCAGGTATTTGGCCAGGCAATGCTTTTCTTCTTCGCCGGCCTCCGACTCAAACCAGCCTTCGACTGTGTTTGTGTCATGAGTACCCGTGAAAAATACTCCGTGGGAATCCATATTATGAGGCAGGTAGGCACCATGGGGAAAATCCTCGCCGAATGCAAAAAGCGCCACGCGCATCCCGGGGATGTCATAACGTCGCATGACTTCCCGAACATCGGCGGTGATGAGCCCCAGGTCCTCGGCTACCATGGGCAGCATCGGAAACCGACGAAAAAGGAAACTCAGAAAATCATCAACCGGCGCCGGAACCCATTTTCCGTCGATGGCGGAGGTATGGGACGCCGGTACTTCCCAAAAAGCCACAAGCCCTCGAAAATGGTCTATTCGGATCCAGTCGAACATCGCCAAGTTGTGCTTTATCCTATCGATCCACCACCGGTAACCCCCGGCCTGCAGCCTGTCCCACCGGTAAACCGGATGCCCCCACAATTGACCGGTGGCGCTGAAATAGTCCGGCGGAACCCCTGAGACGCTTTCAGGACGCATTTGATCGTCCAGCTTGAACAAATCAGGATGCGACCAGACATCTGTACTGTTATATGGCACATAGATGGGGATATCGCCAAAAATCTGGATCTGCCTCTGGTTGCAATAAGCACGCAACGCCTGCCATTGAAGGCTGAACAAAAACTGCAGAAATTTTTCCTTGTGCAGTTCTTCTGCGAAACAGCGGTCGAACTCTCCCAGGGCATGAAGGTCGCGTCGCATGATTTCATCAGGCCACTCCTGCCAGGCGTCGCTACCGAAACGGCCGCAGAGCACCTTGAACCGCACAGCATCCTGGAGCCATGAGTGATTCTCGCTGCAGAATAAACTGAAAGCTTCCTGCGACCGGCTCGTGCCTCCGGACCGGAAACGGTCGAAGGCGACATCGAAAAGCCGGGCACGGTACTCTTCGGCCATGGCATAATCCGCCTCTCCGCCGGTGAAGCCGGGATCCGGTTCGAGATCATCAGGTTTCAGAAAGCCATCCCGGACCATCATCTCGGGGCTGATAAGCAACGTATTTCCGGCAAAGGCCGACCAGTTGAAATACGGTGAATAGTCGCCCCCACGGTGAACGGCATTCAGCGGCAGAATCTGCCACAGGTGTTGTTTGGCACGAGAAAGAAAATCCGCGAACCGATAAGCTTCCGGACCCATATCGCCGATTCCGAACCGGGAAGGCAGTGACGTGAGATGCAGCAAAACACCGGATGATCGTTCTATCGTTGTCATGTCATTTGAGCCCGACTAAAATTCCTTCACCGCTTTGTAATAGGTTTTCGAAAGAGTGTCATAGCTTTCCAGAAAGCCTTCTTTCACATGTTCCCAGGCATCGGCGGAACTCTGCTTCATGCCGCCGTACCACTCGGCCAGTTCATTTCGCCCTTTTCTGAGCGATTTCAAAGTGTCCTGTGTTTTTTCACGAGCGGCCTGATCCATCTCTCCCCATTTTTTCCGCGCATTATCTTCAAGCTTTTCAATACGGTCATCCAGCGCGTCGACAGCGCTTTTTCCTTTCTTGAGTGCCTCGTCCCTTTTGTCGGCGGAATAGTCTTTCAAGGCATTTAGAGCATCCTTGACATCCTGCCCGAGTTCATCGGCGGTGGTTTTGTCGTCAGGTTTTTGATCGGCAAAACAATTACCTGCAATCATAAAAAAAACGACTAGCACAAAAATGCCCCCTTTTGCTATTAATTTCTGGAATTTCATTGTAAAAAAGCTCCTTTCTTTTTTAATAAATCAATGATTTTCATCTTCTGATGGCTGTTTTTCCCGGTCGAATCGGGACTTGGCCTTCGATAAACTCAATTTCAGGGCCTCCCAGGAATTTTCAACTCCCTGTTTGAGATCCTCCCAGGCCCCTTCGCCAGCCTGCTCGATTTCCGTGATCCTGTGCTGGAACTTATTTCGCTTTTCCCGCAAGTCTTCAATTTGTCTCTGGTATTCTATTTTGGACCCGGC
>JAWOBE010000101.1:0-10529 GCA_046498185.1 Desulfatiglandaceae bacterium | reverse complement strand
GCGCCGCATCCTGAGCGGGAAGAGGCTTGCCGTCTCCTGGGCGGAGATTCGCGGAGACATCGGCCGTTTCCTCGGCGATTTTGTATTCAACCGAACCGTTTCCGAGAAACACCCGCTGGCTGGTATCATGCATCTGTGCATCATGTGGGGCATGATTGTGCTGTTCGTGGGAACCATCATCGTTTCGGTCGAGTATGACCTGTTCCAGAAGATCCTGGGCCTGGAGCACGGCATATGGTTTGGTGCGTTTTTCCTGAGCTTTGAGGTCGTACTGGATGTTTTCGGGGTGCTGCTGATTGTAGGGTTGGTCATTGCGCTGGCGAGGCGCTACGCCCTGAACCGGCCCCAGCTTAAACGGCAGCGCGCGGACTGGATGCTGCCGGTCTGGCTTCTGGGGATTGCCGGGACAGGCTTTTTCGTGGAGGGGCTGCGCCTGGCGGGAACCTCGGCACAACTGACCTATGCGCCCGGATGGTCGCCTGTGGGATATGCGCTTTCCTTCCTCTGGGCCGATGCCGCCCCGGAAGCACTTCGGACCTGGCATGCCGGCCTCTGGTGGGTCCATGCCGTCCTTGCCCTGGGCGGCCTGGCATACCTGCCATATTCCCCCAAGGCCATGCATATGATCACAGCCGGAATCAACCTTCTCTTTCGGGACCTGCGGTCTCAAGGACGCCTGGCACCGCTGGATGTGGAAGGGGCCTTCGAAAGGGACGAAGTCCTGGGCTTCGACACCCTGGCGGATCTCTCCAGAAAAGACCTCCTTGATGTGGCCGCTTGTACGGAGTGCGGTCGATGCGAAATCAACTGCCCTGCCTACATCGCCGGCAAGCGCCTGTCACCGCGCGATGTGATTCTCGGACTGCGTGGGCAGGTCAACGAGGAATATCCGCCCTTCGCCGAATCCAGCGGGCACCGGCGGATTCTGGACGCCGAAATTCATCCTGTGATGATCGAGGCCTGCACCACCTGCATGGCCTGCGTAGAGGTTTGCCCGGCGGGAATCGACCCTTTGAGAAAAATCCTGGAAATCCGCCGTTGCGAAGTAATGATGCAGGATGCCTACCCGGAGACCTTTGCCGAAGTGTTTGCAGGAATCGAGAAGCGGGGGAACCCCTGGAATGAGCACCCGACAGCACGGATGGACTGGGCCAAGGGGCTGGAAATCCGCACCATGGCCGAGGTGGCCCAGGGGGGAGGTGCCGTGGACTACCTTTTCTGGGTGGGTTGTTCAGCCGCGTTTGATCCGCGCAACCAAAAAATCGCCCGAAGCCTGGTCCGCATTTTGAACGCTGCCGGCGTCTCCTTTGCCGTGCTTGGAGAGGAGGAACGATGTAGCGGTGACCCGGCCCGTCGAATGGGAAATGAGTACCTGTTTCAGGTGCAGGCGGAGAAGAACGTGAAAACGCTGGCGGACTACGGAGTGGCGCGCATCCTCACTCTGTGCCCTCACTGTTACAATACATTTACCAAGGAATATGAGGACTTCGGTGGGCACTACCAGGTCGTGCACCATACGGAGCTGATCCGCGAGCTGATTATGGCCGGCAGGATCGTCCTGGATCAGCCGATCCAGGACGTGGCCACCTATCATGATTCCTGCTACCTGGGCCGTCACAACCGCATTTTTGACGCGCCTCGGGAAGTGATCGAGAAAATCCCGGGGCTGGAGACCGTGGAAATGGACCGATGCCGTGAATATGCCATGTGCTGCGGTGCAGGGGGTGGGCTTATGTGGATTGAGGAGGATCAGGAGCACCGGGTTAACGAACGCCGCGTGGAGCAGGCCGAAGAAGCCCTGCGGGGCCGCACGAAAAGAAAGCATGGAAAGCCCGGTCTGCTTGCCACGGCCTGCCCTTTTTGCATGACCATGTTGGAAGACGGTATTGCGGCCCGGAACACGGAACTGCAAGCCCTGGATATTGCCGAACTGGTAGACCGGGCCATGGGGCTTAAATCTTCAGTGGCAAGGTGATTCTGAAAAAAATTTATGGTAAAAGGTTTTTTTATTCCGCTTTAAGCTGGTTGAAAAAACGCTCATAGCTGTTCCTGGGATCGATTCTCTAAAATACGGGAGATAGAATCGATGAGAAAGCGTACAAAAAGGATTTTCAGGCTGTTTGAGGAAGCGGTGCAGGCGGAAAAGCGTTATGAATTTCAGAACGCCAAGCACTACTACCAAAAAGTGGCTGCGTTGCATCCAAATAGTCCGGAAGCGGATGTCGCGAGGGAAAGAATTGAAGACATGGATTTGTTGTCCTGCGAAAAGCGAACTTATAGGAGAATTGACCGCAATGCAAAAAGAGTTCTTACAAAAATCGGCATTGATATTTCAGGAAGCCCGGAACTGCTGCAGATATTGATGGAGGCCGATGCCATAGACCTGGACAACGAAAGCGCTCTTTTTATTCCACTGCGCGAGGACTATATTGAGTCCTGCCTGGATGCCGTCCCGACCGACATGGCCGAAGACCCCGGTGAGAACGCCTTCGGCACAGGTGCGACACCCCCGTTTCTTCTTCGACCAGGCAGAGACGATCTTCGTCCCGCCAGTCGGGGTGAATTCGAAAAAATCGTGGAAACTGCGTCTGACTACTCTGACAGCCTGGGTATATTCAGTATACCAGTTGCTACAGACAAATCTATTTCAGATTTTGAATGTGCCCGACTCATGGAAATCGGCTTTCCGGACCTTAAAATGACCCATACCAGGAACATGTCGGATGATGAAACGAACTATTTTCGGCACAGGGATGATTGGCTTGACGGCACAAGCTTGATCACATCGCTTACCTTCATGCCAAGCATGGTCAGGCCTTTTCTTCGGAGCGCAAAAGCCGGGAACAACCTTCTTCTGCTTGATCTTACGATTGCCGGATCCAATGGTCCTGTCAGTCCCGAGGCTCTGTTGACGCAAATCCACGCCCAGGTACTGTTCATGATGATCCTGGTTCAGACCGTCAACCCCGGGATTGGATGCGTGCACGGAGGCATCCCTGATATCCTGGGCGTCGGCGGTGATCTCGGCTACAGTGATCCCGCCCAGCCGCTCATCAACTCAGCAATGGCGCGTCTTAATTTATGGGTTACAGGTTTTCCTTCGGCACAATCGGGCGGGAGCACCAGCATCATCGACGACATCCCCGGCGCCGTGGAGGAATCCGAGCTGTCGAGAAACACACTGCGTGAGTACGGTGTACACGTCCTTCGCCACGCCATGGGGGCGTTGGGAAGTTTGAATTTTTTCAGTCTCGAAAAGTTCATCCAAGACTGTGAACGGGAGCGGGCTGCACGAAAGATATGGTTGCACACGGGCCATGACTTCATCCTTCCTCTTTCCCTGCCCGAGGATAGAGATGTGCTCAAGGGAATCAGGGAGATTGCTGAAAAGGGAGGGGCCAAAAACGCAGATCACACTCTTAAGAATATGGGCTCCTTTTTAAAGTGGCATCAGGCCCTGCAACGAGCTTCAGAGAAAAAACTCTATTACCCGGATTTGAATGACACAATCAACAGAGATAAATCCAAGGTGAAGAGAATGCCCAAGGAAGAAAGCATAACACAACTACAAGACACTTTCCTTAAAACTTAACGATAGAAATTGACAATAAGTCAAGGAAAAAGGCGGGTTAGACAGACCTCCTTCGCACATGGCAACCTTGATATATCCAGGAGACGCCCTTCCCTCTGCCCTCATGTAAGGGAAAAGGCACGCATGATCTTTCGGTCCACTTCTGCGAAAGGAAAACGGAGCAAATCTTCGGGTCCTGCCCAACGCCATGGATGCTGCCCGGGGGTCGTCGGTTCTCCCTCCTGAATCCGGCACACACAGGCGTGAAGTCCAAACCAGGCCAACTCACGCAGATTCCACAACACATCCGCCGTTCGGACCAGGCGCGGTAAGGAAACCGCGCCTACAATACCTTGATTGGAAGAACCGTCCTTCGGATTCAACCATTGAATCCTGTCTTCTCTGCCTTGCGCCGGAAACCAGCTTGGTATGACACAAAAATTTCCGTGCAGGTATGGTTCAATTGCCGGATCGATCGTGATATAATAATTTTTATTGGATGCATACGATTAATTTTCATTACATCCACAGGAGTAAGCGAAAAAGAATTGATACACGCCGCGGTAAGATCCCTGGGACTCTCCGATACGGCCCGGTTCAATCCCGGGGAAAGGATTGTCGAATACGCGCTCGATCGCGATTCAGGCTCCTTTGCAAATTTGACCGTAAGCGGTTTCATAGGTGCCACGGCCGAAGGCTCCGCCGTACCCGGAGGGGGCAGTTCCGCGGCCGCCAACGTGGCCCTCGCTTCGGCCCTCTGTTCAATGGCGGCCAACCTTACATTTGCGAAAAAAGGCTTTGAAGCCTTCAAAGAACTGATGGAGGCTTCGGCCTGCAAGGCTCATGAAGCCAGGCGTAAGGCGATTTCGCTCATGGACGCCGATTCCGCCGCCTTTGACGGGTACCTGGAAGCGATGCGTCTTCCGAAAAAAACCGAAGCTGAGAAGGAGCTGCGTAGGGCGGCGATACAAAAAGCCGCCAGGCGTTGCATACAGGTACCGCTCGAAACCATGGAAACAGCACGAAACGTTCTCGCCCTGGCAGCCTCTCTTATAGAAGCCGGGAACATCGTCGTAGTTTCCGATATCGCGGTGGCTGCACTTTCGGCCGAAGCAGGGGTTAAGGGGGCCTGGCTCAATGTATTGATCAATCTACCGATGTTGGCCGATAAAGAAGAGGCCCTCGGCTTACGTGAGCAGGGAGGGAAATTATTGGAATCAGCTCTCCGTGACGCCGAAAAAATAAATCGCAGAGCCATCGATGAATTATCCTGACCACATGAAAATCGAAGAACAAACGGCTACTTTTAAAATAAAGGAGGATCGCATGGACTTAAAGGGACTGGCAGGCGGGCAGTACAAACCGCTTTCGGACCAGGACATCACGACGATACATGATACCGCGCTGACAATCCTGGAAGAGGTTGGGTTCACGTATGAATCAGGGCTCGACAAGGTGATAGACCTGCTCGAAAGCGCAGGAGCCCCAGTGGACAGAAAAGCTTTCAGGGTGAGGTTTCCCAGGGCCTTGATCGAAAAGCATATCCGCAATGCGCCGGAAAAAGTGGTCCTCTACAGCCGGGACGGTAAAAACGATCTTGATCTCGGCGAAGACAGGGTGCACCTTGGCACAGGAGGTGCGGCCGTTCGAATCGTGGATTTGGAAACGGGTCAGTATCGATCCACCACACTGAAAGACCTCTACCTGCTCGGCAGGCTGGTGCAAAAGCTTGAGAACATCCATTTTTTTCTGCGTCCCTGCATACCTACCGACATCCCTGAATCCGCCTATGACGTAAATGTTTTTTACACCTGCTTCAGGGCTACGACGAAGCATGTCATGGCGGGCGTAAACGACGTCGAAGGCTTCAGGAAGGTTCTTGAGTTGGCGTCGATGGTTGCCGGGGGCGGGGAAATGCTTGCACAAAAACCATTCATTTCCATAATCACGTCCTTTGCAATAAGCCCGCTGAAACTCTGCACCCAGTCAACAACCATCATGCAGGAAGCAGTTTTGAACAAAATTCCGGTTGCTCTTTCATGTGCGCCAATGGCCGGGTCCACCTCGCCGGTGACAATGGCGGCCACCCTGGCCCAGATCCATGCCGAACAGCTGGCCGGCATCGCCCTGTGTCAAATCATAAATCCCGGCGCACCGGTTATTTACGGCGGCATCCCCGGCACCGCCAATATGAGAAACATGGCCTATCAGGGCGGAGCCGTTGAATGCGGCATGATGAATGCCGCCATACACCAGATGGCCCGCCATATTAAGGTTCCCAATTATAATTCCAGCGGGCTGACCGATTCAAAGGTCCCCGACGGGCAGGCCGCATGGGAAAAAGCCATCACCACCCTGCTTGCGGCGATGGGAGGCTCCAACTATGTACATCACGCAGCCGGCATGCTGGATTCCATGGCCGGGGTTGCGTATGAACAATTCGTAATAGACGATGAGATAATCGGGATGAGCTGCAAGGTGCTGAAAGGGATCGACGTCGATCCCGAGCATCTCGCGCTGGAAGTGATAAAGGATGTCGGGCCCGGAGGAAATTTCATGATTCATCCTCACACGCTTAAACACATGCGCAGCGAATATTTCACCGGAAACGGCGTCACCGACAAAGACGGCCTTTCCAGGTGGGAGAAGCAGGGACGCATGGATGCCCGTGAAAGAGCGAACGAAATAGTCGGTAAGAGATTGGATGCTCCTGAAGAGCCCTGCATACCGACGGACCTCGACCTGGCGATAACACAGAAATTCACTGAAATCATAAAATTTTAGTCGCTTCAATCTACAGCAGGGATTCCCCGTGGCGTTTCGGGAGTGACGTTGATGAATGAAGTCACGTTTGCGATGGGGCTGACATTGCTGGCCGGTATGGCAACCGGCATCGGCAGCACCATCGCCTTTACTGCAAAAAGAACAAACTATCGTTTTTTGTCCGTGGCGACCGGCTTTTCCGCGGGTGTCATGTTGTACGTGTCATTCGTGGAAATTTTTTACAAGGGCCTTGAATCTCTAACCGGCCGATATGGTGATTTCTGGGGTCACTGGATCAACGCGGCCTCCTTTTTCGGCGGCATGCTGCTGATCGGGGTTATCGATCAGTTGATCCCGACCGCCGAAAACCCCCATGAAATCCGCTCAGAAGATGAAACCATGCCCTTGCATGAAAAATCAGCTGGGTCAGAATGCCTTGATGCGAAGCCTGAAGAAAATACCGGCAACCATCAAAAACTCATGCGGATGGGGTTGTTCACCGCTCTTGCTATCGGTATACACAATTTTCCCGAGGGTTTGGCCACCTTCCTGGCCGCCCTTCATGAACCAAGCCTCGGGGTGGCTATCGCCGTAGCGATCGCCCTTCACAACATTCCCGAGGGGATCAGTGTTTCGGTCCCGATTTTCTACGCAACCGGAAATCGCAGGAAGGCTTTTATATATTCACTGGCGAGCGGCCTTGCCGAACCGGTGGGAGCCGGCGTCGCCTACCTGGGAATCCGGTTCTTCGTGGGCGGACAAAGCGGCCTGGTTCCGCCCCAGTTAATGGGGATTCTTTTCGGTATAGTCGCAGGCATCATGGTTTACATCTCCCTCGATGAACTCCTGCCCACAAGCAGAGCCTATGGCAAAGGACACGACAGCCTGTTCGGCCTGGTCGCCGGCATGCTCGTCATGGCCCTGAGCCTGCTCTTGATGAAATGATTATATCCAGTGCGCATCCGGAAATGCCAAAATTGAATTTCACCTCTCCCGCGACCCGATGATCAACCATAATATCCTTTTCCGCTGCGCGCCATTCAAGTATTTCCGCCAAAACACCACCCGGCCCTTATATCGGAGTTCTCAACCTCTTCTTCTATTTTTTACAAAAGCCGTGGATGTATGCTAAACTGCTGGTGTGTGGTTGAAGAGTCTTAAATAAAAACATTATCATGATGTGAATCGAAAAAAATGAGAATCATATTTTTTGCAGGAAAAGGCGGGGTAGGGAAGACCAGCGTGGCTGCGGCTACAGGGATAAAAACCGCACAGGCGGGCAAAAAAACGCTGGTTATGTCCCTGGATGTTGCCCACAGCCTCGGGGATATTTTCGACCTTGAAAGAGACCTTATCGATAAAAATAAGGGAAAGCCGATCAAGGTCGAAAAGAATTTGTGGATCCAGGAGCTGGACATCCAGGAAGAAATCGAAACCAACTGGGGCGACATCCACAAATATATCTCAACCCTTTTGAACACCACCGGGCTTGATGAAGTTCTTGCCGAAGAGCTGGCGGTGCTTCCGGGGATGGAGGAAATCAGCCTTCTTCTCTATATAAATCGTTACGCTCAGGCAAAGAAATTTGATGCAATCCTTCTCGATTGCGCGCCCACCGGCGAGTCTATCAGGTTTATCAGCATCCCCACCACGTTGGAGTGGTACATAAAAAAGATATTCAAAATGGAAAGAACCATTGCCAGGTTTGCCCGTCCGGTGGCCAAGAGGTTTTATGATGTTCCGCTTCCGGGGGAAGACTATTTCAATGCCGTTGAATACCTGTTCCAACGCCTGCAGGGCGTGGAAGAAATCCTGGCGGATCCAAAAATAACGACGGTGCGGCTCGTAACCAATCCGGAAAAGATTGTCCTCAAGGAAACGCAACGCGCGCTCATGTATTTTTCCCTTTATAAAATGACAACGGATGCGGTGATCATAAACCGCATCCTGCCGGAAAATGTGAAAGATGCTTATTTCGACGACTGGAGGGAACGTCAGGCAGAATATGTCCGCCAGGCTGAGGCCTACTTCAGCCCCATACCGATTTTCCCGGTCAATCTTTTCAGGGGCGAGATACTTGGCAGCGAAAGCCTCACACTACTCGCTGCTCAGATATACGGCGACAGGGATCCACTTGAACGTTTTTTTGAGGGGGAACCTTATTCGCTGGATAAAGTCGACGGCAGGTACCGCATGAGTATAAGGCTGCCGTTTCTGCAAAAAAACGACATTGATCTCAATAAAGTGGCAGATGAACTGATTATTCGTGTCGGAAGCTTCAAAAGGCATGTTTTGCTCCCCAGACAGGTAGCTGCTTCAAAATCAGTCAGCGCCAAGCTCGACGGAGCGGATCTGCTTATCCAGTTTGAACCCTGATTCTGCTGGAAAGGAGGATAACAATGGCTGAAGAAAAAAACGATGCTCCCAACGAACAAATGATATGCCCGATCGGCAGGTTTTTCCTGAAGCTTGAAAAGGCATCTGGCAGGAAATCGCCATTTGCGAGGCACCTGTCACAATCGCAGGTCGAGCTGCTCAAGGCCGTGAGATATTTGATTGATGAAAAAATAGAACACCTGGAAAAAACAGGGCAGCCCGAAGAAAAAAAGAAGTCATCTCGAATAAAGGTCGAGTAGGTTCCAAGGCGACGACGGGATACTTTTCCTGATCGACGAGAGTCATCCTTCTCGGAACCGGCCATAGAATGGATGAGGGCTGGTTCAATATCACTCAAAAAGACTTCGAAACACCTCTTGGCAGAATCCGATGCGACAGAAAGGCGGTACGTCGGTTGCAGCAGGCGGCTGGAAATTTGGCAGAGGCATTCACGGCTGCCGAGGAGGATCTGGAAAAATCATGTTGAAATGCAAGGAAAGGAAATCTTGAAATCCATCTCGAACCTGATCGAACAAGACCGTGAAACACTTCTGGAAAGCCTTCGCGTCTTTCTCAAAATGAAAAGCATCGCGGCCCAAAACCTTGGAATGCAGAAAACCGCCGAGTACCTTGTTTCGGCCATGCAGGATATCGGCCTGGACGCACGCCTGCTTACCCTTGAAGGGGCGTTTCCTGCGGTGTTCGGAGAGTATCAGCCGCCTGGGGCGACGCGCACCTTGCTCATTTACGGCCATTACGACGTTCAACCCGTCGAACCGCTCGACCTGTGGCACAGCGACCCCTTTGGAGCGGAAATCAGGGACGGGCGGATTTATTCCCGCGGCGCCACCGACGACAAAGGCAATCTCTGGGCGACCCTTATGGCCTTTAAATTGTTGAAGGAGTTAAAGAGCGGCGTACCGATCCACCTTAAATTCTTTTTCGAAGGAGAAGAAGAGGTGGGAAGTCCGAATCTCCGGTCCTATCTTGAAGCATACAGGGACCTGCTTGCAGCCGACTACACCATCATGTGCGACCGCGGCGTGCATGAATCGGGACGCCCCCAGATGTACCTCGGCAATAAAGGCATCATGTCCGCTGAAATTGAAATAGAAGGCCCTTCCCGTGATGTCCACTCCGGCCAGGCTCCGCTGATAGGCAACCCGGCATGGCAATTGGTTCGTGCGCTCGCGTCGTTGAAAGACCGTGCAGACAGGATTCTCATCCCGGGCTATTACGACGAGGTCGCGCCACCGTCGGACGAAGACATGAAACTGCTCAGGAACATTCCGTTTGACGAAAAGGAATTTCTTTCAGCTTACGGCCTGAAGGAGACCCTGCCCGGCACCGGCGGGCTACAAGCCTTGATACACCTGCTCTACAGCCCTACGGCCACGATCAACGGGTTGTCGTCCGGATACCAGGGCCGCGGCACGAAAACGATAATCCCCTCAAGGGCGTCGACAAAACTTGATTTCAGATTCGTGATGAGGCAGGATCCCCGGGTGTGCGCAGCTGCGATAAAGCAATTTTTCGAAGAACGCCTGGACGGATGCCGCGGTTTCACCCTATCCATGACCGAACCGGTGAATCCGCATAAAATGAACCCGGCCGAACCGATTGTCGAGGTGGCGCGGCGTTGCGCGGCCCGGACCTACGGACGGGAAGCCGTGGTATGGCCGCTTCTGGATGGATCCGGCCCCATGGCCTATTTCGGAGACATCCTCGGCGCGCCGGCAATGATCATAGGCCTGGGTGCGCCTTTTGCCTATGCAAACACGCACGCTCCCAACGAATACATAGGGGTGGAGGATTATTT
>JAWOBE010000231.1:0-5647 GCA_046498185.1 Desulfatiglandaceae bacterium | reverse complement strand
TTCTTTACCGGTTGAATCGTTTGCCGGAAAAAGCCTATATTGAGTTTTTGCGTTTGATCGGCGTGAACTTGCACCCTCCTGCAGCTGCGGGTGTTCATCTTCGTTTCCGGCTCGCCCGTCCCCAAAACCACCCGGTTAATATTCCAAAAGGTACCCGGGTTACAACCGGACGCACCGATTCGGAAGGCGAGCCGCCGGTATTTGTAACCACTGAGAATGTTTCCATTGAAGCAGGAGGCACTGAAATAAAGGCCTTTGCGCTCCATTGTGATCTCATAGAGGCCGAGCCGGCAGGCTTTGGGACAGGCTTATCCGGGCTTACTGTAAAAGTCAGCCGTCCACCCATAATTGCACCCAGCGGTGATCAATTGGACCTGGTGGTTGGAGTGGAGGCAGCCGCTGAGGAACTTGGCGGCATCTCCGAAGCCGCCGTCGAACATGGCGGTAAAGCCTATCGCATCTGGCGCGAGGTGGACAACTTCAACAATTTGGGTGAAGACCGCTTTGTTTATGTCGCCGACCGGCTGGCCGGAACGATCTTTTTCGCACCAGCTGTGCGCATGGGATCGCCGGAGGGTTCGCTGCAGAATACACCACAGGCTCTGGCTGAAATTCCGCCGGCCGATAGACAAATTCGTGTCTGGTATCGGCGTGGCGGCGGTCCTAACGGCAATGTTACAGCCAATTTGCTGACCACTCTCAAAGACCCGCTGCCTGGTGTCGAAGTAACTAATCTTAAGCCGGCCACCGGAGGACGTGCGGCCGAATCCATTGACAATGCGCTGCGGCGCGGCCCACAGGAGCTCCATTCATTGCACCGGGCGGTAACTGCCAGAGATTTCGAACTGATCGCCAAACAAAGTTCAGGTGCGGTCGATCGCGTCCATGCATTTACCAAGGCCATGCTGTGGAATCATGCAAGTCCGGGTACGGTGGAAGTGCTTCTGGTGCCGCATATACCCGAAACACAGCGTGTGAAGCAATGGGTAAAGGCTGAAGTCCTGAAGGCACATGAAACGGAGCCGGCCCGCAGGCAAATTCAGGAGGCTTTGGACGAGCGCAAACCGCTGGGAACAACATGCCTGGTAAACTGGGTGCGATACAAACCGGTGCGGATCAGAGCCCGGGTGCAGGTTTACCGTGAAGAGGCTCCGGCTGCGGTCCGGGAACGCGTTTTGCAGCGGCTGTATCGGACCATCACACCATTGTCTTCGCCTCCGGAGAGTCAAGGATGGACGTTCGGTAAACCGCTGACCTCATGGGATATTTACAAGATAATCGATGAAGAGCCGGGTGTCAGTTCCGTATCACAGGTACGGATGCTGGTGGATGAGGTGCCCAGCCAAAGCGTCAAAGCACTTTGTGCTGATTCATTCCAGCCGCACACCTGGTATGCTGGTTCCGGCGATACGATCTTTCGCTCAACCAATGATGGTGCCGGGTGGGAGTCCGTCGGCCGGTTCCCGGGGGAAATAATCGTGTCGGTAAAATCTTTCCCCAGGGAGGCAAGCACGCAGCGACGTCCCGGTCTTCTTGCAGCGGCCACCCACCTCAACGAAGAAGAGGGGGGATCAGCACTGCATATATCGCATGATTGCGGTGAAACATGGGAAATTGGTTTGCGTACCACTTTTTTGGTAAGCGAGTTGGCCTGGGTGGAGCGTGAATACGTACCGGTGCTTTTGCTGGCCACCGAAAAAGGCCTTTATGAACTCGCTATTCATGAAGGTGCCCAACCTTTCCAGGTGCTGGTGGATCCACAGCGAACATCGCTGGGTTTTTATTCGGTTGCTGTTTCTACGGATGTCTGGGGTGGTACCTGTGTGGCGGTGGCCGCTCGCGGAGATCAGGGTGTTTTTATTTCCGATGAGGGCGGCAAGCCGGAGACTTTCCGACATATCGGTCTGCAAAAGGAAATGGTGCGCCGACTCGTATTTCATCACTATGCACCCCATCGTTATTTATGGGCCTGTGTTGCAGCCATTGGTGATGATGCCGGAAAAGGCTGTTTCCGGTGGAAGCTCACTGGTGCCGAGGAGAATCCGGAAGGATGGGTTCCGTACAGAAAAGGGTGGAACTCCGGCAGCTGCCGTGACCTGACCTTTCAGGGGACAATTGCCATGGCTGCTTCTTTGCGCGGGGGAGTTCTGCGACTCGATATAACAGCTCCTGAACCGGTCTGGACACAGCCGGATATCAATTGCAAATTGCCCCTGCGGGGGGCCGAACGGCTGTTCCAGCCCATCGATGCGGTTGCCACGGATCCGCTGGCAAATTATCTGCTGGCCGGCGGTATAGAAGGTATCTATTGCAGCCGGAACCAGGCAAACAATTATGAACATGTCTCCAGCCGAGAGTTTTCGGAGCGGGTGACGCTGCCTTCAACATGGCTGTTTTGCTCTGCGGAGCACGAAATCACGGTGGAAAGCGAGGATGAAGCGAGAAGAGATTAAAAGTTTACTGCCACAGGTGTTTCAGCGTACCTTGCGCTCCGGCAGTCCGCTGAACGCGCTTCTCGAAGTCATGGAATTGCTTCACGCACCGGCTGAAGAGGTACTTGGGCAGTTGGAAATATACTTTAATGCCTACAGCGCACCGGATATATTTGTGCCTTATCTTGCCTGTTGGGTGGATTTGGACAGATTTTATCCCTTTTACAGCGACCAGCCGGAAGATCTTCAACGCTCGGTAGATCCTATTTCTTCCGGTACCGGGCAATTGCGTGAGCTGATCGCTGCCGCCGCCTATCTTTCGCAGTGGCGCGGGACTGCAAAAGGGCTGAAATTATTTCTTGAAACTGCCACCGGTATCAACGGATTTGATTTGGTTGAAAATGTTGACAGCAAGAAGGGCGAACCACGTCCTTTTCATATCCTCATCACAGCACCGGCAGAGGCTGAAAAGCATATTGTTCTGATTGAACGTATTGTCGAGCAGGAAAAACCTGCTTATGTTTCTTATGAATTGGAATTCAAGCTATAGATTCGGGGAGGGACCGACTCATGAGCATCGTAACCATAAAAGAGGTAAAAGGTGTTGTGAAATGTGCAGAAGACGGTACGGCAGAGCATGTTTTCAACATAAAAAATAACACGGATAAAACGCTTAAGATTGGCATGCATTTGTCTATGTCCGAACCGGTAAGCGAAGAATGGCTCCAAATCGACGGATCAACCGAACATATTCTGAACGTTGAGCAGATGACCCAGGTCACCGTCAAAATTCAGGTGCCCCCTGATTGTAAACCCGGCAAATACAGTTATCGTTTGCGGGTGTTTGACCCCGATCAACCAGGGGAAGTTTACACGGACGGAGACCCGGTATACTTTGAAGTTCCGGAAAAAGTTGAAGAAGTCGCCGACACAGGGGATAACCGCAAAAAACCCTTTAAATGGTGGATTCCGGCTGCCATCGCAGCCGCGGTAGTTGTTATCGGTTTAGTGGCCTGGCTGCTCATGCCGAAAGATGAACTTGTCAAGATGCCAAAGCTCACAGATGTGAGCTTTTCGGTGGCATTGCAGCGCATTAACTCTCACGGATTATCTTTCAACGTAGATCAGGATTTCAAAACGGTGAGAGTTGCCGATGAAGCCAAACACGAACTAGTTATCGATCAGGACCCTGATGAAGGTGACCTGGTGGCTGAAAAATCATCCGTAAAACTGACTGTGGGACGGTTTGCCAATAAAAGGTTTGAAATTAAGGATGCCATCAAGTTAAAAACCATGGAGGGCATCAAGCTCAGCCCGAAATTTTTAAGCAGGGAAGTGCAGCCCCAGTCTGAATAAACTTTATTTTACGTCCGAAGATGGAAAATGAAACAGAACAAACTCGTCATAGCGGTGCTTGTACTCATTGCCGTGTTCTTTCTACTGGGTCTGGGTTCGGGTTTTTTTCGCGACAAAGATGACAATGACGATGAACTGAGCATGCGCAAGGCAGTAGAGCTGAAAGACAGCTGGGTAGGGTATATATTCGATAAGATGGCCCCGTTTCGCACCTCTCTTGACATGGAGCGCATTAAAGGGCGCCCGGCTTGCCAGGTAAACGAGGGGGTTTTTAAACTGACCGGCAACCGGGACTGCTGCCGAATCGTCATTACGGGAAAATCCGGCGCTGATGCTGAATATGCCGTTTTGTCAACAAAAGAGAAGAACATTAAATTAAAGGTTTTGTATCCGGATAACGAACCTTGCCCCCAGACAGCCAGAGGCCCCGGAATACCTCTTGGCACGTTAAAGCATCCTCAGGTGGCAACAGATATTGGCAGAGTAAGGCCAGGTTTGGGGCAGCCCGGGGTTTCGAAAAAGGAGTTAACCCTGTCGGTCGTCTATGTTCGTAAGGGAGAAGACGAAACAAAAGCAAAATGCGAAGCCAATGTCAAATTGTGTGAAGCAGCGGAAGAAGTGAACTTAACGGTGCTCGAAATGGGTGGTATCCTCAGGCTCAAATGTGAAGATTGCGGCGATGGCCAAAGCGTTACCGCAGTATTGAAATAAATCTTTTTCCCGCCGCTTCAAACGGGCAGGGGGATATTTAAATGAAAATAGGAGACATCTTTGAAAAAATATCCTGATGCAGTAATGGTTTCTGCGTGTATTGCTATGGTGCTTATTCTTGCAGGAGGCTGTGAGAAAACCGAAAAAGTTGAATTCCCGAAGGAAGACAAGATAACAGCCGGGATTTTCCTGGAACCGGAAGAGCGGTTTGTATTGCCGCCGGGTGTAGAGATCCGAAAGGTATACGACAAAGCGCTCGAGTTGACCAAGGTTTCCGAAGGTTTTCGAAGCAATCCCTACAACGATGCCGCTAGATATTGTACAATCGGCTACGGCCATTTGATCCACCTGGCATCCTGCGACAGCACAATACCGGCAGAATTCCGGCAGGGAATATCTGAGCCTCGTGGAGAGGAAATCCTTCGCGACGACATGGGAATGGCGGAGCGCGGGGTTATGAGCCTGGTTGATGTTGATCTGACCGACGGCCAGTACGGTGCCCTGTGCGACTTTGTTTTCAACGTAGGCGTGGGTAATTTCCGCAATTCAACGCTGCGCAAGCGGGTAAATGCCGGAGCTTATGACAGGGTGCCGTTTGAGTTTCGCCGCTGGGTGTATGCGGGCGGAAACAAGCTTCCGGGCCTGGAAACGCGGCGTGAACAGGAGATTGCACTTTTTTTTGAAGACATTGGAATTCCGCGGGCCGCCCCGCCCCCGGATCAGGATATGACTCCGATAGACATTCGAATAGGGGAAACAGGCTCATAAAAACATTCAAAAAATATACATTGAAAGAGGTGCCGGTTGGATGAATTTCTGAAATCAAAAGCGATGTTGACACCCGGTGTTGCGGGAGCCATGACTACTATGATCACCGGAACATTGGTAAGCCAGTTCGGACTGCCGGGCAACTGGACGGGGCTTGTTATAAGCCTCTTGCTGGGGCTTGCGATTTGGGCCGACAAATCGGTTGCCATCTATTACCGGATTGTTTTTTACATCATCAATTCGCTGACAATTTATGCCGTTGCCATCGGTGTAAACACGGCCGGGATGGCGATCTCATACAGCAGCGAGCGTATTTCGGATCCTGCGGCGGTTGAAAGAACTGTGCCTGCGCAACAGGATAAATTTTTCCATGATTGGTT
>JAWOBE010000214.1:0-5794 GCA_046498185.1 Desulfatiglandaceae bacterium | reverse complement strand
GCCGATAGAGATCGGACCGGACGAGAACCTGCACGACAACATGATCGAACTCATCGCCAAGCAGGCGGTGAAACGCGGTTACATGATGGGGATCGGAATTATTTCCAGCAAGCGCATCGGGATAAACCATAAGGAATACGGGGTCACCTCCAGGGGAGTCGTGAAATCCGCTGAAATCGCGATGAAACAGATTGGAATCGACATGAACCAAGACCCCTTCACCGTCCGTTTCACCGGAGGGCCAAACGGCGATGTGGCGGGCAATTCGATGAATCTGATCCTGGAGCGTTGCCCTCAGGGGAAAATTTTGAGTATCGTCGACGGCACGGCCGGTTTGTTTGATCCCGAGGGAGCCGACCCCGCAGAACTCTCCCGCGTGGTGCTGCATAAAGATCTGGATGGTTTCAATCCGGAAAACCTCCATACCGGAGGCTTTATGCTGTTCCGGGGGATAAAACGCCAGGAGGGGCTCAGAGCCCTTTATCGTAAGGCCACAAAGACCGCCGTAGGTGTTGAGGAAAGCTGGATCACGCTGGATGAATTTCAGCGGGAAATTGGAGATTTGATGTTTTCCACGAAAACGGATCTCTTTCTTCCCTGCGGCGGAAGACCTGACACCATTGATGAAAGCAACTGGTCGAATCTGTTTCCGGAAGGGGGCGAACCCACTGTGAGGGTGATAACCGAAGGGGCGAACTCCTTTATCACGCCGGGGGCCAGGGAGGAGATTCAAAAGCGGGGGGTGATCATTGTCAGGGATGCCAGTGCCAATAAGTGCGGCGTTATTTCATCTTCGTACGAAATCCTTGCAAACCTTCTGATGACCGAAAAGGAATTTTTGGCTCACAAGGAAGAATACGTAGCCGATGTGCTTCAGATCCTGGAAAACCGGGCCCAATCCGAAGCCGAATTGATCTTCAGAAGGCATGAAGGACTAAAAGGAGCGGAACCTTATACGCGAATCAGCCAGTCGATCAGCACAGAAATAAACGAACATTACGGAAGATTGTTTGAATATTTTCAGAGCCACCCCGAACTGGCCGACCAGCCTTTATTCGAGCGGGTCATCGTAAATCATCTGCCCGCCTTTATAGGGAAAAACAAGAGATTCCGAAGGCGTGTAAAAGGAATGCCGCAGAAAATCAAATTTGCAATCCTCGCGAGCGAACTAGCCTCCCATATCGTATACAAGGGCGGTTGGGAGATGGACTTCGAGCATCGGCTGCAAGGCTATATAAAAGAACAGTTCAACTGAGCATCGGCACTTACGCAGCCGACTGAATGGCATTCCGTTCGTTGGAGGAATAGAGATGGACCACCTGGTCTGCATATTTTGCGGCGGCGAAGCGGAAATCACGGGCAGATGATGCAATGCCCGGGTAGTCTGCAGGTCCTGCGGCATGGAAACAAAACCAGACGAGTACAGGGACCAGATAGAAGACTGGATGGATAAAGTCTGCGACCTTTACGGAGAAGATAAATGAGACACGAACAGCTAATTGCCAACAGCTAATAGCCAATTAATGTTGAAGGAGGTTTTTTCATGGATGAAACGCTTAAAATAGGTATAATTATTTGTCACCGCTATCATCGTTGCGCTGGCGGCAAATGTTTGAGGGCAATGCGTCATCGCGAAGGTGCCTTTTCCATCTATCAGGATAGAGAGATTGAGCTGGTCGGTTACACGTCCTGCGACGGCTGCCCCGGCGGAAATGTCGAATATGCCCCTGAAGAAATGAAGAAAAATGGAGCCGAAGTAATCCACCTGGCCACAGGCCTGGTGGTGGGTTATCCACCCTGCCCCAGGATAATGCATTTCAAAAAATACATCGAGCAGCAGTTTGAGATCGAAGTGGTTATAGGAACCCATCCTATTCCCCAGAAATATTACCTGGCGCACACAGGTCTGCACACATGGGATTCCAGCCACTGGCAGAATATCATCCAGCCGACGCTGGCCACTGAATCGGTAAGACTCGCCTATGACTGATCTTGACTTTTTACTGATGATCTCCTAAAAATTCATTTCGTTTCGCCACGGTATTCAACGAAGTTGAAGAAATTTACGAATAGGCGTCGAGTCTTGAATTCCTGCTCTTTTATCGGAGGGCACTGAAAATGAAGATCATCATCGTTGGAGCGGGCGAGGTTGGATTCCACCTCGCCCAAAAGCTTTCCGAAGAGGGCAAAGATGTCGTTGTCGTAGAAAAAGATCCTCAGAGGCTCAAGCGGATAAACGAAGAACTGGATGTACAGTCTTTCTCCGGATCCGGAACCAGCCCCAAGCTGCTTAAGGAAGCAGGCATTCGAGAAGCCGACATGCTTGTAGCAGCCACCGACAGTGACGAGGTTAACCTGATTGCCTGCCTTTTGGCCAAGAACCTGAATCCTTACATCCTCAAAATAGCCAGAGTTCGCAACCAGGAGTATCTCAAGGAAAAATCCTTGTTCGGTCAAGACATGCTGGGAGTAGACCAGGTAATAAACCCCGAATCATTGATGGTCGACTCCATCGTCAAGCTGATGGAAGTGCCAGAAGCCGATGAAATTATTGATTTTGTCGGTGGAAAAGTCAAATTGCTCGGGGTAACGATCCCTCCCACATCCCCTTTCGTCAACCGTCGACTTATGGATGCGGAATCCGGCGAAACCAATATTCTGGTAGGTGCCATCGCCAGGGGAGATGAAGTTATTATACCCCGCGGAACCGATCAGCTTAAGGCCGGCGACCTCGTATATCTGGTCGTTAAACCCGATAATATGCGTAAAACCTTCAGAACTTTTGGGATAGAAGAAAAGCCCATAAAAAGGGCCGTCATCGTCGGCGCCGGTCAAGCAGGCAGTTCGCTTGCGGCGGCACTCGATAAAATGAAAATCAGCACGAAAATCATCGACAATGACCCAGATCGCTGTAAACGGCTCGCAGAATCCCTCGACAGAGTCATCGTAATCCATGGCGATGGCACGGACAAAGATCTTTTGATCGAGGAAAACATCGCCGATGTCGACGTCCTGGTTTCTCTTACCGGGGATGAAGAGCGCAACATCCTGATATCCCTTCTGGCCAAAGGGCTGGGCGCAAAGCGGACAATCACCCGGATCGGTAAATTGAGCTACATCCCTTTCGTTTCGGCGATCGGGGTTTCTACGCTTGTAAGCCCGAGGCTGTGCGCGATCAGGGCGATCCTGCAACATATCAGGAAAGGAAAAATAATCTCTGTGGCACCCCTCAAAGGGGAACACGCCGAAGCCATAGAAGCTGAAGCCCTGGAAACTTCCGATATCGTGAACACACCTCTTTCTAAAATCAAATTCCCGTCGGGCACAATCCTAGGCGCAATCGTCCGGGGGGACGAAATAATCATACCAAAGGGCGATTCCATTGTGCTGCCCCATGACCGCCTGCTCATATTCTCGGTCCGGGATGCTCTATCCAGGCTCGAAAAACTCCTTACCGTCAAACTGGAATATTTCTAATGCATGTCCGGACCATAGCCCGCTTCAACGGATTGCTGATTTTGTTTCTAGGCCTGTCCATGGCGCTCCCGCTGGTGGTGTCTGTAACAACAAACGACGGCGGGGCTCCTGCTCTTTCTACGGCACTGGCCGTGACGGCCGTTTTCGGTCTTCTGGTTTTTCTCGGAGCGCGAAACACAAAAAAACCGGATCTAGTCCTGAATCACCGCGACGGCGTCGTAATCGTTACAACAGGGTGGTTGCTTGCAGGATTTTTCGGATCCCTACCCTATATCTTTTCCGGCAGCATACCCGGCTTTACCGATGCCTGCTTTGAATCGATATCGGGGTTCACCACCACCGGGGCCACGATTCTGACGGATATCGAAGCTCTTCCCCGCGGAATATTGCTCTGGCGGAGTCAAACGCAGTGGCTTGGCGGCATGGGCATAATCGTGCTTTCCATCGCCATTCTTCCCTACCTTGGAGTCGGTGGGATGCAGTTGTACAAGGCCGAAATTCCCAGTCCTGTGGTGGATAAGCTGAAACCCAGGATATCCGATACCGCCAAAGCCTTATGGAAAATATACCTGATAATCAGCGCGATCGAGATCATTTTGCTTCTTCTCGGACGCATGAATCTGTTCGAAGCCGTATGCCATACTTTCTCGACGATGCCAACCGGTGGATTTTCGCCAAAAAACGCAAGCATAGCCCACTACGGAAACGCATATTTCGATTTCGTGATCACAGCTTTTATGTTGATTGCGGGCATTAACTTTTCTCTTCACTACAAGGCGGTCAAAGGCAATTTAAAGGTATTCTACAAAGACCCTGAATGCAAAGCCTTCTTGATTATAGTCGCCATATTCATCGCGATGACAGCGTTTGATATCCATGGATCCGTCTACGCCTCCCTTGCCGAATCGTTCCGGCACGCGGCTTTCCAGGTCGGATCCATCCTGACAACAACAGGTTTTATTACCCAGGATTACGAAAAATGGCCTGCTTTTTCACAACATATTCTGCTCGTATGCATGTTCCTTGGCGGTATGGCCGGCTCCACCGGCGGCGGCCTCAAAATAATGAGGGTGATTCTCCTTGCCAAACACGGCTATAAACAGATATTCGGTATTATCCACCCACACGCGGTCACGAGCGTGAAGCTGGGAGGAAAACCGGTCTCGGAAGAAGTGATCCGGAGCATATGGGGCTTTTTTATTCTCTATCTCGGCCTTTTCGTCGTATCGACTCTGGTAATGGCTCTCCTGGGCCTTGATTTCGTGTCGGCGTTCGGATCGGTGATCGCATGCATCAGCAATGTGGGCCCGGGTTTCGGTATCGTGGGACCCGTAGAAAATTACATGGGAATTCCTTTAATAGGGAAGTGGGTGCTCATGTTCTGCATGCTGCTCGGCCGACTCGAAATATATACACTGCTGGTATTGATGGTCCCGGAATTCTGGCGTAAATAGAAGTAAATCTCCCTATAACCGTGCAGCATCCGCCCGACATTTCCGGATGGGCACAAAGGAAAAAGAATGCAGGCTAAGGTAAACAAAACGAGCACGTTGCATGAAGGAAGAACCTTTCGGCTGGTTCAGGAAAATGTCACCCTGGCAAACGGAGCAAGCACCGACCTTGATATAATCCGCCACCCGGGCGCTGCGGCGATTGTCGCGATGTTTCCTGATAACAGGCTGTTGATGCTGGAGCAATATCGCCATGCAGTCGGCAGGTATATATGGGAAATTCCGGCCGGAACATTGGATGCAGAGGAAAGTGGGATCAGCTGTGCGAAAAGGGAGCTTACCGAAGAAACGGGCTACCGGGCCGGCAGCTGGACGGAATTAGGTTCTATTACCCCTCTTCCCGGCTATTCGGATGAACGCATTCACCTTTTTCTGGCTCGTGACCTCTCCCCCGCCGCGCAAAATCTTGATTTTGATGAAGTTCTCGCCGTGCACGAAATTCCCTTCGACGAAGCCTTGAAGATGATGCATGACGGTTCAATCCACGATGCTAAAACAATCTGTGCATTGTGCCTTGCGCGCGACCTCATCGAAAATAACACCCGCGAACCCGGTTGAAAGCAGGTTGCATGCCGTCTCAAACGCTTAAACCAACACCTACACTTACACTCCAAATGTCGGTTTCCTCCTTGCCTGGCAACGGGGGATGTGATACATGCAAATAAGAAAACTTATAGCTGCTTAATGAAGGATGAAATGGAAAAATTTTTTGCCAGGCTACGGCTGCCGCTCGCAAAAGACGGAATTCCGTTCATATTGATCGGAATCGGAATAACGCTTATATTTTGGGTTTTAGCGGTTAAGGC
>JAWOBE010000207.1:0-6697 GCA_046498185.1 Desulfatiglandaceae bacterium | reverse complement strand
CCTGGCTGCGGCGCTGACTCTCGATTTAAAAAAAGGTTTGTTTTACAGGGGCGCGAAACTTTATTGCATCAATTTACTCTTAACTTATGAGAACGGTTGTATTGCAAGGTGTGCGTATTGTGGCTTGAATGGGAAAAGAGAAGGTGCGTACCGGGAGAAAAGCTTTATTCGTGTGAGCTGGCCCACGTATTCTCTCGTTGATATTATAGAGCGGATCCGCGTTCGCCAGGATCGCGTGAAGCGTATCTGCATATCAATGGTCACAAGGAAACGGGCTGTGGCCGACACGATGGAAATTTGCTCCAGGCTTAGGCGGAGTTTCGATGTTCCTGTATCGTTGTTGATTGCACCTACGGTGCTGGAATATGATGACCTCGTGGCTTTCAAAAAGGCCGGCGCAGATAAAATAGGCGTAGCGATAGATCTTGCAACAGAGAAACTTTTCGATAAATACAGGGGGAAAGGCGTTTCCGGACCGCATCGATGGGAGCGCTATTGGGCATGCCTCGAAGAGTCACTCGAGTTATTCGGGAAAGGTAACGCCGGGCCTCATTTCATGGTGGGCATGGGGGAAACAGAAGAAGAAATGTGCAATGCCATCCAGAGGGCCAGGGATCTCGGCGGAAGCACTCATCTTTTTTCCCGGAACCATGTTCTGCAATGGAAAATCATCCTCAACCGCCTATGGACCAATACAGGCGTGTTCAAATAGCACGATACCTGATAGATGGCGGGTTGTCACGGGCGGAACGGATGAAATGGGATGAATCGGGACGCATCGTGCACTATGGATTGCCCGCCGAAGAACTTGAAAGGGTCATCGATTCTGGTGAGCCGTTTCGGACCAGTGGTTGCACCGGGTACGACGGCCAGGTGGCCTGCAACAGGCCTTTTGCAAATTCCCGGCCCTGAGATGCGCAATTACCCGTTTCCTCCAACGGCTGAAGATATCGTTCGTATCCGAAGACAGATGCATTTTAATGTGGCCGGGGGCGGAGCTGAGAAGATAGCCTTGTAGATCGAGTTGGGAAGAATGTATAAAGGTCTTACCAAATTTTTGTTCTGCTGAAAATTGTTCCGAGAAGGTTTATTGTGGTCATTTCCACAAATGAGGGCGGGATTTTTAATGGGATAGAGGTAAGACCAACTTACATTTTAAAAATCTGCGTTTTACCAGGGCTGATCCCCTTATTTTGACTTGACACATTTCGGTTCCTCCGTTTATTATAACGGGTAAATTTAGAGTATGAATTCGGACAAAGTAATATACCTGGCGTTTTTCGATGGCGCTGTGGATTTTTTAAGATCAAGTGCGTGTTGGTCGCAACGGGAAATAGGCAGTGGGCTTATTTTTTGTGGAATGGTACCCGAAAGCTCAGGCCCCGGGTGGCAGGGGTTCAGCCTGAGGTGCCGTTTGTGTTTCTCGAATCCTTTCCAAAGGGAGGTAAGGTATGAGTGATCTTAAGAAGGAAGGAAAAGCCAAGGATGTTACTCGTCGTGGATTTCTAAAGACGGCGGCTGTGGCCGGCGCCGCGGCGGGAGCCGTGGGCATGCCGTATTTTGCCAGGCATGCATCGGCGGCTCCGATCAAATTGAAAATTCAGACGGCTTGGGACGCCGGTACCGTGGGCTACGTTAAATTCAAGGAATGGTGCGACTACGTAGGCAAAATCAGTGAGGGTCAACTGGTGGTCGAAGGGTATCCGGCAGGTGCTATAGTCGGAACCTTCGAAATGTTCGATGCGGTGAAAGCAGGGGTGTTTTCAGGGATGCACTGCTTCGACGTCTACTGGCCGGGCAAGATTCCGGTCGCGACCTTCCTATCCTCCTATCCGTTCGGACTCGATCGCCCTGATCAGTGGGAAGTATGGTACGAAGCGCTGGGCGGGAATGAATTCGCACGCGAGGCCTACGGCGGTCACAACATGTATTTCGTGGGCACCATTCAGCACGACCTCAACCTGATCCATTCAAAGGTACCTATCCGTTCATTCGAGGATTTCAAAGGCAAGAAGATCCGTTATCCCGGTGGGATCATCGCCGACATCTACCGGGCAGCCGGTGTCTCAACGGTACTGCTTCCCGGTGGTGAAGTCTACCCGGCCCTCGAAAAGGGCGTTATCGACGGGGCCGACTTCGTCGGACCTGCCATCAACTACAACCTGGGCTATGGTGAAATCGCCAAGTACATCATCATGGGTCCACCGTCCACTCCTTGCCTGCATCAGCCCGTCGACGTCATGAGCCTGAATATCAATACCAGGGTCTGGGAAAAGATTCCGGCTCATCTCCAGGAGTTGCTGAGAGCCTCGGTGAAATGGCATTCGTGGGATCAGTACGCCAGCATTCAGAAGGCCAACCTGGAGGCTTGGGATAAGTACAAGGAGCAGGGCGTTGAAGTCATCCGGCTTAAAGAAGAGGATATCGCGAAATTTCGTAAGTTCGCACCGCCACTGTGGGTCAAGTGGGCCAAGAAGTCTCCTCTTGCAATGAAGGCTTTTAAAAGCCAGGTCGAGTACATGAAGTCCGTCGCGGTCGGTTATATAACTGATGCGGATATGGTGGATGAGAACGGAAAACCGCTTGAATTCTAAAGACATCGAATGTAGCGAAGGGAGCGGCTCGGCCGCTCCCTTCGTCGATTCTGGGAAGGGCGACGGCTTTGCCATCAGCGATTTCAGAGGATTTCAATGGAATGCGGTAGCCCTTGCCACGATGAGTGACTGTATGAGGCTGTTATGGAAAAAATAAAAAAATTCATGGACTTCGTTGAGAAGACCAACCTCTTCATAGGCAAGCTGAATGTGGGAGTGTTGCTTCTGACAGTGGTCGTGATCACATTCGAAGTGGTGATGAGATATTTATTCAACATGCCGACGAACTGGGGCCATGAATTCATGACGCTGTTATTTGCTGTGCAATATATGTTTGTCGCCGGCTATTGCCACTACCACCGGGCGCACGTGCGGGTCGATGTGATCTATTCCACCAGGAAACGGCGAACCAGGGCTTTCCTGGATCTTTTCACCAGCATCTTCTTTTTTCTTTTCCTTATCGTTCTTATCTACACATCATGGAATTTTTATTGGAGCTCCCAGACTATGGCAGGCGGCGGGCAGTTTCTCGGATACACCATTCCCGGTGAGCGCACGTTGACTGACTGGGCTCCGCCGTTTTACCCGGTCAAGTTCATGATGGTGTTCGGAGCTTTGTTACTGTTTTTCCAGCATGTGGTATGGACGATCCGCGATTTTCATGTGGCGCTGACAGGGAGGGAAATGGAATGAGTATCGAATTATTGACCATCGTGATGTTCGGATCGTTGTTCTTCCTTTTGGGGCTGGGGCTCCCGGTGGCCTTCGCCTGCGGTTCTATAGGCGTCATATTCACCGCCTTGTTACAGAGTCCGATGGCTGTGAACCTTGTGCCGACGCGTATATTTGGCCTGATGACCAACTACCTGCTTGCGGCCATACCGCTTTTCATATTCATGGCTTGTATCCTGGAGCAATCAGGGATCATTCACCGTATGTACGAAACAGTCTATCAGTGGGTAGGCGGTTTGAAGGGTGGTGTCGCTTCGGCTACCGTTGTCGCCTGCACGCTTCTTGCAGCCATGTGCGGGGTTATAGGAGCGAGCGAGGTTACCATGGGAGTGATCGCGCTTCCCCAGATGCTTAACAGGAAGTATAACAAGCACCTGGCGTGCGGTTCGATTCTCGCTGGTGGAACGCTGGGTATATTGATACCTCCGAGCGTTCTTTTGATCGTTTACGGACTGGTCGATAACAGCTCGATCGGGAAGCTTTACGCCGGAAGTATCCTGCCCGGCCTGCTTCTTTCCACTCTGTTCATAGGGTATATATCCATCAGGTGCCTGATTAATCCAAAGCTCGGTCCCCCGGTTCCGGCCGAGGAGCGGATGAATCTTCGCGAGCGGACGAAGATGCTTTTGTCGTTGGTTCCCCCCGGAATAATCATCTTCCTCGTGCTGGGAACGATTTTCACCGGGATTGCTTCTCCTACCGAGGCCGCCGGGGTTGGTGCCTTCGGAGCTATGGTCCTGACCGGGCTTCAGAGGCAGCTTTCGTGGAAAGGTATAGTCGATGCCAGCGAGAAGACGCTGAAATCATCGGCCATGGTCCTTTGGACCATGTTCGGTGCGAACATCTTTGTGGCACTGTACGTGATGAGCGGAGGAGGGGAGTTCGTATCCAATATCCTGCTGGGCTCCGGATTCGGTAAATGGACGATCATCATTATCATGCAGTTTATTCTGATTTTTCTGGGCGCCTTTATCGACTGGACCGGAATACTGATGCTTTGTATCCCTATCTTCGGACCCATTATCCGTAACCTGGGTTTTGATCCGATTTGGTTTGGTGTGCTTTTTGCGACGAATCTGCAGATTTCGTTTTTATCGCCGCCTTTCGGTTATGCGCTGTTTTATCTCAAGGGGGTCGCACCGCCTGAGATCAAGACCACCGACATCTGGCGAGGTGCCGCGCCGTTCATCGCACTGCAGGTTGTCGGCGTAATTTTGGTGATGATGTTTCCACAGATTACGCTGTTTTTGCCGAATTTATTTTTCAAGTGATGTGGTTAATCTGAACAATAGACCTACGGATAAGCATGAGCGTACGTTTACAATTCTATAATTTGGCGATTATATGAAAAATAAGCTGAAAAAATTAAGAAAATCTTATGTATATGAAGCTCCTGCTCTTTTTGTAATTGTTTTTTATAGCATGATTGCAGTTTGGTCCGTGGTTTCGGTGTATTTGATCGGGACAAAGGCGCTATCCGCTAACTGGCCGGTGGGGCAGCTTGCGATGGTGGGCTTCGTTATTGCCTATACCTGGTACTGGTGCCTCGGAATATCTTATCGTATCGAGGTAGGCGAAAACGGTGGCATCGAGCTCAGGAGTTTCAGGAGGGTTTTGCGGCTGGAGCCGGACGATATCAGCGTAGTCGAAGGCCCCAGATTGTCGTTTATCCCGACTGTTTTTGTGCGTTTCAGGCTGGCCAGGGAAAAGGCCTACCTGTTTTGTGTAATCTCTAGCAGCGAGCTTTCCGAGGTGCTGCGCTCAATGCACAGGAACAACCGGGATTTGTCATTCAAGGGTCTTGCCGGGGCTGTTTAGTTGCCGGCGGTTGCGTCGCAACGTCAGGCCGATAGGAGATGTAGTATGGAAAAGGCTAAAAAAGAAAAATTAATAAAAGTACTCGGTATAGCCGCCGTCATTGGATTAATACTGAAAATTGCGATTATCGTCTATTCCGGAAGAATGTATGTACTGTGGGAGAATTCAGTGCTCGTCGTCTGCGCCCTGATGGTTATTTGCGTGATAGGGTTTTGGGTTTATGTAGCGATAAAAGGCCTGGACAATGTTTTCAAAGACGAAATTCGTGGGGGTGAGTAGTATTAATCAGGTGGAACTTTAAACCGTATTTTTTAGATTTTTTTGACAGGGTTTGCAAAACAGCCGCGTCCACGTTTAAATGGAGCGGCTGTTTTCATTTTGACCCGGCCGGCTTTTGATGATATGGCTTCATTGAAATTGCCGGGGAGGTTAAAATATGAAGTTAGCGTTTTTTCACGGGCTCGACAGCAGCCCCGAGGGAACGAAAGGGAGGCTTTTAACGGAGCATTACCCGGGCATTTATGCACCTTTGCTTCCTGCAGATATAAACGAGAGGCTCAGAATTGTTGAAAACGAAATCCGGGAGCCGATGCTGATTGTAGGATCCTCCCTCGGAGGATTGACCGGCCTGCTTTTTGCCTTGAAGTATCCAACTCTCGTGAAAGGGCTGGTTCTTCTGGCCCCGGCAGTGGGGTTTTTCGATCGGACGATTTTGAACCCGGAGCAGTTGGGCGCGTTGGACTCTCTTTATGTTCCCGCCGGCTTGAAGACGATTATCATCGCTGGTATAAGAGATGAAGTCATTCCCCTGGCTGCAGTGCGGGCGATGGTCGAGCGATCACCCGAGCCACGGAGAATTACGCTCCACGAGGTGGATGACGATCATAACCTTCACGATCACTTGGATTTCATAATATCATGTATAGATAGGGAGCTCGAACTTTAATTATTTGAAACTTTCAGGGCATGCCAATGAATCCGTACTGAAAGTTTATGTCCGGAACAGAAAATTTGGAGGATATGATGATCCTAATCGCCGAGAGAATAAACGCATCCAGAAAGTCCATTGCGGAGGCCATCTCAAACGAAGACGTTGATTTCATTCAGCGTGAAGCCAAGAGCCAGGCGGATGCAGGCGCAAGTTTCATAGACGTGAACGCCGGAACCTTCGTCGGAGAGGAAGCTACAAAGCTTAAATGGGTGGTCGAAACGGTTCAGTCGGTCGTGGATGTTCCTTTATGCCTGGACAGCCCGGATCCGAAGGTTATTGAAGAAATATTACCGCTGGTTAAGACTTCCCCGGTTATGATCAATTCGATCAACCTGGAGCCGGCGCGGCTCAAGAGTCTGCTTCCGTTGGTGGTGGAAAACGATGCGAAGGTCATAGGGCTTTGCCAGTCCGAGGACAAAATGGCGGAGACTGCCGAAGAAAAGCTTCAGTTCGCTGGCCGACTGGTTGAAGAGGTGAACAAGGCCGGAGTCCCGCTGGACAATTTGTTTATTGACCCGCTTGTCTATCCGGTTTCCACGAAAGGGAAGTCAGCCGTTGAAAC
>JAWOBE010000116.1:0-5356 GCA_046498185.1 Desulfatiglandaceae bacterium | reverse complement strand
TTTGAGGGAAACATCAGTGAGCCGGGCACACTTGAAACGATGATCGATGGGCTTTCGGCTGATCCCGATCCCCAGGGCTCCTTGATCAGGCCGACCATTGTGATGGATGCCGGGATTGCATCGGAGGATAACATTCAATGGCTTAAGAGCAAAAACTACCGCTACATTGTTGTTTCCCGGAAGAAAAAGAGGGAGATCCCCGAGGATGTAAAAATGGTCCCGGTCAAACAGGACGATAAAACGGGAGACGTGTTGGTGCTGGCAGGCTTTGGGCACAACGATGAAATCGATGAGTTGGAACTCTATTGCCACTCGGTGGACAAGGAGAGGAAGGAAGAAAGTATCAAGAGCGGCTTTCGGCAGCGTCTTGAAGCCGAGCTCGTGAAGGCGGACAGGGCATCGGGTGGGTAAAATTTTGAAGACAACGCTATAAAAAAATCAAAATCCGTAGTGCCAAAATGGAAGTTCATTTGACTGTAAACACTTGATATCTCATAACTATTTTTTCGAAATCACGAAGTGGGGTTGGGAGGTATCTCAAAAAAACATCCTGCCGCTGATCGCCTGACCAGGCTGCTTTTTATTCATAGTGAGTCCACATGCAAATAACTTTAACAATTTTATCATCATTTAAGATCTGATAAACAATTCTATGTTGTATATTTAAACGCCTTGAATAAGCACCTGATAAGTCACCGATGAGTTTTTCATAGGGTGGAGGGGTTTGGTCCGGATTTTGTTTCAATATTTCAATAATTTCTTCTGCCTTTGACTTTAGGCCTGAATCAGATAATTTCTTGGCATCTTTTTGTGCGTGTTTTGTAAAAACAATTCTCCAGCTCACCAGTCCAGATCCTCTTTACACTTTTCTATTGGAGTCTCTAAACCTTCTCTGATAGACTCACGCATTCCTGGAATATTTAAAAGAAACATGGTTTCCTGAATGGATCTCCAATCGTCTTCAGAGATAAGAACTGCATTACCTCGCTTTCCTGTTATAAGAATCGGCTCATGTGATAATGATGTTTGATCAATGAGTCTGTAAAATTTTGAGCGTGCCTCAGTTGCTGATAGTATTGTCATTTTTGCCTCCCTGACTATTTGTATCAAAAAAAGTACGTCATTACGTACGCAATGTCAAGGTGGTTTTTTAGCAGAACGTTAGTGCCCATCCGGAAATGACGGATGGGCACAGCGAAGTTTCCAGATTGGAAATGAGGATTTTTGTCTTCGCTTCGCACAGAGGGGATCCTGTCGGGGTTGACGCAGACTTGTCCCGACTTCAGTCGGGGGATTGGGCAAAAGGACCATTTCCGGATGGAAACTGGTTAAGGATTATCTGGGTTTTTTTAAAATTACCGAACTAAGAGGTGAGTATTGTGTCTGTACACATCGACGTCGAGGCCTGCAAAGGGATTGAAGATTGTGCAATCTGTTCATTTGTCTGCCCGGTGAATCTTTTTGTTTCCTCAGGCCTGTTCAACACGCGGGGCTATCTGGTTCCGCAGGTGAGCGATCAGAAAAAATGCACCGGCTGCGGCAACTGCATGATATCCTGCCCGGATATGGCCATAGTGATCGAGACGGAGGAAAATAGAGATGCAGGTTAGTCGATACCGTTCCGGTATGCATTTCATGATGGGGAATATAGCCCTGGCCGAAGGAGCGATTGCCGCCGGCTGCAGGTTCATGGCCGGTTACCCGATTACGCCTGCAAGTGAAATCGCGAATCGACTTTCACAGCTGTTGCCATCGGTCGGCGGCACCTTTCTTCAAACCGAAGACGAAATTGCAGCGGTTTGTGCGGCCATCGGCGCTTCCTGGACAGGGAAAAAGGCGATGACGGCGACGAGCGGTCCTGGTCTGTCCTTAATGCAGGAAAACATCGGATTTGCGACTGCCACCGAGACGCCGCTGGTGATAGTGGACGTTCAGCGGTTGGGCCCCAGCACGGGCGCGCCGTCCGTAGGGGTCGCCGGAGACATTGTTCAGGCGGCCCGGGGGAGCCACGGGGACTATCAGTTAATTGCGCTTTCACCCTCCACGGGTCAGGAAATGTTCGACCTGACGGTGCGAGCATTCAACCTGGCGGAAAGTTTCCGGGTTCCGGTGATTGTTTTGGCTGACGCGTTTCTGGGCCATATGAAAGAAACCGTCCGCATTCCGTCCGCGGGTGATCTCGAGATCGTAAACCGCAGGCTCGCGGCGCCGGGCACCGATCCGCTCTCCCGCACCGACTTTCTGGACCCGTCGGTGGCGCCGATGCCTGTTTTCGGAAGAGGATGCCGGGCACATGTTACAAGTTCGTGTCACGACTCTCACGGAATGCGCAATCTGTCCGACCCTGCGGCCATGCATGCCTATGTAACGAAACCGATCGAAAAAATACTTTCTCACCGTGACGAAATCGTTCAAGTGGAAAGCGATTATTCTGAAGGAGACGTGGTCTTGGTTTCCTACGGCACCACGGCCAGGGCGGCTCAGGCCGCGGTGGATGGCGCCCGCAGGAAAGGCCTGCCCGCAGGCCGGCTGCGTCTTAAAACCATATGGCCGTTTCCGGATGTAGAGGTGGAAGCAGCGGCCCGGGCTGCTTCGAGCATCGTCGTGCTTGAAAACAACCTGGGGCAGCTTTTGCCTTATATAAGGTCGGCGGTGGGCGGCGAATGCCCAGTCCTTTTTCAGCCCCCGGAAATCATTGGCCAGCTTCACGACCCGGTTTCGGTGCTCCAAGTGATCGAGGAGGTGGCACGATGACGATACCCGTACACCCGCTTAAAAAGTTCACCCGGCCCCATGTCACCCGCACGACGATGTGTCCGGGTTGTGGAAACGGCATCGTGGCCGCAGCGATCCTGAGGGCGATGGATAAGCTGGGCCTCACCATGGATGATTTCGTTTTTGTGAGCGGTATTGGCTGCGCGGCATGGATTCCGAGCCCGCTTTTTGATGCGGACACCCTTCATACAACCCACGGTCGTCCGGTTGCTTTTGCGACAGGCGTCAAGCTGGGACTCCCGGATAAAAACGTGCTCGTAGCCTCGGGGGACGGAGACTTGACGGCGATCGGCGGAAACCACCTGATCCATGCGGCTCGCCGGAATATAGACATCACGGTGGTGCTGGTGAATAACGGCATATACGGTATGACCGGCGGGCAGACCGCTCCTACGACGCCACGCGGTATTTTGACGATCACAAACCCTTACGGGACCCTCGAACCGCCCTTCGATATAGCTCCCATGGTAACTGCGGCCGGTGCATCGTATGTGGCCCGCTGGACTACGGCCCATCCTCGCCGGCTTGAACAGGCAATCGTTAAAGGCATCCAAAAGAGAGGCTTCGCCTTGATAGAAGCCGTAAGCCAGTGTCCGGTTCAATTCGGCCGGGCGAGCGGGATTGGGAAAGCTGTTGATATATTGAAATATTTCAAGGAAAAAAGCCTGGCATTGAAAAAGGCTTCCGGGATGACACGCGAGGAAACAAATGGACGGATTCTTGTGGGAGAGTTCGCGGATGAGGATAAACCGGAGCTTTCCTCGCAGCTGGAAGAACTTCGGGAGAGTTTCAGGAGGGAAGGGGCATGAGCCGTACGGAAATCACGATATCCGGGGTAGGCGGGCAGGGTTCGATTTTGGCGGGAGACATCCTCGGTTCCGCCGCTGTGAGCCATGCGGGTCTTTTCGCGGTCAAAACGCAGGCCTATTCTTCGGAACTCAGAGGCGGCTTTGCGGCGGCATGGGTTATCGTGAGCGATGAACCCGTGGTTTACCCAAGGGTGACCACGCCGGACATTTTGACGGCTCAAGCGCAGGACGCAATAGAGCGGTTCATCGGGACCCTTCGCCCGGGAGGGGTTTTGATCGTCGATTCGGATATGATTGCGTCTCCGCCCGAAGGCCCCTGGCGTGTTTTCGGAGTTCCTGCGACATCCATCTCCCGCAATGACATCGGCCTTTCAATCACGGCGAACATGGTGATGCTGGGCGCTCTTTGGGAAGTCAGCCGTCTGATCCCCCGCGAGGCTTTCGAAGCGGCGATATCCAGCGCGGTTCCCGCAGGAAAGGACCGGATCAACCTGGAGGCTTTCGCCTTGGGTGTAAAACAAGTAAAGCTTTTATCAAGTTGTGAATAGAATCTATTTGCTTACATTATAAAGTTGACGGCCTCGTAAAAAGTGCGCGGGCGGGGAGTTATGGGGAAAGATATGAAGACGTACGATGAGATTGTGGAAACCGATGTGCTGGTTATCGGAAGCGGAGCCGCCGGCCTCATGGCGGCGGGCGGGGCCGCGTCCGGCGGTAAAAGGGTCGTAGCGGTGTCCAAGGGCCGCCCCGGCAAGGCCTGCAACACGGTGCTGGCCGGAGCGGGCTTTCGTTGTTCCACCGAGGCATACCCCGAGGAGGTTCACCGGTCCGACACCCTTGAAGGCGGAAAGATGGTGAACGACCGAAGGCTCGTGGACGCCCTGGTGCATGACGCATCCGGAGCGGTGGCGGCCCTGGTGGCGACAGGTGTGCCCGGCGAGTACCAGGAGAAGGGGTTTTTCATCCGGGGAGACTCCTATGTGGGCGGACCGAAACTGACGCCCCCCCTCGTCAGGGCGTGCGTGCGGTCCGGGGTCCGTTTCCTGGATGGCGTCGTCATCACGAGTCTTCTGGTCCACCAGGGAGTGTGCTGCGGGGCGGCCGGTTTCTTCAGGCGGACCAACGCCACTGTCGCGTTCCGCGCATCCTCGGTTGTCCTCGCCGCCGGCGGGGGTGCCGGAATTTTCCGGTTCAACGACAACGCTCCAGGGTTTATTGGAGAAGGCTATGCTTTGGCCCTGGACGCGGGGCTTGAACTCGTGGACATGGAGTTCGTCCAGTTCTACCCCTTGATAAGGGCCGACTGCGGGAGTCAGCGTGTGCTCCTCCCGGCTGCGTTCGCGGATCCCGCGCGGATCACCAATCGACTGGGGGAGGATCTGAAGGAGAAATACGGCCTATTCTCCCGGCCCATTGCGTTGATGATGCGCGATCGGTTCTCCAGGGCACTTTTAGAGGAAATAAGGAATGGAAACGGGGTAGACGGCGCGATCCTGATGGATATGAGGAATGTACGGGCGGAGGACGCAAGGCTCTCCGAAAAGTTGTTCCAGCGGTTCGAAAGGATCCTGGATTTCAGGAGAAAACCCGTTATGATCAGACCAGCTGCTCATTTTACGATGGGTGGGGTCGAAATTGACACCTACGGCAGGACTGCTGTCAAAGGGCTTTACGTGGTGGGGGAGACGGCGGGAGGTACCCACGGCGCAAACCGGCTTGGCGGGAACGCGCTTTCCGAGGCGGTGGTCTTCGGCATCCGCTGCGGAAGGGCC
>JAWOBE010000228.1:0-25917 GCA_046498185.1 Desulfatiglandaceae bacterium | reverse complement strand
ATCGCACCGGAGGAGATGGATTTTTACATGGAAGGTGCCCAGGAAGTGGAGGAAATGATGGGAAAAGGCGGCATCAAAAATCAGGAGGCCGGGCAATCCGGGAACGCTGAAAATCCTCAGTATGGCCTTCCCTTCTGCAGAACAGCTGCTGATCCTGAGCATGGAAGGTCCACCAATGAAGATGAACCCTGTGATGATTTCAGGGCGGGAACCGTGGAAGAAAAATAGCCGGAAACCGGTCCGTGCGGGGACGAGAAACGGAGAAATAAGATGAAACCCGGTCGGCCATCCAGCAGGACAAAGAGGATAGAGGAATATAGAAGTAAACAGAAATTTACGAGCAGTAGGCCACAATGGCTGTATCGGGAAAGTACGGAAAATTGAATATCCCCAATGTCGATGAGGATGATCCCGTATTTATATTAAGGGCTCAGGATAAGCTGGCCGTCCTCACGTTTGCTCAAGTTGCGGCATGGCTATAGATTTCAGCCAATTTACAATCGAATCCTCGGCCAAGGATTATTCGGCCCATTCATTAAATAAAAAATAAAGGGAATCAAGGTGGCATAAAATGGAACATTCCAGTCATTCCAGCGGTGCAGGTGGGCACGGTGATCACGGGAGCCATCATGCACACATGGTGGCCGATTTTCGCCGCCGCTTCTGGATTTCTCTTGTACTCAGCATCCCCATCCTGGGACTTTCTACGCTCATTCAAGGCCTTCTCGGCTTGGAGGATGTCCTCGCATTCCCTGGACAGGGCTATGTCCAATTCGGGCTTTCCACGATCGTTTTTATTTATGGCGGCTGGCCCTTTCTAAAAGGCTTGGTTAACGAGCTGAGGAAAAAAGAACCAGGCATGATGACCCTCATCGGCCTGGCCATCATGGTGGCATATGTTTACAGTTCCATGGTGGTCTTCGGCCTGCCCGGCAAAGTGTTCTTCTGGGAGCTTGCCACCTTGATTGTGATCATGCTTCTCGGGCACTGGATCGAGATGCGCTCTGTTATGGGGGCCTCGGGGGCGCTGGAGGAGCTTGTGAAACTGATCCCCTCCGAGGCTCACCGGCTGAAAGAAGACGGCGGTATAGAGGAAGTTGCCGTATCCAGTCTGAAAACAGGGGATCGGGCACTGGTGAAACCCGGTGAAAAAATCCCTGCCGACGGTCTTGTCGTGGAGGGAGAGACCAGTGTCAATGAGGCCATGCTCACCGGGGAAAGCAGGCCGGTTGAAAAAAAGGAAGGGGATGAAGTTATCGGCGGGGCGATCAACGGGGAGTCCTCCATAACCGTTGAAGTAAAGAACGTTGGTGATGAAAGCTACCTTTCGCAGGTCGTCCGTATGGTCAGGGAGGCCCAGGAAACCCGGTCAAGGAGCCAGGACCTGGCCAACCGGGCAGCGCTCTGGCTGACCATCATCGCCCTGAGCGCGGGGGGTGTCACTTTGGTCTTCTGGCTGGTATTTGGAAAAGATTTTGTCTTTTCCCTCGAACGGATGGTGACCGTCATGGTCATCACCTGCCCTCATGCCCTGGGGTTGGCGGTACCCCTTGTTGTGGCTGTGTCCACTTCGCTGGCGGCAGGGCAGGGACTGCTCATAAGGGACCGGTCTTCCTTTGAAAAGGGTCGTAACCTGGACGCAGTGGTTTTTGATAAAACAGGAACTCTCACGCAAGGTCGTTTTGGGGTTACGGATGTGATCTCCCTGAATGAAAAAGGGCAGGATGCCGTTCTCAAGCTGGCAGCCTCGCTGGAGAGTCGGTCCGAACATCCCATCGCTCAAGGAATTGTAAAGGAAGCACGGAAAAGAGAGATTGATTTCCCGGCTCCCGAAGATTTCGAGGCTATCGCTGGCAAAGGGGCCAGGGCAAAGATCCAAGGATCGGAGGTCAAGGTTGTAAGCCCGGGGTACCTCAAAGAAAATCATATCGAGATTCACGACTCCGAGGTTGAAAAGACGGCCAAAGAAGGAAAAACCATTGTCTATGTCCTGATAGAGGAAAGGCCTGAAGGAGCTATCGCGCTCGCCGATATCATTCGAGAGGAATCCAAAGAGGCCCTTTCCCGGCTCAAAGCCATGGATATTCAAGTCATGATGCTCACTGGTGATGCCGAAGCGGTCGCCCAATGGGTAGCTCGGGAACTTGATCTGGACGACTACTTTTCTGAAGTGCTTCCCGATCAGAAAGCTTCAAAGATACGGGAGGTCAAAGGGCGTGGCCTCACCGTAGCCATGGTGGGCGATGGGGTTAACGACGCTCCGGCCCTTGTGGAAGCTGACATGGGTATTGCAATCGGGGCCGGAACGGACGTGGCCATAGAGGCGGCCGACATCGTGCTTGTCCGGTCCGACCCCAGGGATGTCACCGCCATCGTGGAACTTGCCAGAGCCACCTATTCCAAGATGGTGCAAAATCTATGGTGGGCCACGGGATACAACGCGGTCGCGATCCCGCTTGCTGCGGGCGTGCTTTACCCCGTCGGCTTCCTGCTGCCTCCGGCAGCCGGTGCCCTGGTTATGTCCCTGTCCACAGTCATTGTGGCCGTCAACGCCAGGATGCTTGGTAAAAAATGAGGTTTATTGGAGGCAAGAGAGGAATCAGGGATAACTTGAAAGGAGTAACAGTCATGAAAAAGATGAGTCTAAGACGAGCTCAGCAACTGGATGTTTTCCATAAGCGAGCCTACCGGAGCGACTGATGAAGACACCAGGAAACTCAAGGCCTTGAAGAGGCAACTTCACGATCTTTATGCCAAATACAAGAGCACTTTCAATCGATAGATTTCATGGAAATGTTCTATAACGGGGATGAAGACATGAAAGACAAAGAAACTTTGCACAAAAAGGTTCAGGTGGGTATTCCGCCCGAATCCGGCCACCCCTGAAGGGGCAGAAAAAGAGGCGCTGGATAGAACTCACAACAGGCTGTATGAAGATTCCCATCACTTCATCTCAGTGATCTGCTCAGCCTGGGCCAACATCTCTGGTCTCTGACGAGCTAGAGATTCAAAGAAAGTGCGTAGAGCGGACAGGCGTTGGTTCCAGGACCCTATGTGGTTATGACGTTCTTCTTCCAGACTTTTTAGAAATCTGTCTGAAAAGACAACCGAAAAATGACCCCCTACGTCAACTTAATTTTGACGGTTTTGTATAAAGCCGTCACCCCGTTGGGAAACGAGGTCCAGGGTCTATCTCCCTTTAATGACCAGCTGGAGGTTTATCCCGATAAAATCCGGGATTGCGCTTCTCCTGTAAGGAATGAAGAAAAAGGCTGTTTTCGACTTTTAACGAAGGCGTCAATATTCGTGCCTGAAGCCCGGATCCAGTTTTTAGGCCGAATATTACAATCAAAAGTTCCAGTAGCGAAAAGAGAGGAGAAACCATGAACAATAACAGGACATTGCGTTATATCATCATCGCTGTCATCCTTTTTCTGGGAACAGTATGGTCCTTGTCCATGGCATCAGACCAAGGTCAAATATCCGAATATCCCAACCAGGAATTGCTGGTGTCTGCGAAGTGGTTAAAGAAACACATCGACGACAACAAACTCGTCATCGTAGATGTCCGTGACGACCAATATTACGAAGGGAGCCCGATTCCCGGTGCCATACGCCTTCCTTGGACGCTTTTCAGGTACGACAATGTGGATGAGAATATCGGCGAAACATTCGTTGGGCCCCAAAAGGCCCAGGAAATACTTGGAAATGCAGGTGTCGCCCGGTCCGATGATGTTGTTCTCTATGATTCGGTGAAAAGAGACGGTGGTGCTACGGCTTCTTATGTGTTCTGGGTGCTGGATACCCTCGGGCACCCTGAAAAACGTATCCTTGACGGGGGCATTGATGCCTGGCGGCGCGCAGGGTACGATCTCGCCTCTGAATCCAGGACGCTCAAACCTCTTTTATACCAGGCCTCCTCGAGTGAGATTCAAAAATGGAGACTAATTGACGGAAGCTACATCTACGCCAGGCTGGGGGATCCCATGTATCAGATCATCGATGTTCGTTCCCATGCGGAATATACGGGAGAAAAGGGCACTACCGGTCTGAGGGGGAATCCTTTCAAGCTTGGGCATATTCCGAAAGCGGTGAACGTCAACTATACGAATGCCTGGGTGGACGAGAAAACCAAACAGATCAAAACCTATCAGGAATTACAGGAACTGTACCGAGGGTTGGACACTTCAAAAGGAGTTATTGTCTATTGCAATTCCGGGCGAAGGAGCTCTTTTTCTTATTTTATACTCCGGCTGATGGGAATTAATCAGGTTATTACCTATGAAAATTCCTGGAAAGAATGGGGAGATCCGGAAAAATTTTATCCGGTTGAAACCATAGAGCGGAAATTTTCGGGTGATGCCCTGCCGGGGACTGGTATTTCCGCTTCTATGGAATCGATAGGCAAAACAGAAGGCACGGGTAGCAAAAAGCGCGTTCAAGGGGAACCCAAAGGCGGATATGTATCGTGTGGAGGATAATAATGATGGAGCAAAATAAAATAACACCCTATTGGAACTGGATATCCGCTGCAACAGCTCTGGCCGGCATTATCGTCTTTATATTTGCAACCTTCGGACCGCCGGCTTCTTCCAGCGGATTCGTGAGCACAGTCAAGGGTTTTTTACAGTTCGCGGCCCCTGATTATGCAGAATCAAAACAACATTATCAGATGATCCCCGGACCCGGTTCATGGCTCATGGCATTTGTGCTGGGCATGGCCATCGGCGGTTTCATTGCAGGGCGGACTTTTAAAATACCGGTCCGTGATGTCCCAGAGATCTGGGAAAAACGCTTCGGCCCGAACAAGGCTAGACGATATTCAGCGGCTTTCATCGGGGGGTTCTTGATACTGTTCGGGTCACGGCTCGCCGGAGGGTGTACCCTCGGCCTCTTCATGTCCGGATCGACACAGTTGGCGATAAGCGGACTCTACTTCGGCGTCGTGATATTCGGTATGGCCATGCTTACTTCTCGAATTGTTTATGGCAAAACCGGAAAGGAGAAAACATGATCACTAAGATCTGGCTTGGTCTATTTTCAGGAATTGTATTTGGTTTCATCATTCAAAGGGTCGGCGCGACCAATGCCGATAAGATGGCTCGTGCGCATCTCATGATAGATCCGGAAATCCCCCGGTTCATGCTCCTTGCGGTGGCGCTTTCAGCACTGGGGCTTTTAGGTCTCCAGGCCGCTGGGGGACCTCGTACCGTGATTATTCCCACAAGCATCTTGGCCACCGGTATCGCAGCAATCATATTCGGGATCGGATGGGGACTGACGGGTTATTGTCCAGGAACCTGCTGGGCAGCGGCCGGGGAAGGCAGAATGGATGCTGTTTTCACTCTTATTGGCGGTCTGGCCGGTACGGCGGTCTTTGCCCAATTCCATGAAGTGCTCATTCCAGCCCTGTACCTTCCGACCAATATCGGTCCTGTTACCCTGAGCGATTGGTTTGGAAACAGGACCGTAGGAGCCTGGGTTCTGGCTATCGGTTTTACTCTTTGCATCTGGATTATCGGCAAGCTGTGGGGGCGTCATGACATTTCCAGCTAAAGGCCTGGCGCTCGGTGTCACGGTATATTTACTCTTCGGGGTCGCAAGCTGCCAACGGCAGTCGGAAGGTGAGGTTGAACTCAAAATTCCACACGGGTATGTATCAACGCTGGAAATCCATCTGGAAGGCAGATTGTACGGGTTCGGCCCCTTTGTGGGCTATTATTTTAAACCGGAGGACTCACAAGATCTTTCTCGGCTTTCATTCGTCTGCTTTAACGAGAGAGGGTTCTATACAAAAGATATCCCGATCAATGAACTCCTTTATGAAGGAGTAGCCAAACTAGCCAGGCTTCCTGAAGACGGTGTCGTGATTCCTTCAGATGGGGCGAGGATTCATCCGATTTTTTTCTCTGAAGCGCCTACCCAGTGGCTGGAAAACAGGCCCGAACCCCAGGATGAATTTTTGCATTTCCATTCCTGCTATGATTCACAGGGGCCGGCGTTGACAGGATATTGGCTTCGACATGAAGCCAAGGCAGATTTCACCTACGATATGGGGGAGAGGGTCGGTCCGGACAGTCCTCTCTACCATAAGGTACGTCCGGGGATTGATAAGCTCTTCCCTCGCATTATAGAGTTTGACAGGGGCCCGGAATGAGATGGTCCCTCTGGCCTTTAAATGTCTACACAAAGCATAACGTATAAGCCCGTTTTAAGGTGACGAAACGCCTTGTATAAGTCCTGCCAGTAGGTGAAAATGGTGTAAAGATTTTTCCCCCAGGAAACCCGGTCCAGAATCAGTCTGAATCCGATGTGCTATGCTGGTAGTTTGGAATGAAGCTACGATGATATGTCGCTGGCAAAGTCCAGCAGAAATATACCAGTTGGCATCCCGAACCATCCTTTTAGGCCCCGAAAAAGGGCCGTTGGGATCTATAACTGTTTTAGTCTGGTAGATCCCTATTCCATACCAGTAGCGGCAGGCACAAGCAAGACCGCCTTTTTATCCTGACTCTGTCGGGGTTGACGCGGACTTGACCCGACTTCAGTCGGCGGATTGGGCAAAAGGACCATTTCCGGATGGAAACTAGTTATAAGCAGACAAAATGAGATAGATCGAAGCCCACATGCAACCAATATTGCTGCAAGTACCTAAGGCCTATCGGATGCGAGTGGCAATGACCCTTTGGACGTTGAAGGAAGCTTACGGCAAGGCAACCCAGCACCGCCCGCCCTGGGCAAGGCGCTGAAGGGGGACAGGGAAGATGGACGGATGGATGTCCGAAGGAATACAGGATTTTACTTATATATTTGTAGCCGTATTCTGATATATTGCTGTAAAGAATGCCATTCGGCTAACCTATATCCATTAAAAGAGGATCAGACCTATGGATGAAAAAAAGGACAGGGCAGTGGGAGCAATCATGGGAGCACTCGTGGGCGACGCCCTGGGAGTGGGCCCTCACTGGTATTATGACCTTGACCAGCTGCGGAAAGATTATGGAGAATGGATCGATAATTACACCAGGCCCAAACCTGGCCGATATCACGCCGGGCTAGAGGCTGGTGAAAACTCCCAGACCGGCCAGGTGGTAACCTTGCTGCTGGAGTCTGTTGCGGCGCATGGCGGGTATGATGAGGCCGATTTTACAGAGCGCCTTGATTCTTTGCTTGATTCCCTGGATGGCACCCCTCAGGCCGGGCGCTATACAGATCACGCCATGCGCGATGTTTGGCAGGCCAGAAAAGCTCAGGGGTTGCCCTGGTCCGAGGCGGGGAGCCTCGCGGACACCGCTGAAGCGGCCATCCGAACATCTGTTTTGGCCGCCGGGTATTACAATGATTTTGAAAAACTTGTCAAGTATCTGGCGTCCAACGTGGTGTTGACGCATCGCGATCCTTTTATAGCCGGCCAGTCCGTGGCGTTCGGCCTCATAACCGCCGGCCTGATAAACGGATACAACATGGGGGAGGTCTCAAAAGCGATATTTAAATTTGCCGGGGAAAAGGGAATTGACCTGGTTATCGAGGTTCCCCGGCAAGACCGAAAAGAGGAAGTATCCTTCACCGACGCCCTGTTGCAGCCTTCATGGTCATACAACGCGGCTCGTGATCCGGGCATCAGGATTGAACCTGCGGCCACGGCATGCTCTCTTTTCGGGCTTGCATGCACCCTAGGGTTTATGTTGCCGGCTGCCTATTATTACGTTTCCCGTTTCGAAAGACACTTTTACAACGCGGTCATGTCGGCCTTGAACGGCGGGGGGAACAATATGGCGCGGTCAGCTCTTACAGGTGCTCTTTCGGGCGCGCAGGCAGGGCTCACCAGGATGCCCGAATACCTGATCAAGGGGCTCTCCGATCATGAAAGTCTGCTGGAAATGGCTGAAAAGATCATTCCCTAGTTGGACCAGATTAACTGGTAAAAAATATCAAACATCCCCTCATGAAAGGACATGTTATGCTGGAATTGAGAGACATCACGTTCACGGTGCCGGGCGCCGACAACGAGGCACCGGCAACAATAATCGACAATCTCAACTACACATTTGAGAACGGAAAATTTTATGCCATTACCGGACCCAACGGTAGCGGAAAGACCACCGTGGCCAAAATAATTATGGGAGTCAATGCCCAAACAGCCGGATCCATCCTGTTTGAAGGAAAGGATATTTCCAAGTGGTCCATTTCCGAGAGGGCCAAGGCGGGCATCGCCTATGCCTTTCAGCATTCGGCAAGATTTAAGGGCCTTACCTTTCGCGACCTGCTTTCTATTTCCCTGGGATCAGATGATGAAGATAAACTGGCGGAAGTTATTGCCAGGGTCGGGATCTGCCCATTGGATTTCCTGGATAAACCTGTAGATGCCAAGCTCTCAGGCGGGGAAATCAAGAAAATTGAACTGGCCACCGTCATCGCCACCAATCCTAAACTGGCCATTTATGACGAACCGGATACCGGGATTGATTTATGGACCATCGACCCGATGGTTGAGCTTTTAAAAAAAGAAAAAGAGAAATACGGGACAACCACTATCGTGGTCAGTCACAACAGGGCCTTTCTGGAAGCCGCCGACACGTTGATTTTGTTAAGAAAAGGGAAAATCGTCTACGACGGAAATTTGGAGGGGGCCCTTCCGATGCTGAGGGATTTGAGTATATGCAAGTTCACCGATACCTGTGAAGGAGTCGCCGATGTTGAATGCTATCGATAAACAATTGTTAAAAGAGGTCGCCGAACTGGAGGAGATTCCGAAAGGGGCATATAATATCCGCAAAAACGGTGAATTGATGGGGCGGGAGGTGTCCTCCAATATTAACATCGAAACCAATGAAGCGGGCGATGGCATCATTGTCACCATTAAGCCCGGTACTAAAAATGAATCCGTTCATATCCCGGTAATTTTAACGCAGGCCGGGCTCCATGATGTAGTCTATAATACCTTTATCATAGGAGATGACTCTGACGTCACCATTGTTGCGGGATGCGGCATTCATTGCGGGTCAAGTGAAGCCGAGGGCCATTCGGGGATCCATGAATTCAGGGTCGGGAAGAACGCAAGAATCTCTTACGTGGAAAAGCACCTGGCCATCGGCGAAGGGGAGGGCAGGCGGACGTTAAATCCCACGACCAAAATATACATGGAAGAAAACGCGTATGCGGAAATGGAATTGACCCAGATCGGAGGCGTGGATGAGGCCAAGAGGGTGAATGAAGCGGAGCTGGGACCCGGCTGCAGCCTTCTGATTTCCGAAAAAGTGTTGACCGAGGGGACGCAAAATGCTGAATCCAGAAACGAATTGATTCTCAAGGGAGAAGACAGCAGCGCCAACATGGTTTCCAGGTCGGTCATCAGAGGGAATTCCAACCAGGATTTTTACGTCCAGTTGACGGCATTGGCAAAATGTTTCGGCCACATCGAATGTGACGCCATTATCATGGATAACGGGACAAATCAGACCATGCCGTCGTTGAATGCCAGGCATCCGGATGCAGAGTTAACCCATGAAGCCTCTATCGGTAAAATCGCCGACGACCAACTCATAAAACTTATGAGCCTGGGGCTTTCATATGATGAGGCCGTAAATAAAATAATTCAGGGGTTTTTGGGTGAGTAAGATGCGGCGCGAAACGCCAATAAGGCATCGCGCGGTGCTCATTGGTGATTCCGTCTATCGCCTTCATACCTACGGTAAAAATCACCCCCTGGGGATTCCCCGAGTCAGTCTTGCAATGGATGTGATCGAAAGCTACGGCGCCCTCCAGGACGATGAGTACCTGGCTTCTCGCAAGGCCTCACCGGAAGAGCTCGAATGGTTCCATACAAAAGACTACGTTTCGGCCGTGAAAAAATGCGAAGAACTGGGGAAGATTCCCAAAGGGTATCGTGCGCGCTACAACCTGGGAGGTTTTGAGAACCCCTGGTTCGAGGGTATTTTTTCCACCCCTGGCCTTGCGTGTGGAGCGAGCATCCAGGGCGCCGAACAGGTGCTTTCCGGTACCATGGCGTTTAACCCCGCGGGCGGTATGCATCATGCCATGCCCGACAAAGCCAGGGGGTTTTGTTTCTTTAATGACGTGGTGCTTGGCATCCTTCGCCTCAGGAAGGAAGGGCTCAAGGTCCTTTACCTGGATATGGATGCTCACCACTGTGACGGAGTCGAATACGCCTTCAGGCGGGATCCCATGGTGGTGACCGTGTCAGTACACATGGATACGAACTTTGCTTATCCTTTCCGTGGGGGGAGCATCGAAGACGTCGGCCCCGTGGCAAACGCGGTGAACCTGCCGCTTCCCAAGGGGGTAAACGACAGCGAATACCGCGCGGTTTTTTCCGCGCTCTGGCCGGCCGTTCTGGCGGCGGTCCGCCCGGATGTGGTGGTGCTTCAGAGCGGCACGGACGTATTGTTTTCGGATCCGCTCGGTAAATTCGAATTATCGACACAATTGGTGAACGAGATGCAGTCCCTGGTCGTGGAGCTTTCCCCCAGGAAGCCTGATGGTACGCCGAGGCTCCTGGTGGTTGGAGGGGGCGGCTACCATCCTCTGGCTCTCGCAAGGTGCTGGGCCGGCCTGTGGGGGGTCATGACCGGAAGAAGTTTACCGGAAAAGCTACCCGACGAAGCTGTGCAGGTGCTGCGCGATGTGGCCTGGGACGATGACGAGGACGAACCCTATTACGCCTCTTTTTTCGAGCAACGGATCGACGAACCTCGAGAGGGGCCCGTAAGGCAAGATGTATTGGACCGTATGTCCACCTTATTTCGGACGCACCCCTTGTTGAAGGTCATGTGAGGTTGCACATCCTCCATCGGTATCCTGCTGCCCCAACTGTTTTTCTAGAAGAATACCTATTTTTAATCGTTTTTTAAGTTGAAAACACGTTTATTTGAAAATCGTCCCCGATTTTGATGAACTCTTGAAAAGAACCTATAACCGCCTCATCGATTTTTTTATCCAGCTCTGCTTGCAAAACCATGGGCATCTTTCGGCGAAAAAGAGGGAATCGCATTTCGGGTTTTTGACCGATAGATTGATCGAATGACAATAGGATATACGACTCCAGATGCATCTATACGAGCTTGGCGTATTATCCCCAAACCCGCATACACATCTTTTTGTCAACAAAGAAACAACGTTCCCTGTAACACCCCTCTAGTTATTCATGCCTCTGTTAAAACATTTATCCACCGCAGCTTAAAGATGACATACACTTGACTGCCATTTTTAAGTCCCATTAAATTCCACACGTCGCAGGGACTTTCTGCTCGTACCAGCTTGTCTCCAACCATGACCGACGCCCTGACCAGCGAGCCCTGTTCGCTGATGGCGCAGATTTTACCCCTGTACCGATTGACATTCGGACCGACCGGCCGGGCTACAGAGATGAAGACGTGTTCCGGTGCGATGGCGATTTTTTTCACAATCAAGCCTTCGTACGGGACAACAATAGACAGGTCACCGCATGTAACGACGGCGAGGCCGTTTTCCAGCACTTTGAAAGTTTCACACTCGAAGACATTCGGTTTTCCAATAAAGTCATTGATTTGTTCCTCTGCCGGATAAAGCAATACTTCCTTGGGAGTGCCGACCTGAAGCAGGCGCCCATCTTTCAAGATGGCCACCGTGTCTGCGATTTCGGCCGCCTCGGTCGGGTTGTGGGTGACGAACACTGTGGTGATGCCGTAATGGCGCTGCAAACGACGAAATTCCAGCCGCCAGTATTTGGCCGTTCTCAGGTCCAGACTGCTCATGGGCTCGTCCAAGAGCAGGACCTCAGGTTCGGTGGCAAGTGCTCTGGCAAGGGCTACGCGCTGTTTTTCGCCGCCGCTGAGCTTTGCAGTATAACGGTGCTCAAGGTGGGTAATATTCAGCCGCTCCAGATATTCTGCCACACGCTGGGAGATCTCCTCGGCGGGAAACCCTTGTTTGGTTTTCATGCCATAGGCAATATTATCCCGGACATTGAGGTGGGGAAACAGGGCAGGCTGCTGAAACAGGTACCCAACCTTCCTGCGGCAGGTGGGCCACCGATCCATGGCCTTTCCGTCATAGAGCACTGAGCCCCTGTAGGATGTCAGGCCGGCAATGGTGTTCAGTAACGTGGTCTTTCCGGAACCATTGGGTCCCAGCACCACCAGGAAATTCCCGTTTTCGATGGTAAGGTCAACATCTTTAAGGATGAAGTTGTTGATGCTCTGAAGCTGTAAGGTCGGCATATCAGAACCATTCACCTGTCGTTTTTCTTTCCATAAAAAGAAAAAATCGCTCGAAACAGAAGCACATTATGGATAACACAATCAGGCAAACGATCATTATGTCAACCCGGATAATGCTTTCGGCCTTCATCATCAAAGCTCCGATGCCGGTCGGGATGGCCACCATCTCCGCTGCAATGATCACACGCCAGGCCATGGCCGATTCCAGCCGAAGACCGGTGAATATGTTGGGTAACGCCAAAGGGAGCAACACCGTCAGCAGTATTTTTTTTTCTGACGCTCCGAGGGTTCTGGCCACATTGATGTACGCCCTGTCCACGGATCGAATGCCGGTGATTGTGTTGTACAAAACCGGAAAAAAACTGCAAACGAAAATGACGGCTATCGGCAACAGCTCGCCGATGCCGAACCATAGCATGAAAATTGGCAGCCAGCCCAAGGCGGGTATCGGGGCGAGCAGGCTGATGATTGGATGAAAAGATCGATAAAATATGTCTTTGTACCCGAGAACGATCCCCACCACCACTCCAAGTGCGGATCCGCCGGTAAATCCGATCAGAACACGGATCAGGCTTTTTGAATAATGGTCAAACAATACGCCGTCCATCATCATGAGGTAGAGTTCTCTCATGACAATGGAAAACGGCGGAAGCAGCGAAACGTTTTCGAACCAAAAACGGGCTAAAATTTCCCAGAGTCCCAAAAAAGCCAGTATCGGCATCACCGCCCACCAGAAAACCCTGGATTCTTTTCGATTCATTTCGACAACCATGTCCGATCCAGCATCTTTTCAGGATTGATTTGACGGCGCAGATACCCCAGTTTGTCCAAATAGGCCATGGCTTCTTCGATGTCATAAAGCTCGATATCGGTGCTGCACACGATTCCTTTGACAAGAGAGGCGTTCACAACTTCCGGGGTTATCGTAAAACTACTGCTTAACATATGCTCTTTTTCAGGAAAGATTCGAAGTCCCAAGCCGTTAAGCTTTTGAGCGACGATTACAGAGGCCTGTTGGGGGTGCGCGTTTATCCAGTCCGTGGCCTTTTTCGTAATCTTCACAAGTTTTTCAACCACTTCGGGATGTGACTGGATAAGGTCATCGGTTGTAACCAGCACGCTTCCCTGCATATGGGGCCAGACATCCTGGGCAGTTACCAACACCGTAAATCCTGATTTTTCAGCCATTTGCGGATATTGCTCAGGCAGGAAGGCGGCGTCGATTTGCCCCGCTCTCAAGGCTGTGAGCTGTTTGGGCGGGCTCATTCTGCGGACATTTGGAATGATTTTTTTTTCATCCAGCTTCCATATATCGATAATCTTATGCAGCAGAATGTCTGTGGGAGTCCCTTCCCGGGCACAACTGATCCGAACTCCGGGGGCGGCCAAATCTTCGGGTCGGTGAACCTTGGTTGGATCGACCACCAGGGCATAGCCGTATTTATGGGTGCCGGCAACCACTTTTATCGGTACCTCCCCGTTTACAAACACGTTTATGGCCGGAATAAGACAAATGTAGGCCGCATCGACGTCACCGCGAACCAGCCCAGCGGCAAGGGCCGTGCCGGTCGCATAATTGTCGAATGCTTTGATTTGAACCCCCTCGGCCTCAAAGAGCCCTTTGTGCTGAGCTATGTGTGCACAGGCGGCATGAGAGTTGAATTCCACCGCCAGCACAATGGCCGGGACCGACTCGGTTTTTACCGATTTGCGCTGGCTGGCTGTCGCCGGATAGACCATGACCACCAAGAAAACGATGGCCGCTATCGCATAAAACTTCATGGTGACGGAAAGGCTATCTTGAGTAATGCTTGTTTTGTTCAATAAATTCCACCACAGCGGTTTTCAACCACTGAATATGAGCTTCAATTGTCATCTGGCGAAACCGTAGCGACAACTTTTCGAAGGGAAGACGTTCCAACGACTGTGCCTTCTGTATTTTTGCCAAGATACTGCTTAATGCGTCGATTTGCTTTTGAATGACCTGATTGCCGCCGGGCAAGCACAGCCGATCAATAAAAAACAACTTTGCGATAAATTCGATCCTCAGGTTTCGGACGTGCATGACCGGCTGCTCAATCCATGCTAAAAATGCTTCCTTGCCTTTCGGCATTAGAGAGTAAACTCTTTTGGAAGGTCTTTTTGTTTGAACCGACAAAAAAGATTTAACCAGCTGCTTGCCTTCAAGCCTTTTAAGCAGTGAATACATTTGGCTGCTGCTGATGTGCCACTTGGATTCAAGGGAATTGTCCAGGAATTGTCGAATTTCATAGCCGTGCTTCGGCCCCACCATCAATACACCGAGCAGAACATAATCGGTTGTCCTTTGGTTGTTCATCTAAAAATGTCCACACCGGTTGGAATAGTACATATTAAAATAGTCCAAGTAGGAATAATTGGTCCCAAAAAAAATTCCAACCCACAATCCCTTCGACCCCACGCCGTTCAAGTAAAGCCGTTGCCATGTACATAGAGTGACGCTGGTGTCATCTGGAAATGAAAAGTTGTCAATTTACCTATAACGCGCAATTAAATCTATCCTAATAAAACGGATTGCATTGTCAAGACAAATTTTGAATTGTGTAGGGAGAGTGTCACTTCCCGCCTGACGGAACGTGTCAATGAAAATGAGACACCTGTTTTCAAAAATTAGACTCCCGGGTCATCATTCGGCGGCTTATTGATCCAGTCGCAACCCTGCCATTCGGTGACATCTCCGGTGCTTGGGATCTTGCCGATGAGCCACATCATCATGCCACTGAGCGTGTTGTATAGGCCTTTCTCTTCATCGGGCACCGCTTTCAGATCAAGCCGATCCTTGAGTTCGGGGATAGGAATCAACCCATCCAGCAATCACGATCCGTCTTCGCGTTGCACGGCCAGGACATCTTCCGGGTGACTAGGCTTGCATGTTCCCTTTTGCTTTCCTCAGCAGACCCTTATCAAGTTCAACAGTGACGACGACGCTCAAAGCCAAAAACATAAGCAGCCCCAGGGTTTGGGCGGAAAGGGGTGTCGTCCCCACAAGCCAGCTTAGTTGCGGAATGTAGAGCGCGGCCATGTGGGCAAGAAAGGCGAAACCCATGGCAGGCAAAAGAAAACGATTGCGAATATGTACCGTCCGAAAGAGCGAGTTCGTCAGGGATCTGGAGTTGAGGAGCTGAAAGAATTGAAAAAATATCACCGTGGTAACGGCCAGCGTGCGCGCCTCATCGAGACTTGACCCGGAGCTGAGGGCGTAAAGGTAGACGAACAGGGTCCCGGTGGTGATCGTGATTCCCGCAATGGCGGTTCGTCTAATCAGGAGTCGTGAAAAAATGCCTTCCCGGGGCGGTCTGGGCGGCACTTTCAAGAGGCTGGGATCCCCTGGTTCAAAAGCAAGCGACACATCTTGAAGGGCGCTGGTGACAAAATTGAGCCAGAGAATCTGAGTCGGGTTGAACGGGAGCGGTACACCGAGGATAAAGCTACCCAAAACGGTCAGCAGGATGGACAGTCCTCCGGCAATCAGGTAAAGCGTCACCTTGCGGATGTTCTCGAACACCACGCGGCCTTCATAGACTGCGCTGGCGATACTGGCGAAATTGTCGTCGGTCAGCACCATTTCAGCCGCCTCTTTGGCGACTTCCGTCCCGGTTCGTCCCATGGCCACGCCGATGTGAGCGGCCTTCAGGGCAGGAGCGTCGTTCACGCCGTCCCCGGTCATGGCCACGATCTCTCCGCGTTGAATGAATTGCTGTGCAATCCGCAGTTTGTGCGTAGGAGATACTCTGGCGTACACGCTGGTTTCAGCCACCTTCTCCCTGAGTTGATCGTCGCTCATTTCCTCGATCTCGCGACCCGTGAGGACGCTTGGCGCTTGATCCCCGATACCCAGAGACTCCGCAATGGCGAGGGCTGTAATGGCATGATCCCCGGTGATCATCACCGTGCGGATGCCGGCCCGGGAGAGATCCGCGACGGCCTGGACGGCATCCGGCCTTGGCGGGTCGATAAGGGCTTGCAGCCCAGAAAATATGACGCCATGGGTCATTTCCTCGATCAGGTCTTGTCGATCGGCATGCTGAGAAGAAACTTCCTTCCAACCCAGGGCAATAACACGGAGGCCGCGCCTGCCATATTCTTCTGAGGCGCGCAGCAAATCCTCCATTCGGCATGTTTCATGGGAAAGTTCGAGGGAACAAAGATGAAGGAGTTTTTCAGGGGCCCCCTTCAAAAATACCAGTCTACGGCCCTGGTGTTCGTGCAGAGTCGCCATATAGCCTCTTTCCGACTCGAAGGGAATGACGGAAAGCTGGGGATAGGTTTTCCTTTCCTGTTCCAGGTCCAGGCCGGCCTTTAGAGCCGAAACGATAAGTGCCCCTTCAGTCGGGTCCCCTTTGATGCGAAAGGTACCGTTATCCTGGACGAGGGCCGATTCATTGCACAGCAATCCGATGCGCAAAGCCATCTCGAGGTTGGAGACGGGTTTGATTTTCACCGGCTCGGCATCCAGGCTGCCGTGACGGATTTCACCATGGGGCTCGTAACCGGAGCCCAGAACCTCATAGTCGTCATGGCCGTCGTAGATCGCCTTTACAGTCATCTCGTTGCGTGTGAGCGTCCCGGTTTTATCCGAACAAACGACGCTGGTGCACCCCAGGGTCTCGACGGCATGCAGCTTTCGAATGATGGCATGGTGGCCGGCCATCCGAGACACCCCTACGGCCAGGGTGATCGTCACCACCACTGGAAGTCCCTCGGGGATCATGGCGACCGACATGGCTACAGCGGTCATAAAGATTTCGAGCTTTTCCATGCCCAGCGCAAGCCCTATGCCGAAAAGCAAGATGCATAATCCAAGAACGATCAGGCCGAGCCTTTTTGCAAACCGCTCGAAGCTCTCTTGAAGGGGAGTCTTGGCAAGGGTTACATTGCGCACGTTTTCGGCAATCTGGCCCAGGAGGGTGTGCACCCCGGTAGCCGTGATCACGCCTTTTGCCCTTCCGTTGAGCACGGCCGTGCCCATGAACGCCATATTTGTCTGATCGCCGGGCGTAAGTCCGTCTTCTTTGATTTCATCGGTCGTCTTGGAAACCGGCAGGGATTCGCCGGTAAGCATGGCTTCTTCGACGTTAAGTTCCTTTGCCGAAACAAGACGAAGGTCAGCGGGCACCTTGTCCCCGGAAACCAAGGTGACAATATCTCCCGGCACCAGGGATACGCTATCCACTTCAATCTCGTTTCCGTCTCGAAAGACACGGGCTCTCGGTACGGAGAGTTTTTTTAGCGCCCGGATGCTCTGCTCCGCGCGCGCTTCCTGCCAGGAGCCGATAATCGAGTTGATGACGATGACCGCCAGAATGACGATCGAGTCCTTGAATTGGCCAAGGCTGGCGGTGACTGCTGCGGCTGACAGGAGAATGTAAATGAGTGGATTTTTGACCTGGTTTAGAAGAATTTGCAGGAGGTGTGTCTTTTCCTCTCCTTCCAGCTCGTTGGGTCCGAAAGATTCAAGACGCAGAGCGGCTTCATGGGAAGAAAGGCCTTCAGGTTGGGTGCTCAACTTCTCAAATACTTCTTGTCGGCTGAGCTGGTACCATTTTTTTTCTTTGGTAGAAAAATCGTCTGCCATGTGTTTTCAATCCTCCCACCGACTCCAACGCGTTTGGGACATTATTCCCTTTTCCGGTTTTTCCTGGATTTCAAATCCTTTATGAACAGGATTCCGACGACGATAATGGCAATCTTGATCGCCGTGACCCAGGACAGCGAGGCAACGACCAATCCATTGCTTACAGCGCCGGGAAAAAGACCTGGAATGAGAAAGATCCAGACCAACTTTACGGCAACGGCAACTGCACAAAACAACCCAGCCCACCACACCGTCAGGCGTACCATTCGATTGGATCCGGCCATATTGATCTCCCTAGTTGTTCCCTGGCTTTTTAAAATCCGATATTCGGACGCGCCGGGTTTTTGATCGCGTTTTCCTACCATAAGACTCTCTAATTATTGTTGCGGCCAATTTTAGCACAAAGTCATCGTAGGAAACTAGAAGAATCAATTTGGATATGTAAAAAGCAGCCCCAGGTCGGTGTCGCAATACTTTGCCGCGATATGTGGCGATTCTATTTGACGAGATCATAGCTGGATTGCCGGCCTGAACCAGCGGTTAATTGTGGGGAAGGTCACCCTGAGCTTGACCGCGAACTTCTTCTGAGTCGGACCGGTAAGTTCCTGAATCTCCCGGACCAGTCTCTCTATATTGTATTGCCTGCCCAATGGATTCTTCGTTGATGAATCTTCTGATTTTCTGGAGAAACTAAAAAATTACCGCGACTTTTCAAAAAAATATCTAAAGCATAAAATATTCCTTGCGTTCCAAGGGATTGCGTCTTTTACTTGGAAGAGGAAACGAGGACCTGCCGTAAACCAGCTTTTAACCCGGGGAGTTTTTTGAGCCCTCTATAATTAACACGAGGTCGTTTCGCGGATGTTCGGCGAAAATGATAATTCCCCCGCGGCATCTGGGCATTTGCGTATCGGATCTTGAAAAAATGCGGATCATTGGTGTTCCAATTTCAGCGCTTTCGTGGCTCGGTCGGCAGGGTACGAAAGCCGTAGCCGCTCTTGTCGTTATCGGCATCTTCCTGCCGTCGGTCGGCGCAGTGCTCAAGCCGTACCTCACGTGGGCCGTGTTTGCGTTGCTCTGTACGGCTTTTCTGCGAGTGGACCTCTCCGCCGTCCGGGCATATATGCGCCGGCCTGTCGTGGTGATCGCCGGAACAGCCTGGACTTCCATCGCGATTCCGGTCCTGTTTGGACTGAGTTGCATGGCATTTGACCTGGAGGCGACGTCCCCCGATCTTTTTCTCTCGCTCATGCTTCAGGCGGTCTCCTCTCCGATGATGGCGGCCCCCGCCCTGGCTTCGTTGATGGGGCTCGATGCAACGCTGGTGCTTGTCACGCTTACCGCCGGCACGGCGCTCGTCCCTTTTACCGCCCCTTTTTTCACCACCCTTTTCGTCGGTCACATCCTTTCAATTTCTCCGCTGACACTCGGATTAAAACTGTTTGGCATCCTTTCGGGAGCCGCGCTTGTAGGCTTCGGGTTGCGTCGCCTGTATGGAGTTGCCGTTATCGAGCGGCATAACGATAAAATCAACGGATTTAACATCATTGTTTTGTTTATTTTTGTAGCGGCCATCATGGAAAACGTCGGCCTACGATTCCTCATGACTCCCGGCGCAGCGGTTATGTTAACCGGGTTGGGCTTCGGGGTTTTTTTCGCGGTGCTTTTTCTGACAGCAGTGGTTTTTTTCCCCGCAGGGAAAAATCAGGCCTTGGCCCTTGCCTTTATGACCTCTCAGCGAAATCTGGGCCTGATGCTTGCCGCCACCGGTGGCGCGGTCCCGGAGTTGACCTGGCTCTATTTCGCGCTCGCCCAGTTTCCGCTGTATTTGGCGCCTTTTCTCCTTCAACCACTTGTCCGCGTGATTCTTGAGCCCGCACCGCTTGGGAAAGAGGACGGGAGGAAACGAAGCACGGCGGTGTCCGTGCGCCGGCCCACGGGCTCCACACCGACACCGCGGAATAAACCATCATAAACCATCCCCGTGGGATTCGGCACCATCCAGGTGTGTCAGTCTGGCGGTTTCTGCAGGGGATGAAGACACGACTCTAAAATAGCGTGTTGCCTTATTTTTGGTTCATGCCGTTTTCTAAAATAACGGTCTCCATCGGTTTGATCTCGTACCCCATGGCCCGGTAACCGCGCCGACGTTTTTCCCACATGCGGGCGAGCTGGGGCTGATCAGTCTCGGCATAATCGTAGATGCGCACATCCTGCTTGTCGGCGTGTTCCCGGTGCAGGCGTCCTGCGTATTGCTGCAAGGTTCCTTTCCAGGAGATCGGCATGGCCAGCACCAAGGTATCGAGCGGCGGATGGTCGAAACCTTCGCCAATCAAGCGGCCGGTGGCGAGCAAAAGGACATCTTCCAGGTCTCGCCGCCTTTGTCATAGCTCTGTCACAGCTCGGTGTCATAGCTTGTCATAGCTCGGCCAACACGTAATGGCGGGTCGGGTCGGTCGCTCCCGCGCCAACTTTAACAAGCAGATTCATGTCCAGCATCTCCTTCAGATCCCGTTGAAGGCTGCGGCGGTTGACGGTCGGGCAGAGAGTCTCGAAATCCTGGATGGTCAGTTTGCCGTGCCGGAGGAGATAACCCAGCGCCTTGCCCTGGCGCTCGTTCAGGCCGTGCTGCTTCACCAGCACGTCGCGGCGGATGACCTGCTCGCTGCGTTCGCGCACCTCGATCATCTGGGTTTCCAGGCCGGTGACGAAGTAGTCGAGCCAGCCGGTCATGTCCATGCCGTTGTCGCGCACGCTCTGGATCGACTTGTAGAATGTCGGCCGATCGCGGTCGTAATATTCGCTGATGGTGAACAGCCGTTTCAAATCGTACCCGGCTTTGTAGAGGCTGAGGGTGGAGAGCAACCGCGAGGTGCGGCCGTTGCCGTCGAGGAACGGGTGTATATGCACCAGTTGGAACTGGGCGATGCCACTCACCAGGACCGGGTGGATATCGATGTCAGCGTTAAGCCACTTGACCAGTTCCGACATCATCACCGGCACCTTCAACGCCGTGGGCGGGGTATAGATCACCTGGCCGGTGCCGGCATTGACCACGTAGTTCTGGATGCGCCGATACTCTCCCGGTGCGGCGCTGCCACCACGCACGCCTTCCACCAGCTTGCGGTGGATCTCGCGGATCATCCCCTCAGTGATCGGGTCGCCGCTGTCCAGGCACTCGGAGACGAACTCGAAGGCGGTTCGGTAATTGAGCAACTCCCTGGCATCGTCCGGGTCCGCCTCCGGTACTACTTCGCCCTTCCACAGCCGCTCGGCCTGGCCCAGCGTCAGCCGGGTGCCTTCGATGTGGGTGGTGTGGTGTGCCTCCAGAATCAGCGCCTGCTCGCCCACCTCGCGCACCCAGTCGGCGGAAAGCTGCGCCGCTTCCAGAAACCCCCGCGCCCGTTCGATGCGGCTGATCGCCTGGGTCATGCGGTTGGTGATGGTGAAGTTCGGGTTAAAGCTCATATCGTCCTTCGCTACTCTCTACGACGCCATGCTGGCGTAGTAAGGTGACGGCACCGTTGGGTAAGCCCGGAACACATGCACGAAAACCGCCTCTGTTTTATCCCGCGCATCTTCTTCTGAATAGGTTTCCGGACACACGGCTTAGTTCAACCAGAATTATGTTTTGGCTTCGCAAAACATCAATTCCTTATTCGTTGGGGCTATAAGATTGATCAGTAGTGATATCTCAGTTGAGCAATCAAAATTGCATCATCTGAAATCTTATAAATAAATCTATGCTCGTCATTGATTCGCCTGGACCAGTAGCCGGAAAGCGCATGTTTCAAAGGTTCGGGTTTGCCAACACCCTCAAAAGGGCTGCGTTTAGTTTGCTTAATGAGGGTGTTGATACGACGAAGAATTTTTTTGTCAGTTTTTTGCCAATAGATGTAATCATCCCAGGCATGGTCGGAGAAAATGAGCTTCACTCTATAAGCTCCTTTTCATTTCCTTTGCCATTTTCGAGTTGGACGATAGATTCAACCAGCCGTCTTGTGTTTTTTGGTGACCGCAATATATATGCTGTCTCTTCAAGGGATTCAAAATCTTCAAGAGACATAATAACTACAGATTCCGAGGATTTCCGTGTTACAATCATCGGAGCACGGTCTCTGCAAACTTTTTCCATTGTTTTAGCAAGGTTTTGTCTTGCTGCTGTATAGGTTATGGCTTCCATTTCATCACCTCCTGTACAGCATATTGTACATATTAAGAGAGGATTGTCAATATTTTTTGCCCCAACCAGGGCATTCAGCAGACCGCAAAAAGCAGCGGCTGCTGATACCCGTTCGGCGTACAATGATTGCACCGGAATACACGCAATTCAAGAGCCGACTAAAAGTGCAGTATTCGATAAGAACGCTGTACGTAACAAATTATGATATTTTCTGTAAACTGGATAGGTTATTTAGCGTTAACCAGGCAGCCGACAATGCTTTCTGGCTTAGATTTAAAAAGACGACCTGTCCGACGTCAACAATTTGTGCCGGTCCCGGTTATGAGCAGCTATTAATAAATGACAGGGGGAACGCAGGCAAACCCTTATCAATTTGCCCTCGTCTGCTAAATATTTGCTTTGAGACTCTGGATGACGCTCTCGCGGAATTCCGCCGGAAGTGCGTCTAGAACATCAATCAATCCCACCTTTATATCCCCACTATGTTTTAGGGCATGTTTTTCGCCCCAGCCCTCAAAGCGTCCATATACCAACCGAATCGCGGAAACATCCCCGCCCTCTGCAGCCAACAAAAGAGACTTATCGATCCGAGCGAGCCTTGAAATGTATTTTCGCCGCCGTATATCCAGACCCATAGCCTCGATCAGGTCCAATTCTTCTGGGCTAAATGTTCGATAAATTTGGTTTTCTTATTTAAAGCCCAAAATTTCTGTGGATAGGCGAGACCTTGACAGCCATTCGTTGTCAGGATTCCCAAAATATTCAAGGATTTTCGTCTTGTGGCGCTCTTTGGCTTTCATTGAAACCCTCGCTTTTTGCTGGCTTTTTTCCATCAGAAATTGACTCAATAAAAGGATGGTGGACATGCTTGTCACCCTTGATTGACTTTTTTATCCAGCTCTGCCTGCAAAACCATGCCCGTCCGGAGGGCTTCATTTCGGATTTACAGCCTCTTTTTGGCGAATGCTCTTCCGGAGGGACTTTTCAGGTAGGTTTCAAAGTTCAGTGCTTTTCTGCGCTCGGTGAAGGCGAAGGCTGGTGGAGGACACGGAGCCTTACTCCAATTCGTTCTCAAAACCGAAATGCATCCATAAAATAAGTTTATTCAACACGTTGCGCAACATCCAATCCCTTCAAGCTGCAGTTGCGCCATCTCATTTTCGGTCAGATAATTCTTTGCCACACTGACATCGAATTTATGGAGTTTTCCTTTCGGATCGTCCTTCCAAGTGCTCAGCCCCATGTTTTGTTTCTGATGGTCTGCCCGGTCGACAATCACTTCGGCAGCCGTCTGTCCATGAATGGCCCAGTGCAGCTTATTCTGGACGGTTGCAAAAAAACGTTTGGTGGCTTGAGCAGTCACATCATAATCAATGGACGTGGCGTAAATGTCGGTAATCTTTTGGTAGAACTTGCGCTCGGAAAGGCGAATTTCCCGGATGCGCTCCAGCTGCTCTTCAAAGTACTTTTTCCCAAGGACAGTGCCGTCATTCTTCAGACGTTCATCATCCATGGTGTACCCCTTGATGGTGAACTCCTGAATGACCTGAGTCGCCCATTTGCGGAACTGCACGGCTCGTTCCGAATTGACCTTATAACCGACCGCAATAATGGCCGAGAGGTTATAGTGTTTTGTATCGTAGTTTTTACCATCAGCGGCAGTTATCCGAAAATTTCGGATAACTGAAATTTCCTCTAACTCGCTGTCACTAAATATCTTTTTCAAATGATAGTTTACCGTCCTGACATCGACATCATAGAGCGTGGCCATCATTTTCTGGGTCAGCCAGATGTTCTCGTCAGCGTATACCGCCTCAACGCCGCCCTTGCCGGTGGCTGCAACAAATGTCAGATATTCGGCCGCTGAGGATCGAACAATGGATGTCTCTTTTTTTTCTGCTTTTTGAAGTTGCTTGTTCTTATCCTTCTTCATTCAACGCCTCCCCAGTTTTGATACCTGTCCCGGGACCAGCGGAAGTATTTCATCAATTCCCAGTTGATCGATTCGGAATCAAACCGCTCACTGTTGTAATCGCCACCGGACCATTCCATGTAACTTTCGTGCTCTTCATGGCTCGGGTCCTTCAGGGCGTTGCAGAATTCAAAGTAGCCGGGTACACCGCCCACATCTTCAGGTGGGCAGGCCCGTTCGCCTTCAAGACAGGCCGGCGCCGTTCTCAGTTCCGGATTGAAATAGCGGCTTTCCTCCAGAACAAGTTCATGCTCCCAGCAGTCCCCGAAGTCATACAGGTAACGGAAGCTACGGCCTTTCTGTTTGATCAGATCGCCAAGACGGTATCTGCCGCAGACCAGCCCGTCTTCTTTCGATTCAGGGTATTCCGTGTATCGTTTATTCCCGATGGCAAATTCGTGCAGGTGGCTGTCGGTCCAACCCATGACAATCTGGATAACATCGTGCAGCCGGTCCAGCGTAATGTTGGCGGGCACCACAAAACGCCGCCAGATGGCCGGTTCGATATTAAGTAGTTGTATTTTCAATAGATAAAATCGTTCGTTCATAATTCCTCCTCATATATCAAAATTCAATTTCCTATCAATTTTTCTGCCAGCTCCAATACATCCACCGGCCAGAAGCATTTCGGGCGTGGATGGTGTACTCGCGGATGTCCGGCCTCAGGGCGGCAGTTCTGCAGTGAGTCGAGCCACTGGGCCGGAATAGCTTCCCGACCGGACACAGCGCCTAACAGCGCCCCGCAAATGGCCGCGTTGGTATCGGTGTCACCCCCGCGCATGATGGTGTCGACAACACCGTCCTCGAGGTTTGGTGCATGAAGCAGCTGATACAGGGCATTTTGAAAAGCGATCAATACCCATCCCTGCTGGTGGACATAGTCTGCTGGCGGCCCTTCGACTGCCTTGTCAATGGTTTCCAGCAAAGCCGATTCAACGGCCATGTCGATCGCCCACTGCCTGATGTTCCGGTATAACTCTTTGCGGTCGCAGCCAGATTTAATAGTTCTAATGATAATTTCTATCGTAGCAGAGATCTATGACATTGTTTTATACAACCCCCTAAGAAGTTCATTTATCCTAGGCCGTCAACGAGACCATGTATACAGAAAAAGTCTTCAGTTGAGTAGGTTTCTTATTGCCCATGCTCCCAGAAAGTTGAAAAAAATATCCTGCACACCGATCCACTTGCGCAAAGGCCGGCGAGTTGAGATTGTGAATTACCAAAACAGCTCGTGACCGGGAGAAATGTTGTATTCTTCGGTCGTATGGTCAGTGGTCAGGATGGGTTAAATTTACAAATGGTGTACACCAGGTGTCTCCGGCCATCATGATGTCCCCTGCGGATAGTGTGGACGTTTATTTGGCCTCAATGATATGCAAAAACAAGATAAAAACTTTTAAGACCTGATGTCAAGGATAACCTGTGAGGGTATGGATACGAGCTGGTTAAGAGACCCATAGTGGATGCCACAGCAGCCCGTGTACAGCCTGATCTCTGTCATTCATCATGACAAGCAGGCTGGGGTTGTGATGTATACGAGCTGTAACGGGGGCTGATTTGGTGTTGGAGACAAGCTGTGACAATTCGTCGAAAGCTGGCTGATCAGCGACAATCATAATTCCCGAAACCGGTAAAAATGCTAGACGTCAGCCATTAAGCGCCTGTTTACAGCCTTTTTTTGGCGAATGCTCTTCCAGAGGGGCTTTTCAGGTAGGATTCAAAGTTCAGTGCTTTTTTGCGGTCGGTGAAGGCGATGGCTGTTTTTATGCGCCAGGGGGATAAAATCATATTAGCCGCGGTCCATTGGAGTGGTCACCGGTTGCATGGTTTACAGAGGGGCGCTTTTACCAGAGATGTTTGTTGGCGAAAGCTTTGCCGGAGTGAGATTTCAAGTACTTCTCGAAATCGAGTGCTTTTTCACGTTCCG
>JAWOBE010000226.1:0-13316 GCA_046498185.1 Desulfatiglandaceae bacterium | reverse complement strand
GGGCGTCCGAATAGGCGGTCACCCTGACATCCCTGTCGGCTATAAGCTCTGTGTCCTCCGCGTAGGCATGCACGCCCGCCTTCTCTTCCGTACCGAGATCTGTGCTGATCAGGGTGTCCAGGGTTTGGGAAAGGACGTCCTGCGCCTGCCAGCCCACCGTGTTGAAAGCCAGTGTGACACCCGCGGCGATGTCCCCGGATGTCACCGAGTTCAAGACGGTGGCGTCGACCAGTGGGATATTCTGCGAGCTAACGATTACATTCCCGAAACCGTCACTATCGGACAGGTTGGCATCTACCGCGTTCACAATGCTGTCGTCGAGATAGGCATCCGCCTGGCTCAGGATCATATTGGTGGCCATGACACCGTTTGCTCCGATCACGACCCCGGTGCCGTAAGCGCTGCCCCCCGAAGCGACGGCTGTGGCATCCGTCGTGGCGAGGATTGTGGCCCCTTCCGTGGCGGTGACGATCACGTCGCCATCGGACGTCGTGACATACGCATTTTCGATCTTCGCCAGAACGTCACTGCGGGCGTCGTTACGCACCACGATGCCGCCGATCGCGACCGAATCCGAATCGCTCAAATTAACGCCCTCGGGTACCAGCTCGGTGGCGAGAATTTCCTTCCACCAGTCGAGATCGCTGTAATCCTCGGAAAAAAGATCGCGGGCTGTGGTCTCATCGGCACCCAAAAACTCGTACACGCGTCCTGGGGTGCCGCCATTACCGTATTCCTCACTGAGCAGGACTCTGTCGCCAAATGCCAGGGTCGTGTCGCCGTCATCGGTTGTATAATCGTGAACCAGTTCAGAAACGACATCGTTGAATACATTCACACCGCCGTCGTTGGTGGTGATCGAAGAGGATACAATTTTGGTGTTCGCATAAATGCCCGCATAATCTTCGGCCGTAACCGTTATCGAGCCACCCGCAGAGATATCCGGGGTGTCATCTGGAGACTGGGTGTAGCGGATCGACGCCGCAGCTGCGCTGCTTACCATGTTGCTGGCTAGAATGCCGCTGGCCGCACCGCCCATAGCTCCATAAAGACCTGATGATGTCGTCTCGGCCGAGTTGCTCACGGTCGCGTTGGTCTGCGGGGCCGAATCGGCCAGCACGCTCACGTCTCCTGCTGCGCTCACATTGGTATTATCCAGTAGATACGCTTCTACATCGACTGTTTCCTCGGTACCGAAATTGATACCCAGCAGGGCATTGGTTATCTGCAGCGGGATCGTCAGGTCCGGCAAAGCCGTGGAATTCGGGTTCCAGCCGATCGAGTTGAACGCGATAGACACACCGGCGGAACCACCAATGTCCCCGATAAGGGGATCGGTCTTGGCGACCGCACTCAGTTGACTCGTCGCATCGATTGCCGAACCGTCGCGGGCCGTGAGGGAAATCGAACCGTTCCCAGTGGTTGTCAGTGTACTGCTTTCGGCATACGCCTTCACATCACCGCGGACGATATTCGAGCTGAACGTTCCTCCGAGAGGTACAGCCAGACTCTGAATAGGCATATCGGTGATTAAAGAAGTCGCAGCCGCACCGGCGCTGATCGTCGCGTGCCGCTCTGCTGTCACCTCGATGCCGCCGTTTGTGGCCGTTATTGAAGAATCCTTGATATAAGCTTCCGTGTTTCCGGAAAGGCTGTTTCGTGCCGCTGCCACGGAAATGCACGTCATGCCCGAAAGGGCGTCCATGTCCACTTCCAATTCGGGCGATTCGGCGGTCAATGAGACGCTGTCCAGGGCGGATACCGCCAAGCCGCCTGCTCCCGCCTCAACCGTGCTACTTTCGATATATGCCTTTACATCGCCGGAGATATCGTTGTAGGCGTTCCTTCCAGTTGCCGAATAGCTCGTCAAGCGTTGTGCTTTCAGCTCTATTGTTCCCGCACGGATGTTATCGGAGCCGCTGACTGCGACCGTGGCGCTGTCGGTAAAGTCATTGGTTGCCGCTCCAGTGAGATTTTCAGTGGTGACAGTCCCCTGCGTTTGTGCGGTGACCTGCAGAGCCCCGGTTGTCGTAATTTGACCGTAGATGTTCACCTCCGCGATCGTGTTCGAAGAGCCGTCTGCATCGGCAATCGCCGTCAGGGTCACATCGCCCGAACCGGTGTTGATGGATGACCCGGCAGCCACGGTGATCGTTTCGGCCTCGATGATCAAATCAGCCCCGGCTATATCGAGGCTGTCGCTTATCGTAACCGTGTCCTCACCGGCTCCGCCTCTGATGGTAAATGAGTCGGTAACTCCGCTGAGGTTGATGGTTTCAATGCTTGGCGAGCTTACAGAGATAACGCCCGAGTTTACGTCCACGCTCACCACGATATTGTCATCGTCCGAGGTGCCTTTAAAAAGCACATCCCCTCCGGAAGCGCTGATCGGCTCAAGCCCCGCATAGACAAGGGCCGTTCCGTCGTAAACAATGCTTCCATCATTCGGGCTCGTGGCTGCAAACTCCAGAGTGCTGTAATTCCCGGACATCACCAGCGTATCGAACCCGCCAACCCCGCCATCGACCGTCCCGGCGAGCGTCCCTTCCTGGGTAAAAACGAAGGTGTCTTCGTTATCCGCCGCACCGGTCAGATTCTCCACGCCGGCGAAATGAACACCGGCCACAAGGCCGCTGCCCGCTCCGGTGATTTGCCACTCTGTATCAACCGATGGGCCGAAGAGCGCGTCATTTCCTCCGCCACCCTCGAAGAGGATGGAAAGCGAGTCCATCAGAGCGTTGAAGTCATGGCTTAACCTGAGCACATCATCCTGATCAGAGCCGATTATCTCTATACTGCTCGTTTCGGCCAGGGCACGGCTCTCCACCATGGCACCGCTTTCAGTGTCAACAAGTTTTATCGTATCGACGTCGTCGATCTGGTCGATTCCCAGGGTCAGGTCCCGTATGTCACCGGCCATGGTGTAGGAAAGATCTGCAGACAGAAGAATGCGAGGCTCCAGGGGCTCAATGTAGGCTTTTTTATACTTCGCAGCACCCTTATCACTCTTACGCGCCAATCTTCTCATATTCCGTGCAAGGCCCATAACCTTACCTCCTTGTGTCCTACATCGTGTGGCATCCTTCTCGAACGAAACCTGCAGACATATCAGCAAATCCGTCCGTGTATCTTTTCATATTTAAAATCAACCCGTTGTCCCATTAAGCAATGGCATGCTCCGCGGGAAAACTTTGATCAATGGCCTGCACCAGGTCGTCTGCTGTTAAAAACCGTAATTCACGTCCTGACAGGACCAGCATTTTATGGTTCTCAATATCAATCCCGATAAGCAAAAGCATTGGGCACGCCTGCAAAGCGGAGACGGCAAAATGCTCCGGCATTGTCGTCATGTCGAACACAATCACATCGGGCTGAGCCGCACACGGTGCGTCGCCGATGCCGATACGTTCGTGATTGATCTGTTGTATTTGAAATCCAGGGTGTTCATGCAGGCTTCTTTCCATCGCCGACATCACCAGGCTATTCCCCCAAAACACGACCGACCGTCGTTTTTTCATTGGGTTGAACCTCAAACATGCCTTTTTTAAGATTAGAATCAGCCAATTATTTCTTATCAGGGCATCGGTGGTTTCACAATGTACGTCTGGAACGGTTTTGGTACAGGAAACAAAAAGAAAAGGTACAGTCGGGACGTATTTATGACTGTACCTTTACCTGTACTTATTCTATTGTCGTTCAGGGGCTTCTATCTTTTTATCTTTTGCCCAGCTTCAAACGCTTTGCAAACTCGATGGCCTCCCGGCGATTTTCCATGTGAAGCCGTTCAAGAATCTCTCCCATGTGATACTTTATCGTACGCTCTGATATAAAGAGTTTGGCCCCCACTTCCTTGTAGGTCAAACCCTGGGCCACAAGAGTCAAGACTTGCATCTGGCGCGCCGTGAGCGCTTCCTCTTCCTTTCCCACTTGCTCCACGGGGGAACCACCTGACCTTCCCTTACGGGCGAATTCCTCCAGTACCCTGCCGGCCAGCCTTGGGGAAAGAGGCGCCTCTCCGCGCACCAATCCCTGGAGAAGTTCGAAAAATTTCTCGGTGTCTTCCGTTTTGATCAGATAGCCGCAGGCCCCGTATTTGATCGCCTCGAACAGATCCTGGTCGTCCTCCGACATCGACAGCATGACGACCCTGGTATCCGGCATCTCCGCTTTGATCAGGCGCGTGGCTGTCAACCCGTCCATGTTCGGCATCCTGACATCCATGAGGATGACCTCCGGCCTCAAGGCACGTGCCTTTTCAAGCGCCTCCAGGCCATCGCGTGCCGAACCCACAACTTCGACGCCGCGGAGCGTCAAAAGCGTCTTAAGCCCCTCCAGGAAAAGCGGATGGTCATCCACCAGCAGCACTCTCATGACTCCTCCTTTTTGAGCGGGACACGGACGATCACGCGCGTCCCATTGCCGGGAGCCGAATCAACGTCCAAAATGGCTCCGATGGATTCAGCCCGCCCACGCATGGACCGCAATCCGAAACCGTGGTTTTCGACGGATTCTTCAGGATCAAATCCCCGGCCGTCGTCTTCAATTGTCACAAAAACATATCCGTCCAATGAGGTGATAATCACGCGGCTTGAGCAGGGGCCTCCATGCCTGCGTGTATTCGTAAGCGCCTCCTGGATAATTGGATAAAGCTGACCCTCGACGGCTGCGTCAAGGCGTGTCTTTTCCATTTCGGGCGCCACGATCAAACCAGCGGCAAGACCGTAATCCCGGCTGAAGTTTTCGAGGTACCGGCGAAGGTAAGGCACAAAGTCCGGCCCTCCCTGAGAGGCCGCCTTGACGCCGGACAGATACATGCGTATGGACTCCTTGGCTTCACGGGTCACATCAGCAAGACGCTCCAGGCAAGATCCGGTATTTTTAAGATCCCCTCTGGCCAGGAATTCAATCGCTGATTGGAGGTGCAAATGGGTTGCCGCAACCATCTGGCCCACGCCGTCATGGAGTTCACGTGCCAGCAACTCGCGTTCCTTTAGAGCGACCATAGTCCTCTGCTGATCCAGCATTCGAGCCCGGGTCAGTCTCTCCTCGGTAATATCGTGGAACCAGATCAAGCGCCCCAGCTTAAGGTTGCGATGGGTATCGATCACCGGGGATAGAGAGACCTGGATCCAGCAGGCATCCGCACTCTCGAAACAGAGCTCTCCCCGGTCCCCCGCCGATCCATCGAAGATCCCGGCCAAACCCGGATAGTCTCCGAGGATCTCCTCAGCCTGACCACCCACGACAAGGGGCCGAAAAACGCCAAACAGCCTCTGTGCCGCATCGTTAAAATCGACGATTCTGTTGCTGGCATCCAATACCATCATTCCATCGTGCATCCTCTCGAAAACAGTATCGCGTGCCACGGCAACAACATCGAACATCCGGAAACGAAAAATGGCGAAGGCATAAGGCCACACCACGACGTTTATCGCAAGAACCGTGGGGTTCACCGGCGCAAAGGGGTTCCAGTCCATAACATTCAAAAAATACCCGGCTCGCGTAATGAACGGCGCCATGAGAAGCCAGCCCGCTATCGAGCGATGCCTGGGGGAACGCACAAAGAGCCTCACAAGGATGATCACGTGAAGAAGGCTCAATAGGACGAAGTACCCGATAAACGCCCAATTGCCAGGGCCAAACCCTGCATGAACACGACCGTCAACCCTGAATTCCTCCCAGATCAGGTGGTGATAAGGGTTCGTAACTACTAGAATAAAATACGCAACCACGGGGAATGCAAGGACAGCGAGCATCGGGCGGTTCAGCCATTTGCCCAAGCCTGAGTATTCAATGACAAAGCACAGCACCGCGGTCACAATCGGAAGGAAAAGCACCGCCTGAAACTGGTACCAGAAAATCCTGGTTTCATCACCGGTGGAGAGAAGTTCGAAGCCATGTCCGATAATCCACGGAATAACGGTCCCCAGCACAACGAGAAAAGGAACCCCGCCCGGAACGGAGCGGTGTTTAAATGCATGAAAGATAAGAAAAATCGGAAACACGAGGGTTGCCAGGATGACCCACAGGTAGGGACTGTATTCGTAGGGTGCTTCCATCGCTCACTCCGAGCGGCCGGTTGTCCTCACAAGTGCAGGAAATGACGGGATTTCATTTCCCTCCACCATAAAACGTAGAGAGACGACCAGGCAACCATCCCCGAATCGACGCACGGCGACTACAAACAACAATATGCACAGAAATTTGAGGAATTCACACAAGAATCAAAAATGATTATTTTTACTTCGAAAAAGACTATTTGTATAGAAAAAAGTGAGGAACAACATCGCGATTACAAATCGCTCCCACAGAAAGGACATGCGGGTGGCATCTTGATGGTGGATCAGGGTCCCGCATCTATTCTTGACACGCAGGGGGGCCGATGATAGAAAATATTTTATGAGATATCTCAAGATATTACTTATTTTTGTTTCTCTTACGATCATCGTTCCATGCGCTTTTGCTGCAGACGGAGTGGTGTCCTTCAACATGAATGTACCACCGGGCCAATCGAAAGCCGCACGGTTGAAAAACCTGCCCAAAGGCGCCGTTGTAGCGGTTCAGGCTGAAAGCGACGGGCAGGTTGTCATCGCTCTTCTGGATTCCACAAGCGGCGGGAAACCCGACACGTCGAGACCCCTTTTCACCGGACGAATGGAAAAACGGCTATCCTTTTCGGTGACAGTGACGAATGCCGGAAACCATTATCTTGTATTCGACAATCGAAAGGGGTCAGAATCCAGGGAGGTAAAGGCGACGATTCATGCCGCCGGAAAGACAGGAGGCCAGGCGGATCAACTGAGTGCGGCGAACAAAATGATGCGCTTCGTGGAATTGCAGTTAAGCAGGCTTTTTATCTTCGAACCCTTCCCTATCGCCCTCAAGTCATGCGGCTCCCCGAAAGCTTTCGCCGATCCTTCCGGCATTGTACTCTGCAAAGAATACATCCAACACCTTTACGGAATAGTGGAAAATCGTGAAAAAACACTGGATCTTCTTTCATTCTCCCTTTTTCATGAAATCGGCCGCGTCCTATTGTCCAAATGGGACAACCCATTTTCGGGCCATGTGGAAGCGGTGGACGAACTGGCCACGGTGCTGATGGTTATGCTGAACCAGAAGAAACGCGCAATAGGCGCTGCGGCCTACATGGTACAAAACCCCGTCAATTCACACGCACTGAAGAGGCTATTCCCGGATGAACACCATCCCCTTTCAGCCGGGCGGGCGAAGGATGTGCTTACCTGGCTGCAGGACCCGAAGCTGGCCTTAAAATGGCAGCCCGTTCTTGTTCCGCACATGCAGACCAGCCTGTTGAAAAAACTGAAAGCGCAGCCGACCCGATGGACGGACCTTTCACTCGTGGAAAAAGAACTGGCGGAACGCAGTAAAAAGGCTGTTTGAGTATTGTGGTGGGCAGCACCCACTATTTGAGGAAACGCATGGATTCCACCGGAAAATCATTTTCCGCCAGTGCCTCCATCATGATCTCCGGCTCGGTTCTGCGGGTGTCATAGGTGACCGTGGCCGTATGATCCACAGAATTTGCTTCGGCCTCCAGCACGCCATCTATTTCGTTGAGGATAGAACTTACCCTCAGGGCAGTGCCTTTTCAGTCGCAGCCCGGAACGATAAACTCGACCACACGCACATGCTCCGGCAGATGGTTGTAGGATACACAGGCAAACAAGCTTAACGCCAGCAAGCCCGCTAAAACAGCACGATATCTCATAACTACCCCCATTCCATGGAAATTGATGATAATGCCGCAGTGAAGAGATTGGTATCCATACAGGCGCATATCTGGATGAACAGCCTGTCGGAAATCTTTACACAGCACCGGTAATGATTATAAGTATATACCACGGTAGAAAAAAATTAGCCGAAGAAAAAATTTGGAGCGAAATTTATGGCCCCTGCTGAAAAAGACGCATGGATAAAATCACTGGTTTGCGAGCTCACTCCCCCAAGCCTCGAAGATAACACCGCCGATGCAGACCGTTTGGTAAAGTACTTTAAAAAAACTATGGCAGTAGAAGATATCACGGTCGAACTTGGAATTCTTTCCTCGCTGCCTCGGATTTTAAGAGAAAACGGCTACAGGATAAAGGCGACGGTTTTTCACGATGGACATTCGTGGAGACTAACAAGCGCTGCCTCACCCGGTACCCCTTCCCCGTGCGGTGTTGCGGTGGATCTGGGCTCGACCACAATCGTCGTCCGTTTTGTGGATATCGAAACCGGGGCGGTTTTAGATGAACGTTCGTTTCAAAATCCCCAGGTGCAAATCGGCGGGGACATCCTCACACGCATACATTACGCGGCCCGGGAAGACGGCCTCAAAGATCTGCAGAGCTCCGTGGTATCTGCCTTGAATGACGCATTCGAGCAGATGACCGCAGATCTCGGCATGGACTCCAACCCTCCGGCGGCGGCGGTGATCGCAGGCAACACAACGATGACGCACCTTTTCCTGGGTCTTGACCCCCGTTGGCTCTGCCGGGAACCTTACACGCCGGTGGTGAACATACCCCCTCTGATGCGCGCCCGCGACCTGGGTCTCTCTTTGCACCCGGCCGCGCCGGTTATATTGGCCCCCAACGTCGGCAGTTATTTCGGCGGAGATGTCATCGCCGGTATACTGGCTTCAGGTATGGTCGAAGCGGAGGAAATCTCGATACTCGTGGATGTCGGCACCAATGCCGAAGTCGCCATAGGAAACAGGGACTGGATTCTGGGATGTGCCGGCGCCGCTGGACCGGCGCTCGAAGGCGGCGTGGCGGAAATCGGTGTCATGGCCGCCGAAGGAGCCATCGACCGCATCCGGATAGATCCCGAAAACGGCCGCATATCCTTTCACACGATCGGTGAAGCTCCGCCGGTGGGCTTCTGCGGATCCGGCCTTATCGACCTTGCAGCCCAACTCTTCACCGCGGGGATGATCGATGCCAGGGCACGGATCGTACCCGCCGCCTGCGGCAAAAGACTGAAGGAAATTGACGGCACACGGGGGCTGATGATCGTTGAAGCCGAAGCTTCCGGCAACGGACGGGAGTTGGTGATCGGACAGGCTGACCTTGACCGGCTTCTGCGGTCAAAAGCAGCCATGCATGCAATACTAACCACCGTGGCGGGCACCGTCGGCATCGATTTTAACGATATTTCGACCTTTTGGATTGCAGGTACCTTCGGCTCGTACATAGACCCGGACTCGGCGGTCACAATCGGGATGCTCCCGGATCTCCCCAGGGAACGCTACCGTTCCATCGGAAACACATCGCTGGAAGGAGCGGCCAAAGCGCTTGTCAGTCGCAGTAACTTGGAATCATTGCGGAAGATTCATGATCGTGTGACTTACATGGAACTCAACGTCAATCAGCAATTCATGGAGCTGTTCAGCGCCGCCAGGTTCATTCCCCATACAGACTCATCTCTTTTCCCTTCCATCAGCCGCAATTCCAGGAAGTCTATGAATTTCAGGCTTCCACAAAACAGGAATTTATGACAAACTTCTTTTTTTGAAGCTGCCTTCCTCATAAGAAAGGACGTTGTTATTAATGGATAAATCTATTGAAAACGAATTGATCGAGGACGTGGGCCGTGAAAACGTTACAAGCTCCCTCATTGACATGGTCTCCTACTCCTACGACGCCTCGGACCACAACCATAGACCGGAGGCGGCGGTCTGCCCTACGAGCACCGACCACGTTGCCCGGGTCATGCGCATAGCGGCCGAAAACAGGATCCCGGTGACGCCGAGGGGGGCCGGCACCGGCCTTGCAGGTTCCGCAGTCCCGCTGGAAGGCGGCATTGTCATCGATCTTTCCAGGATGAACAAAATTCTTGATATCCGGATAGAAGACCGCCAGGTAGTCGTTCAGCCGGGTTTGGTCTACGCCGACCTGGATCGGGTGCTTGCACCGACCGGATTCTTCTTCCCGCCTGATCCGGCGAGCAGCCAGGCCTGCACAATCGGCGGCAACGTCGCCACGAATGCAGGTGGTATAAGAGGCGCCAAATATGGAGTTACAAGGGATTACGTACTGGCTTTGGAAGTTGTCCTCCCTGACGGCCGCGTGATGCGGACAGGTACCAGCTGCTTGAAAACATCTTCCGGCTACGACCTGGTGAGACTTTTTGTGGGTTCGGAGGGAACGCTCGGCATCATCACCGAAATTACCTTAAAAATAAGCCCCAGGCCGCTTGCGCATGCCACCTCCGAGGCTTGTTTCGACGAACTCGGTAAGGCAGGCGCTGCGGTGGCCGAAATAATCAAGGCCGGCATCGTCCCCAGTGTACTGGAAATACTGGATGCGAATACAATCCGGGCCCTCAAAAGTCAGGCTGGAATGGACCTGCCTGATGCCGAGGCTATACTGCTGGTCGAAACAGACGGGTTCACAAAAGGTGAAGCGACTTTCCAGATGGAACACGTGGTAGAGGTCATGAAAAAAAACGGCGCCATCCAAATACGCGAAGCCGACACGCCGGCAAAGGCCGCGGCCCTGTGGAAAGCAAGGAAATCAGCCGGAAGCGCAGCCGCCACTATGGGTACAAACAATATTTCCGAAGATGTGGCGGTGCCGATATCCAAGGTGCCGGAGCTGCTTTCGCGGCTCTCCAGCGCGGTTCGTCCATTCGGGCTTCCGTTCGTTATATTCGGGCATGCCGGCGACGGGAACCTTCACCCGAAAATAATGTATGACAAATCGGACCCGGCCCAGGTGAAAACCATCGAAGCCCTTGCCGGAGAACTTTTCGGACTTGCATGCTCCCTCGGGGGAACGTTGACCGGTGAGCATGGAATAGGAATAGCCAAGGCGCCTTACATGTCCCTCGAACACCAGGCGGTGGAAATCGAAATGATGCGACGCGTCAAGCAAGCTTTTGACCCTGACAATATACTGAACCCGGGGAAAATGGCACTTTTTGCCTGACCGGTATGACGGCTGTTTTATGTTTGAATTTCTAACATTGCAAAACCTCCCTGAGATTCAATCCGCCGTCCTCAGGCCGAACACGAACACGAGGCCGGCGGTGCTACGGGTTATTGACGGCGAGGTTAAGGCGGTTGTTAAAGATTTCAGTCGGCTTGGGTTTTTATATCGCAACACCGTCGGCCGCTTCCTTGTCTGGCGGGAATCAAAAGCATACAGGCATCTTCGTGGCGTCGACGGAACCCCGAGATTGTTCAGGCTGATCGACGGGCTGGCTCTCGTGATCGAAGAAATACGGGGAAGAAGCCTCGAAAATGCTTACAGGGACATCACTCTGCCCGCCTCTTTTTTCAATGATCTGGAAGACCTGGTGAACAGGGTGCATAAAAGAGGTCTCGCCCATTGCGATCTTAAAAAAGAAGCCAACGTTCTACTGGGTGAAGACGGGCGTCCATATATAATCGACTGGGGTGCGGCAATCCATGAGCGGGAATTCAGATGGTACCCCCTGAAGCTGGTTTTTAAAAGATTTGTGACAGATGACCATATGGCCCTCGTCAAGCTCAAAATTCTTCATATCCCGGAAAGCGTAACCCGAAAAGAATGGGAACGGTACAACACCAGAAGCCGGGGGGAATGCCTTGTACGCTCGATACGTGACCGCCTCAGGCACCTGCTTCAAAAGGTGGTTTAACGCCGCCTTGGCATGGAAAATTGATCGGTCCGGTCATTTTTGGATGAACATTTCCTTTACTGAAACCGTTTCCGTGATGATTCATCAGAAGCTGCAAAAATTGAAAATATCCGGGTGGTGATGGATGAAATCCACCGAAAAAACAACGGCCGTTTACTCCATCGAAGTCAAAGGCGGGGAGACGACAGTCCATCTGCACGGAACCTTGGATTCTTCCAGCACACCCGGGTTGATACACCGGCTCGCCTCCGAATTCGATCCTCCTTCCGGTGCATCTGTTGTCGTTGACATGGAGCGGGTTCCCTATATGGATGATTTCGGCGTGCTCGTATTGCTGGAACTAAAGAAAATAACGGCCGCCCGCCATGGTGACTTCCGCATTGCAGGAGCCTCCGACCGGGTGAAAGAAACGCTCTTTCTGGTTGGCTTCGAATCGCTCGGAAAAAATTTCGGAATCAACGAAAAAAGGCAGGCGATCGTGGCCAGGCTCGGAGAAGCGACTATCGATGTTTTCTCCGAGGTCAAATATATGGTTTTATTTTTAGGCTCGATATGCATCGCGCTTTTCCACGTTTTCATTCATCCCCGATCATTGCGAACCTACGATATGTTCCTTTACATGCAGCGAACCGGCGTTGACGCTCTCCCGATCGTGGGCCTCATCAGCTTCCTGCTGGGCTTGATCATGGCGTTCATGTCGTCAGCACAGCTGCAGCAATTCGGTGCGGGCATCTATGTGGCTTCCCTGGTCAGCCTCGCAATGACGAGGGAACTCGGCCCCATCATGACCGCGATCATCGTCGCAGGCAGGTCGGGGGCTGCTTTCGCAGCTGAAATCGGGTCGATGAAGGTTTCCGAAGAAATAGACGCTCTGACAACCATGGGATTCGATCCTGTCCGATTCCTGGCGGTCCCCAAGGTACTGGCCGCCGTAATGATGATGCCGGTGTTAACCTTGTTCAGCGATTTATTCGCCATAGCAGGAGGAATGATTGTAGGGATTTTCATGCTTGACTTGAGCGCCGGTGCCTACCTTACACAGACGATCAACGCCCTGACTCTGTTCGACGTATTCTGGGGAATCAGCAAAAGTTTTGTATTTGCATTTTTGATTGCCTGGATCGGCTGCCTCAAGGGCTTCAAAGTCCGGGGCGGAGCGGCTGCAGTGGGAGAAGCGGCTACATCAGCGGTTGTGAGCAGCATCTTTATGATCATAGTTGTCGATTCCTTATTTGCAGTAATTCTGCGATACTGGTAAATTCTGATAAAACCCTCCCCACGGGGATACCATACCGTGATTTGCTTTTTGTGGGAGCGGATTGTATCCGCGATGTTATTCCGAGGCGGTGGCCGCTATAATCGCGGTTGAAAACCGCTCCCACAGTGTGAGGTTGCATGTAGTTTTTGTGGGAGCGATTTGCAATCGCGATGTTATTCCCGGTCGTTGCGGACAAGATCGCGGTTGAAAACCGCTCCCACAGTGTGAAGTTGCATGTAGTTTTTGTGGGAGCGGATTGTATCCGCGATGTTATTTTGCTGCAGTTCCGTTAAGGGAAAATTTAACCATGGCCGCAAACGTGATGATAAAAATCGAAGATCTCGTTGGGGGGTATCGAGACAACCTCATCCTCAACGGGGTTTCGCTCGAAGTTTACGAAGGGGAAATTTTCGTGATCCTCGGAGCA
>JAWOBE010000199.1:0-18857 GCA_046498185.1 Desulfatiglandaceae bacterium | reverse complement strand
TTTAAATAATAATAAATTAAAATGGATCATACTTATCAATCGAGACAAGAAGAGCAGCATGAACCAACCATGGAAGGTATTTATATAGATGTTAAATGCTTTATACAGAGATCATGAGACAGTACAATGAAATTCTGTACAAGACTTCAGCAAAAGAGGTTGGTCAAACTGCGCATCTAGCTGACAAAACCTCAGCTCATGGGCTTAACGGAAAATTCACTAAGGTACAGTATTTCTTGTATTCCTAATCTCTATGTAGCATTTGCAACAGTCAGGCAACTTCAAGAACTGTGGTCTTAGCACTGCCAAAGATAGAGAGAGATTCCTTGACAACTGCAAAGATTGGATGGATAAGATCAACTGAAAAAACATTTTCAAATATTTCTAGAACAACACTTACTTTTTAACTTAGTAACTTAATCTTTCCTTCTTTTTGAAAATAAATTGCTTTTGGGGTTTTGGGGTTTTGGGGCTTTGGAGGGAATTATATGAAAATTTTAAGGAATTACTGTTGGGTTTTGGGCATTGTTCTGTTTTGTCTGATGGTCGGCACATGTTCCTCGATACCCAGGCTCAATGTTTCCTATGTTGTGCCGGTGGGGGCAGTTGTTTCACCGCCGGAGGAAATTGGTTTGAAAGTTGAAGATGCTCGAAGGAGCGGCAACGTTTTCGGGCCTGCCGCTGCGGCCCAACAGGGAGGGAATGTCCAAATGGTTTCCTTGTCTGTAGGGTCTGCGGTTGACGACGTGTCGCCTGAAGGAATATATGACGTGCCGGGATTAATGCAGGAGGCTTTTAAGCGCAAATTCGCGGCTGGTGGTTTTAAGGTGGTAACAGGAGCTAAAGAGGGTATCCCGGTTGTGGTCATCGTGATAAAGGAGTTTTTTCTTGATATCGTAAAGCACAATTGGACCGGCCGAATCGCTTATGATGCGAAACTGATAGTGGATGGTGACATAAAAATCACAAGGACAATAGAAGGGACGGGCAGGAGATTAAATGTCCTCGGGCGGGCCGACGCCGACGTTCTGATCGGGGAATTGTTTACGGATTGTGTAAACAGACTTGATCTGAAGAGGTTGTTCGAGATTGCCGGGAGGCCTTTGCCATAGATATTCATATGAATGCCGACAACAAAATTTTTGAAAAATTTCAAGAGCATATTGATCAGATAAACCTCGAACTTTATCGTGGGTTAGACTCGAAAGAACCCCTTGCGAAGGAGATGGGCTGTTACGCGTTGTTGGGTCGCGGAAAGCGTTTGAGGCCTTTGCTTTTTGTGCTTTGCGCTGAACTTTGCGGTTATCGGGGTGGAGACATATACAGGCTTTCGACCATTTTTGAATATGTGCATGCGGCTTCTCTGCTGCATGACGATGTCCTGGACAATGCAGAGGTAAGGCGGAGAAGGCCGTCGCTTAACAACCTGTGGGGTAACCATGCTGCGGTGATCGCCGGTGATTTTTTATATTGTACTGCATCATCTATAAGCCTCAGCGCCGAAAACATGGAATTTTTCAGGATTCTTGCCGAAACGACTAACCGTATGACAGAAGGCCAGATCCTGGAACTGATGAACACCCGAAATTTATCTTTAAGCAGCGAGGATTATTTTAAAATCATAACTTTCAAAACTGCGGAATTGATATCGGCGGCCTGTGCTTCGCCGGCTTTATTGGTCGGTGCTGATGCCGATACCACAAAAGCACTTTCAGAATTCGGAATCAATATGGGAATTGCGTTCCAGCTGATAGACGACCTTCTTGATTATACGTCATCGGAAGGCGTTTTTGGAAAGCCGGTTGGGAAGGACTTAAGGGAAGGAAAAGTTACGCTGCCGCTGCTCTATACTCTGGAAGAATCCAAGGTTGCGGATAGGGATTTGATTGTAAAATTGCTCGGGGGTGACCCGGACGGGCAGCGGGATTATGAGTATGTGATAGAAATGGCAAGACGTGATGGTTCGCTCGACAGGGTTTATTCGGAGGCTGGTGACTATTCCCGGCGTGCAGCCGAATGCCTCGGGATTTTTCCTTCCTGCCCTTCCAGGGAAAGCCTCATGGAAATAAACGACTATATTATAGAAAGAAGCTATTGAGAGAAAGTTATGGGAACTGTACTGGCGGTCGACCGGAACCCTGAGACGATTTCCGCTGTAATTGCGGCGTTGTCGGATGCAATTCCCGGAACATCGGTGGTGAATGTCAGCTCTGCGGCCGAGGTCGCGCGTGAACTGGCAGGAAACGGTTGCGATTTCGTGGTGGTGAACAAAGAGTCCCTGGGCGAGGAAGCACTGGTAATATGCAGGAATTTGAAAAAGGATTCCTGTACTCGAAATCTGCCGGTAATAATGCTGGTAGGGGGTAAAGGAGGAGCCACAGATTCGATGCTTAAATCCTTTAACTCATGCGCAGATGTGTTGATGACTCTCCCGGTTAATGAGAAAGATATTGCCGATCAGGCCCGGGCGTTCCAAATCGCTGCCGAGGGCGAAGACCTGGCTTCTGAAAACAGAGCTCTCAGAAGGATACTCGGGGAAAAAATAAGGTCTCTACGAGAGCGTACATACGAACATGACAAAAGGGTTAAGGAACTCAATTGCCTTTACGGCATCTCCGAACTCAGGGAACGAGCCGGAATTACCATCGAAGATATCCTTCAGGGGGTGGTCGGCCTGATCCCTCCTTCCTGGCAGTATCCCGAGATCACTTGCGCCCGAATCATAATGGGTTACCAGGAATTCACGACCCGTAATTTTCGTGAAACAACCTGGAAACAGAGTTGCGATATCCAGGTCCATGGCGAGTGGGCCGGAAAATTGGAGGTCTATTACCTCGAGCGCCCCGAGGGCGGTAAAATGCCTTTTCTTGAGCAGGAGGATTCCCTGCTGAATGCGATCGCCGAGAGGCTCGGTAAAATCGCTGAAAGGGTGCAGGCGGAAGAAGCTCTGAGGGTTGAGAGGGACAACATCCTCTCGATTCTGATGTCGATGGATGACGGTGTTTATAAAGTCAGCGATCAATTCGTGATAGAGTACACAAATCCCGCACTCGAACGTGAATTCGGTCCGCTTGATGGTCGCCCCTGTTACCATTATTTCAAGGGCCGGTCTACGCCCTGCGAAGAATGTATGCTTGATCGTGTCGTGTTGGAGAGGAAAAAAGTGCGCAGGGAGTGGTTTTTCCAGCATAACGGACGAACCTATGATGTCGTTTCGACTCCTCTGACGAACGCGGACGGCAGTGTATCGAAGCTTTCAATACTGAGAGATGTAAGCGCCTTGGTCAAGGCTCAGAAGGCGCTGGAGGAGCGGGAAAGACTTTACAGGAGTGTTACCGAATTTATCGCCGATGGCGCCGTTATGGTGCAGGACGGTTTGATCCTTTTCGCGAATCATTCGTTCACCGAAATGCTCGAATACAGAATCGATGATCTTAGGGGCATGAAGGCGACAGATCTTTTTGATGTTGAGTTTCGGGATTTATTTCGGCGTGTGTTCGACCCCGGTGAACAGGATGAAACATTGGGTGGTGCACTCAGAGGCGTTTGTGTAAAGAGAAGCGGCAGGGAATTTTGGGTTTCGGTTCACAGGAGCCTGATCGATCTAAAGAACAAACCGGCGATTCTGGCGACGATGAGGGACGTAACAGAGGAAGTTCATTGGGAGATGTCGATCCAGGAGGAGTCCGAGTATCTCCGGCGTGAGAATATCAAGCTTAAATCCAGTATCAAGGAGCGTTACAGATTCGGTAAAATTGTCGGCAAGAGTGCGCCGATGCAGAAAGTTTATGAACTTATCCTCAAGGCGGCCGGCTCCGATGTCAATGTGCTAATTTTGGGTGAATCGGGAACCGGAAAGGAGCTTGTCGCGCGGGCTATTCACGAAATGAGTGCACGAGCCGGCAAACCTTTCATCCCGGTAAACTGTGGCGCGATACCGGAAAGTCTAGTCGAAAGTGAATTTTTTGGACACAGGCGCGGCGCATTCACCGGAGCCCATATCGACAAAACCGGGTATTTGGAATCGGCCAACGGTGGCACTCTTTTCCTCGACGAGGTAGGGGAGCTTGGAGTTAACATGCAGGTTAAGCTGCTGAGGTCCTTCGAGGCGGGGGTCTACACCCCTGTAGGGGATACACAGGAGCGCCATTCTCGGCTCAGATTGATAGCCGCAACAAACCGTGATTTCAATGCGATGGTGGGTTCCGGCCAAATTCGCCAGGACTTTTACTATAGGATAAGTATCCTACCTATAGTGCTGCCTACTCTCCGAGAAAAAAAAGAAGATATACCGCTGCTGGCGGAACATTTTCTGCGCTTGTACTTTAAAGGAGAAAAAATTCCGTCAATACCATCCAAGGTAATGGATATGTTTTACAGGCACGACTGGCCGGGTAATGTTCGGGAACTGCAGGGAGTGATTCAACGCTATTTGGCAGTCGGAAACTTCGATTTTCTTTCTCCGAAGAACTTGGGGCTCAAGAGTTGGGAGGAAGAGGAAACTTTGGCGGAGGAAGCGGTTCAGGTGGGTGAGCTTCGCGAAGCCGTGGAAAATTTTGAAAGGCGTTTTATTAAGGATGCATTGAATCAATGCCGCTGGCACCGGGGTAAAACCGCTGGCTTGCTAGGAGTCGATCCGAAGACTTTATACATGAAAATGCAAAAACTCGGTCTTTAAATTCCGAATATAAGGCGTTTTCGCCCGCTCTATTATTGTCCAATTTTTACAGCAACATACGAATATTTTGTTTTAACGTTCGGGTCTTTAGACCCGGATTATTTTTCCCTTCTATGATAATCTAATTTTCCTTTAAATTATTATTACCCGTAAATTAAGCATATTGCATGTAGATGCTGGAATTGGCATAACTATTGCTACATATCAAGGAAATCCTTCGGGCTCAGGATTAAGAAAGGAAATCCTATTGAATGAATGTGCTGGTAGTGGAAAGCGAAGCTCCTTTGATTTGGGATATAATCAATCTTATTCAAGATTGGGGGTACCAGGCCACGGCGGTCTGTTCGGGCAGGGAGGCTTTGGATGTCACTCAACGCAAGCCTTTTGATTTGGTGCTGTTGGATGTATCACTCCCCGATGTCGATTGCAGGGAATTGATTTTAAAGCTTAAGGAAATTTGTCCTGACATCGGTATTGTCACCATGGCTGTAGAGAGCAGCGATAAATTGGAAAAGGAGATAAGGGCTTTAGGAATAGTTTATTATATGTGTAAACCGGTAAGCGAAAAATCACTTAAAGATATTCTTGATCATATGTGTTCAAAAAAAATAAATAAAAATTTATAAGTTTAATTAATCATTCTAGTTCTAGAAGCAGTCAAAATTATTTAACGATCCTTATATCGAAAGGAGAATTTAATGGCTCAGATTATAACGCCTCACGGCAAGGAAGAAACCTTGATGCCTTTGTTGCTTGAGGGAGAGGATCGTGTAGCCGAAGCCGAGCGGGCTAAAAGCCTAAAAATCGTTTCGATGACCACGAGGGAAACTTCGGATTTGATCATGCTCGGAATCGGTGCCTTTACTCCTCTCAAGGGGTTCATGGGAAAGGCGGACTGGCAGGGAGTCTGCGACAAATTCGCGATGGAGGATGGTACCTTCTGGCCTATTCCGATCACACTGTCGACGGATGATGAAAATGTCAATCAGGGTGATGAGGTGGCACTTCTTGACAGCGAAACAGGTTTGATCATTGGGACAATGAAGGTCAGCGAGAAATACACAATCGACAAAGAGCACGAATGTAAGACGGTTTTTGGGACCACCGACCTTGACCATCCCGGTGCTGCCAAAGTGATGGGACAGGGCAAATATAATCTCGCCGGCCCGGTGAAAGTTATAAGTGAAAGTTACTACCCGGAGCAGTTTAAAGGGATATATCAGCGTCCCGCCGAATCGAGAAAAATTTTCGAAGAAATGGGATGGTCAAGGGTGGCCGCTCTTCAATTGAGAAATCCCATGCACAGATCCCATGAATTCCTCGCTAAGATCGCCGTTGAAGTCATGGATGGCGTTTACATCCATCAGCTGGTGGGGAAATTAAAACCCGGCGATATCCCGGCTGATGTCCGGGTGCGTGCAATCCAGGCTCTCGTGGACAATTGGTTCGTGAAAGGCACGGTTGTCCAAGGCGGCTATCCGATGGAAATGCGGTACGCCGGGCCCAGAGAGGCTCTTTTACATGCAGTTTTCCGGCAAAATTACGGTTGCAGCCACATGATCATAGGCAGGGATCACGCCGGCGTCGGAGATTATTATGGACCCTTCGATGCACAGAAAATATTTAATGAAATTCCGGAGGGAGCCCTTAAATGTCAAAACCTGAACATCGACTGGACATTCCACTGCTATAAATGCGGAGGGATGGCATCGATGAGAACCTGTCCGCATGGAAAAGACGACCGACTGCTGTTGTCCGGAACCTTGGTGCGCAAGACTTTGTCTGAGGGAGGAGAACTCCCGGCGGAGTTTTCAAGACCTGAAGTGGTTAAAATCCTTCAGGATTACTACCAGAATCTGGAGGAAAAAGTTGAAGTTAAGCTGCATGGAGCAGCTACGGGAGATGTAAAGAAATAGGAACGATGGCGCTGGGAAGGAGGTATGTACGTTATTTTTAGAACCTTTTTTATAGTCAAGTCCCTTAATTTGTTATTTCAGGAGGTGTTCTAATGCCAAGTTATGTCATTACTGATAAATGCGACGGTTGCAAGGGGCAAGACAAAACCGCTTGCATGTATATCTGCCCCAACGATTTGATGGTGCTCGATAAGGAGACCATGAAGGCTTATAACCGTGATCCATCAATGTGCTGGGAGTGCCAGTGCTGTGTAAAAATCTGTCCACAGCAGGCAATGGATGTCCGCGGGTATGCGGATTTTATCCCGCTCGGTGCGAGCTGTACTCCGCTTCGGGGGTCCCAGGACATTATGTGGACAGTGAAATTCCGCGACGGATCGATCAAGCGCTTCAAGTTCCCGATACGGACCAATGCGGAAGGGACCGCCGAGCCTTTGGGCGGCTATCCGACTCATGATGATTTAAACAGCCCGGCTCTAGCGACTGAACCGGCGTCGTTGGGTCTCGACGCTGTACCGGCATTGCAGTAGAAGAGGAGGTGAAAACATGGCGAATTACGAAACTGTAGAGGTAAAAACCGACCTCCTGATCCTTGGTGGTGGATTTGCGGCATGTGGCGCGGCGACAGAGGCCGCCTACTGGGCAAAAAAGAACGGTTTAAAGGTCACTCTGGTGGACAAGGCGGCTTTGGACCGCAGCGGTGCGGTTGCAATGGGCCTTTCGGCTATAAACCAGTATGTAGGGATAAAAGACGGGGAAAATACCCCGGAGGATTATGTTCGGTATGTCCGCCAGGACTTGATGGGAGTGTCCAGAGAGGACTTGGTTTTCAATATTGCGAGGCATGTGGATTCTACGGTTCATCTGTTCGAAAAATGGGGCCTCAAAATATGGACGGACGAGGAAGGGAAATATGTTCACGAGGGACGGTGGCAGCTCATGATCAACGGGGAATCCTACAAGATCATAATAGCGGAAGCGGCTAAAAATGCCATCGCCGAGGCCGGGGGTGAAATTTACGAGCGTGTCTTTGTCGTCGAGCCGCTCGTGGAAGGGAATAAGTGTGTAGGGGCAGTCGGGTTCAGCACCCGCGAAGAGAAGTTCTATGTATTTAAAGCCAAGGCCACGATTGCAGCGGCAGGCGGTGCGGTTCACGTGTTCCGGCCGCGGTCGGTCGGTGAAGGCTTCGGCCGTAGCTGGTATCCACCCTTTAACACAGGGTCCAGTGCATATTTTACGATCAAGGCCGGTGCTGAAATGACCTGCCAGGAAGTTCGGTTTATTCCGGTGAGGTTTAAAGACGCCTATGGTCCTGTCGGCGCGTGGTTCCTGCTGTTCAAATCGAGGGCTATAAGCGCCGAGGGCGGGGAATATATGGCCGTCCGCAAGGATGAACTGCAGAACTGGGCTCCTTACGGCCTGGCCAAGCCGATCCCTGCAAACCTTAGGAATTACCTCGGTATGCTGGATGTCGAAGCTGGGCTCGGTCCCCTGTATATGGAGACGCAGGAGGCGATAGGCAAGATCGCCGATCAGCACAAGGATGATCCCAAGGCTTTCAAGAAAAAGATGAAGGAGCTTGAATCCGAAGCGTGGGAAGATTTCCTGGATATGACGATTTCACAGGCGCATCTCTGGGCTGCGCAGAACGTCAAACCCGAAGAGAAGCATTCGGAGATTGCCGCGTGTGAACCTTATTTCATCGGGTCTCATTCCGGTGCCTCCGGTGCGTGGGTAAGCGGTCCGGAAGATGTGGACACCCCATATAAATGGGGTTATGTGAATATGACTACTGTAGACGGATTGTTTGCAGCCGGTGATGCCTCCGGCGCATCGAGCCACAAGTTTTCTTCCGGGTCCCACGCGGAAGGACGAATAGCTGGAAAATCCGCCATTCGCTACATCGTCGAAAAAGCTGTGGAGCCTGAAATTGAGGCAGCCAAGGTGGAAGAGCTCAAAGGCAAGATCCTTGCGCCGCTTGATCGCTACAAAGAGTATTGCAAGGAAACGACGGATCCGTCGATCAACCCGAAATACTTGCTTTGGCGCCAGTTCATGGACCGCCTGCAGAAAATCATGGATGAATATGCAGGTGGTGTAACCGCACAGTTCAAGACCAGCAAGGCACTCCTTGAAAGGGCCATGGAGCTTTTCATATTTCTGAAGGAAGACTCCGAAAAACTCGGTGCTGAAGATATTTATTCGCTCGAGCGTTGCTGGGAGAACATCCACAGGATGTGGCAGGGCGAGGCTCATGTGCGTACGGTGCTGTTTCGCGAGGAAACCAGGTGGCCCGGGTATTACTTCAGGTCCGACACGCCGAAAATGGATGATAACGACTGGCATTGTTTTGCCAACTGCAAGTATGAGCCTGAGACCGATGAATGGTCTATGTTCAAGAGGGATATAGTTAATTTGCCAGGCGTATAATTAATGTTCAACCCGAGTCCCGGGTGCTGCAAAGCGGTACCCGGGAGTTCGGTTAAAATGGGGGTTATGGATCGAATATCGAACGTCCAACATCAATTGAGATAGTATCCAGTTTTTTAGTTATTTTAAGTTCCTACTCCGATTATTGTTTCTAATCTTGTGTTGAGAATCTACCGGTGCTCATTTGGAGCTGAGTTGGTCGAACCTGTTTCTCGAGTTCATGTTCTATCTCATATTCTATGCTGACTTTATCCTGGTTTCCGATTCGTTGCTGGATGTTGGACGTTCAATGTTCGATGCTGATGTTTTTTCGATTGTGTTCTAACCGGTGTCCATCCGGAAATCCAGGATGGAAACTAACCGGAATAAAAGCCGAAACGTAAAAACACCAAATACAGTATAGAAACAATACCGTTGCTGCAGGCGGTCGAAAACTTTGAAAACGTTTCTCCGGAGCGTTTCAAAATTGCTTGTGGGCGGATTTTCTATTTTTATCACCTGAATTATTTAAAAGTTGAAGAAATAGGCTTTTGCGTAATTTAAAATAACACAAATTCATTAAGTTATATGTGAATAATTTAAGTTTGGAGGAGAATATGCCGGATGTAGAAACGACGAACCAAACGATTCTGGTGGTCGGAGGAGGGATGAGCGGCGTCACGGCAGCGCTGGAAGCCGCAGAAGCCGGCTATGATGTTCTTTTGCTGGAAAAAAAACCTTATCTCGGGGGGAAGGTCGCCCAGATGTACCGGTATTTTCCAAAGCTTTGCCCGCCCAGTTGCGGCTTGGAAATTAATTTCAGGCGTATGAAGCAGAATCCCCGGGTGCGGTTTTTCACCATGGCGGAGCCGGTTGCTCTTTCCGGAAGGGAAGGGGATTATGATGTGAAGGTAAAAATATCACCCCGATATGTGAACGAAAAGTGCACGGCATGCGGTAAATGCGCCGAGGTTTGCGAAACCGAGATTCCCAACCCATTTAATTATGGTATGGATAACATGAAGGCCGCCTATCTTCCTCACCCATTCGCATTTCCGATGAGATATGTAATAGATCCTTCGATCGTAGGTATTGAAGAAGGCCGCAGGTGCAAGGAAGCATGCATATATGACGCCGTTGATTTGGATATGACCGAGAGCACGTTCGATATAAAGGCCGGGGCGGTGGTATGGGCAGCGGGTTGGGAACCCTATGACGCTGCAGCGATCGAGTATTATGGCTTTGGCCGCTACAAGAACGTAATTACGAATGTGATGATGGAGCGCCTGGCCGCCCAGGAGGGCCCTACAGGTGGAAAAATCGTGAGACCATCCGATGGTAAGGCCCCGGAAAACATTGCTTTCATTCAATGTGCAGGCTCGCGTGATGAAAACCACTTGCTTTACTGTTCGGGCGTATGCTGCCTGGCTTCCATGAAACAGGCCACCTATTTTTGTGAGGAGTACCCGGAAGGTAAGGTCACCGTATTTTTCATCGATATCCGTGCCACTGACAGGCTCGAAGATTTTTATTCAAAGGTTAAAGAAGATAAGAACGTAAATTTTATCAAAAGCAAGATCGCAATGATTACCGAGGATGAAGATACAGGAGATCTTTTGGTGGAAGGTGAAAATACCAACACCGGAGAGCAGATCCGTACCCGCTTCGATATGGTGGTGCTTGCCACAGGAATGGTCCCGAACAGTTTCCCGGCGGGGATCGGCGTGGACGTTCTTTCCGATGATTACGGGTTCGTTCGCAATGGTCCCGAAAACCAGGGGATTTACGGGGCAGGGTGTGTCAGAAGGCCGACCGAAGTCGCATCATCCGTGCAGGACGGCACTGCGGCGGCGCTGAAAGCCATTCAATCAATCGCGAGGAGGTAGCTCGATGGATAAGAAGACGGCAGTATTTATATGCACCGGGTGCGGCATCGGAGATGCGCTCGATGTAGATAAGCTTTCGGAGGTGGCCGCTGAAGAGGGCGGGGCTTCCGAATGCAAGACCCATCCTTTTCTTTGCGGGGCCGAGGGTGTCGATTTGATCAGGCAGACATTGAACGAGGGGGCAAACTCTGTTGTGATCGCAGCCTGCTCCCCAAGGGTGAACTATGATGTGTTTGATTTCGGCCGCGGAACAATCGTTGAGAGGGCCAACATCCGGGAACAGGTTGTCTGGTGCCATCCTCCGCAGGAAGAAGACACCCAGATGATGGCCGAAGACTGTATCAGGATGGCCTGCGCCAAAATAGACAAGACCGAGGAGCCGGTGCCTTTTATTCCTGATGAGGAATTTTCGAAGAATATCCTTGTGATTGGCGGGGGGCTTGCCGGGATGACGGCGTCACTCGAGGCCGCAAAGGCCGGATACCGTGCCGTGCTGGTGGAAAAGGAAGCTTCGCTGGGAGGATTCCTGGCTAAGATGAAGGCAAGGGTAACCCAGCCTTACAGAGAGGTGACGGCTACAGGCGCGGCGGAACTGATCAGCGAGGTTGAGTCCAACGAACGGATCCAGGTTTACACTTCAGCGTCGGTTGCTTTGATCGAAGGTGCCCCGGGTTTGTTCACCGCCCATATCGAATCGGCCGGCTCCGAGCATGTCGAGCGGATAGGAGCCGTCGTTCAGGCCACCGGCTGGGTGCCTTATGATGCTTCGAAGTTAGGGGCTCTTGGTTACGGTAAGTCTAAAGACGTGATGACGAACGTGGAATTCGAGACGATGGCCGCTTCCGGGAAAATCGTGAGGCCTTCGGATGGAAAAGAAGCAAAAAACGTACTGTTTATTCAATGCGCCGGGTCAAGGGACCCGGAGCATCTTCCATATTGCTCTTCGGTTTGCTGCCTTGTTTCATTAAAACAGGCTGCATATCTGAAGGATCAAAACCCGGATTCGGTGAGCTATATCCTTTACAAGGACATGCGGACCATGGGGCAGGCCGAGGATTTTTACCGTAAGACCCAGCTGGACGGTAATGTTTTTATAAGAGGATCTGCAGAGGCGGTAGGGGAGGCCGGAGGCAAAATGTTCGTTGAAGCCTCCGACGAGCTGCTCGGAGAGAGAATCAAGCTGGAAGATCTGGATCTGGTGGTTTTGGCGGTCGGGCTGGTCCCTGCATCGAGGCCCGAAAACGTGCCCCGGATCAAGGCCCCTGAAGGTACTGAGAATGCAGATGAAAACGGCATGATAGAGGTGGAGCCCGACTCGGGTTTTTATGCCAGGAGTGCACTGAATCTTCAGTACAGGCAGGGACCGGAATTGCCGACATTGAAATACGGCTTCCCGGATTCTCATTTTATCTGCTTCCCTTATGAAACGAGAAGAACTGGGATATACACCGCCGGATGCCTCAGGAGACCGATGGAGACGGCCAATGTGATAGAAGATGCAACCGGGGCGGCGATGAAAGCCATACAGTGCGTGGAATCTGTTTCATCCGGTTTTTCGTTGCATCCTCGATCCGGGGATCTTTCTTACCCCGAAATCAATTTGCAGCGCTGCACTCAGTGCAAGCGCTGCACCGAAGAGTGCCCTTTCGGTGCTTTCAACGAGGATGAAAAGGCTAACCCTCTAACCAATCCCACCCGTTGCCGACGTTGCGGCGTGTGCCTGGGAGCGTGTCCGGAAAGGGTGATTTCGTTCAAAAATTATTCGGTGGGGATGATCGGGGATATGATCAAGGCGATTCATGTGCCGGAAGAAGATGAAGAAAAACCGCGGGTGCTGGTTTTTGTGTGTGAAAACGACGCATATCCGGCACTCGACATGGCAGGCATAAAGCGAATGCAACTTAGCCCGTACGTCAGGTTCATCCCGGTACGCTGCCTCGGTTCGTTAAATCTTATCTGGATTGCGGATGCTCTTTCCAGGGGGATAGATGGTGTGCTGCTTTTCGGATGCCGACACGGCGATGATTACCAGTGTCATTTTATAAGGGGAAGTGAACTGGCGGAGACAAGGTTGAGCAAAATTTCGGAGACACTCGACAGGCTCGCACTCGAATCCGAACGCGTTCGCTTCGTTGAGGTGGGAATCACCGATTACTTCAAGATACCAGGCATCATTGGCGAATTCATGGAGACGATCGAAGAAGTGGGACCGAACCCGTTTAAGGGGTGGTAAAAGGCCTTCGGCCCAATGGAAGAATTGACAAGGGGTTGGTAATGAAAAACGGGAAACAATACGATCAATCGTTCGCTGAGGAGGTGTTCAGGCGGGTGGATTTCGGGCAGGAGATAAAGAAATGTATGCAGTGCGGCGTGTGTGCCGCATCCTGCCCGCTGAGTCTCGACATGGACTATTCCCCAAGAAAGATTTTTGCAATGGTCAGGGCTGGAAGGCGCGAAGAAGTGCTGGGCGCCGAGGCATTGCTGCTGTGCACGTCGTGTTATGCATGCAAGGTCCGTTGTCCTCGAGGTATACCAGTGGTGGACGTTATGCACGGGCTTGCGCATTTTGCGTTGAGGCAGGGATATCTGCCGCGCAAAGACACAGCTGCATTCGCGGGCGAATTCTGGGCGCAGATATATAAGAAGGGCCGGATCGACGAGAAAGACCTTTCACGGCGATATTTTTTCGCCGACGGATTCATTCCCGGGATACGAAACAGCCTGGAGCTGGCCGATATCGGCATAAGCATGCTGCTTCACAAGAGGATGAAAGTTTTGCCCGAAAGATCGATAAAGGGTATCGGTGCTTTGCGAAAGATGCTCGATAAGGCCGATGAGGTCCGGAAAGGAGTCGTCGTACAATGAAATATTTTCTTTACTGGGGCTGTTCTCTGGAGGCAAGCGGCGCGAATTTTCTTGTTTCTCTGCGTCCGGTTTGCGAGGCTCTGGGAATGGAGTTCAATGAAATCGATGACTGGAACTGCTGCGGAGCGAGTATCTCCTATGTGGGCGGAAATGATCTGGCTATAAAAGTTTTGAATGCCAGGAACCTCGCTCTTGCAGAGGCAGCGGGCGGTTTCGATATAGTCGCGCCTTGCAGTTCGTGTTATATTCAGATGAACAAGGTCAACCATGAGATCCAGCAGGACCCTGGGCTGGCATCCACGGTCAACGAGATACTGGCAGAGGGGGGGCTTTCGTATTCCGGAAACATCAGGGTACGCCATCTGCTGGATGTCCTTTATCACGACATAGGCATCGGGGCGATCGCAGACCTCGTTGTATATCCACTCGATGGAATAAAGGTCGCAGGATACGTCGGATGCCAGTCCGTAAGACCTTACGGCGAGTATGACAGCGTGGAAAACCCGGTTATACAGGATAAAATTATATCTGCTCTGGGGGCGGAGGCTGTATATTTTCCGAATAAGATGAGATGCTGCGGGTCCGGGATATTTTTGACCGAAATGGAAGCCTGCGCCCGCCTGGTTGGGGACATTTTGAACGACGCCATCAGGCACGGAGCAGAGCTGGTTTCGACTGTTTGCCCGATGTGCGCAATGAACCTGGAAAACTACCAGGGGAGAATCAACAAGATGCTGGGGACCGAATTCGATATACCGATAGTGTATCTAACGCAGTTGATGGCCGTAGCTTTCGGGATGGATCCAAAAAGGGAAGCAGCACTTAACTATAATATAATTCCGCCGGAGAAGGTACTCAACAGGGCGTTTCATTGAGGTGTGTGAGCGTAAGAGGGCGAAAGGAAAAAAACATGGAACAAAAGGATATCCCCATATGCCCCCATTGCGGGGCTGAAATGAAGAAGTGGGCCTCGCCGGACAATTCGACATGGGGGCCGATTATTCAGTGGGTTTGTTTCAACGATGAATGCGGGTATTACGTTCGGGGATGGGAGCATTTGATGAAGACTCAGAAGGTTCATGCTTCGTACCGGTGCCGCTACAATCCCGAGACTGGTGAGATGGGACCTTTGCCGTGCTGGTCCAGCGACGCACATCGGGAACGGATCGTGGAAGAATGAGGGTGTGATGAAAAAAATCCGTAGAAATGATCCCTGCCCGTGTGGGAGCGGAAAGAAATTCAAGCACTGTCACATCGGCAGGGAGGACGAACTCTGGAAATCGGGGATTGAGGATTTCACACCCGGGCAAAGCGCAATGATTACGTCTTTACCGCAGGTATGGTTCGGCCGTTCCCGTGAATTTATCGAGCAGCTCGACCTGCCCGCTCTTACCGGAAGCAGGCTGGGTATCAGGTTGATAGATTTGGGGTTATATCTGCAGCTTGGATTTTCGGGCCGAAACAGTGCGGCGGAGGCAGCGGGGGGATCCGGTGGTTTGATGGTCAATGTTTTCAAGACGAGGCTGACTGATCCGGATAATGTTTACCTCGCCATTTCCCCTCGGATAGGGGACAGTGCAATGATTCACCAACTTGCGCATGCCCTTGATTTTATGGGAGGCTCGGGCTTGATGCCGGGGTTTTGCAGGCCCTTGAGCTATGACCTCGGTATCCCCTCCGAACACCTTGATCACCCATCCGAGTTCGCCGGGTGGTACAGGTTGCTTGCAGATAAATTTCAGGTTCAACCGGATGCGGACGATGCTATTATTTTATTTCTATATGAGCACGGTAAGCTCATTTCAGGCAAGGATATAAGCAACGGAGATCAGCTTCTTTTAAAAAAACAATCCGAAAATATGATGTCATTTCTCAATGAAAGAGCATCCGATATCGATGAGATGATTCAAGAATTGCCCGGTTATTTAGGTAGCCGCGCTAACCATAATAAATGATCTACTTTTCCGCTTAAAGTTTAATCCCAGGGTTTTTAACCTTAATGACTGCGGATTTCTTTCCTATAAAAGCAAATTTAATCCATTCTATTGCAAAAAGAAGCAGTGCTTCATCATTCTGATAGATTCCTTCTTTCGTTGTTTCGTCTACATCGAAGCGTTCAAGAAAAGAGCTTTTGAATATGAATGCTCTGAAACGATCCAAATTGTATGAGGCCATAAAAAACATATTATTTTTCTTTTCGCTGTTCTCATTATTATGTGTAAGAGAAATCTCCATGACCGCCTGTTGCCAAGGATCGTTGACCTCCAGATAGGCATGGAGCCCCTCGTGTTTTATCCATTCCGCGGGCGTCCAGCTCAGGTTTTCTTTGAATCCGAGGCAGTGGCTTTCCCTGACGAGAAAAAATTTTTCCGTGATACCGGTACTGGATCTCTGAGGGCGGGCGGTCGCGCGGCCAAGCGGGTATAGCCGGCATGCCGCCGGGCGTGCCTGGTAGACAGCACAACCTTCAGGTGTGAGAAAAGGACATGATTTTTCATTATTTTCGAGCATTTTCAGGCGCACACCGGGCAGACCTGTTTGCCTGTCGACAAAAATCCGGGTGTACCTGTCCAGAAAGGAGCTGGAATCCAGCTGCAGCAGCTTTTTCAGATTCACAATGTCGTATGGAGTAAGCGTCAGATTCAACTTTGAACAACAATGGTTGAAACAAGCAATGCCGGGGTGGCATTGAAAGGAAAATTCGGTGTCTCCTTGGATTGGTTGAAATATAGTTTGATCTTCTGTTTTCACTATTTGACCTGGAAGAGCTTTTGTCCAAATACACCAAACTTAATCCAATCAATAGCAAACTTATATAGCTCTATATCGCTTCTTTTTATCTTTTCAATTCTTATTTCTTCAATTTCAAAACGATCTAAAAATGTACTGGAAAATACAAATTTTCTAAACTTATCGAGGTTGTATAGGGCCATAAAGACCATCTTCAAAATTTGAGGATTGTCTATGTCGGGTTGCTGTGCTCTCAACGGCGATGTTATCTGTCCCAAAAGATTGTTCATTTCATCGTAGACAGGCACTCCCTGCTCTATCAGCCAATCGGAAACCCGTTGACCGACGTGCTGCTCAAGCCCTCGACATTTTTTAGCTCCGGGGATGATGCTGAAGGTTCCATCATCATTCACATCCAACGGAAACATGCGGCAGGGCCACGGCCTGTGCTCGTAGACGCTGCATCCTTGAGGTGTAACGAACGGACAGCGCTTGTCTGACTCGTTCATTTTGAGAACAACCATCGGTATCAATTTGTTTCGCTTAGGTATGATGATCGTATAGTCGTCCAGGAATTCTTCTGAATCGACCCCAAGGGCGTTTTTCAAACGGAGTACATCGTAGGGGGTCAAGGCTATGGTAACGTCTCCACAACATTCAGTGAAGCAGGAGAGACCAGGCGAGCATTGAAAGTGGAAAATATGATCGGCATCCAGCCTTTCCGTGCCGTGGGGGCCGGATCGAAAGTTTTCTGACATTTCATGTCCCTTTCCATGGGAATTTTTTTTACCGTGGAGAAAAGGCTTGACTGATGACATTAATATTTGATTTTTATACCAGTTAAATAACATGATGGTCAATGAATTTATTGGAGGAGGAACTGGAGATTATGATGGAAAGAACACTCGGCATTATTAAGCCTGACGGGGTTTCGCGGAATTTGACAGGAGAAGTTTTATCGAGAATCGAAAAGGAGGGATTTACGATCCATGCTCTAAAGATGATTCGGATGAGCAAAAAGCAAGCTGAGGGGTTTTATGCGGTTCACATCGGCAAGCCTTTTTTCGAAAGTGTCACCAATTTCATGTCGTCGGGGTCTTGCGTGGTAATGGTCCTTGAGGAGGATAACGCTATATCCCGCTACCGGGAATTGATGGGAAGCACGGATCCTGGGAAAGCGGCTGAGGGAACCATCCGGAAACTATACGGAAGTAATATTGAACGCAATGTTGTCCATGGGTCAGACTCCCGGGAGAATGCAGAGAAGGAAATACGATATTTTTTCAGTGAGTTGGATCTCTTAGGATAAAAAAAAGGCGCTCCGGGGGAAAAGCCCGGAGCGCCAAGCCGTAAGCTTTATAAAAATGTTTTTATTAATTATTTTGAACCTTGTTCGCCTTCCTCATTTTCTTTCTTTTTGAGATTTTTAATTTCTTCTCTCAACTGTTCAACTTCCTTCTGAAGGTCGGTTTTAACATCTTTTTCGGTTTCGAATTCCTGGGATGCTTTCTTGTCTTTGATTTCTTCGTATCCCAGATAGGCAGCCAGTGTTCCACCTAGAACCAATATCAAAGGCACGCTGCCCATCAAAAGATCGATAAATTGACTCCACCACGCAATAATGCCTATGATTCCCAGTATGAGTGCGCCTAATCCTCCAGCCAGTGCTGTCATTCTACCACCTCCTAGTTGCTGCTGCAGTGAAGCTTCTACGCTACGCTATGAATAACGATTTTCAAACCGAATATCATAAAGACGCTGGGGGTTCAAGTCCTAAATGCAGCAAGAAAAATTAGTCATTGACAGGAAAAAATTTATATTGTATATAAATCCAACATTAATTTAGACAGTCGATTCGAAGTGATATCGATTAGTTGAATCCTAAAAACCACCTGATTCCAACCTGACGGAAGAGTTCTGACAATATTTCCGTCGCGGCCAAATTTATCTTGACATCCAGAAAATGGTGGGATAATCTCACTATTTCGATTTATGCCGGTAACATTCGTGCGCCAGCGTAGCTCAGATGGTAGAGCAACTGATTTGTAATCAGTGGGTCGGGGGTTCGATTCCCTTCGCTGGCTCCAGCTGGCGGACAAAGGGGGGGGTTGTTGCATTCCGACTGACATTGTTTGTCGTTCTTTGATGTATCTGTTGGCAAAGGACGGCAAAAATCGAATTCTTGTTATGGAGAGGTTCCCGAGCGGCCAAAGGGAGCAGACTGTAAATCTGCCGGCTCAGCCTTCGGAGGTTCGAATCCTCCCCTCTCCACCAAGCTTCGTTCGGAACGAAGTGGAGAACGAAGCTTGCCTCGGCGTAGCTCGAAGAGCGAAGCCAGGCGGCTTCATTTCGGATAAAGTTTTTGTTCCGAAA
>JAWOBE010000096.1:0-8803 GCA_046498185.1 Desulfatiglandaceae bacterium | reverse complement strand
TAAGATTTCAAAGGCGAAGTACAGCGAGTTCGCGGAAGCCGTGGATTCCTTCGATATGGATGAGGCCACACAAAGGACCGGCTCCCCCGTCATAGCTAAGGCCGAAATAGATGCCCTGCAGAGCGAGTTGGATGCGCTTTCAGATCAGTTGAAAGAATATGAGGCACTCAAGTCCGGGGCAGTAACGGTTCTTGAAGCGGACTCCCTTGAGGCACTACCGATGCTGCTTATCAGAGCACGGATCTCGAAGGGATTATCGCAGCGGCAACTTGCGGAGGCTCTGGGACTGAAGGAACAGCAGATCCAGCGATATGAGTCGGACCGCTACGCGACTGCAAGTCTAAGGAGGCTTGAGGAAGTGGCCAAGGCGCTGGAGTTGAAAATCAGTGAAATTGCCGAGTTTCAGCCCACTCAGAGCCATGACGAACCGTCCCGCCTTGAAATTCAGTGGGATCTATTCCCGATCAAGGAGATGTATCGACGGCACTGGTTGAAGGGATTTGATGGCTCACTGTCTGCTGCTATGGCGCATAGGGTGGAGCTGGCGCGAGCCTTCGTACATCAGGCCATGCCCCGACGTCAGCACGCGTTTTTGCGGCATAAGGTCCGATTTGGGGCTCAAATGGACCAGTACGCTCTCTTGGCATGGCAGTGCCGGATAACGCTCCTCGGGCGAAACGTTCAACCGCCCACGAGTTTCTCCCGGAGTTCCCTCTCTTCTGATTGGTTCAGGGGGCTAATGAATTTGAGCAGGGAAAACGAAGGACCCCGTCGTGCGCAAAATGCGCTTTGGGAGATTGGCATCCCCTTGATTGTGGAGCCGCACCTGCCTCAGACGTATCTAGACGGGGCAGCATTCCTGCTTCCCAGCGGAAGCCCCATTATAGGCATGACACTCCGCTACGACCGGCTTGACAACTTCTGGTTTGTCCTGATTCATGAACTGGTTCACGTTAGAGACCATCTTCGGAAAGGAAAACTGGAAGGGCTCTTCGATGATCTGGAGTCTGAACCAGATGAACTGGAGAAGAACACAGACCAGCTTGCTGGGGACCTTATGATACCGAACAAGCAGTGGGAGATGGCACTTCCCCGTTATCTCCGCACTGAGGAGTCCGTAATCGATTTTGCCCAAGAAATCGGGATACACCCGGCGATCGTGGCAGGGCGGATCCAGAAGGAAGCCAATAACTACGTAATCCTGAGTAAATTGGTCGGGCGTGGGGAGGTGCGGAAGCAGTTCCCGGATGTGCAGTTCGCTCAGTGAGGGTGTCTCATGGTCTTTGATCATAAACACTACGTTCCATGCCTGCAGTGGAAGCAAGGCGAGTACATGGCTATCGCCGCGCTATCGGCGGCTTCTCGCGAGCGAGTAACTCCGCTGATCGAGGTGCCCGAGATTGGGTTTGATTTCGAGACCCGGTCCTACAAGAAGACCCTTGACGAGCACATCAAGCCATTCGGAAAGCGGGTGGCGGACAAATGGGGGCGACCATGCCTCGTCGACTTGATCCACATTCCGGCAAAGAAAGTTATGGCTAATGGGGCGCACCCCGTCACCTCGGTCTTCGACGAACTGCGTACCCGTAAATGCTCTGCTACTCCTGTTACTGGCATAGCGAGAGACTCTACCTACCAGCGGGCAATCGATCGTGTCATTTCTACGGACAACCGCGGAGTCTGTATTCGGGTAACCTTAGCTGAGGTCGCAAAGCCAGACCTGATTACGATTTTGAATTCGCTCATGAAGCAGCTAAAAGTGAGCCCAAACCAGTGTGATTTTATCATCGATCTTGGCGCCCCGAATTTTGAGCCCCTCGACGGTTTCACGAAGCTGGTCCATGCCCTGCTGACCCGCCTGCCGTACCAAGATCGCTGGAAGACGATTACAATCATGGGCACCTCTTTCCCGGAGACGATGGCGGAGGTCAAGAGTAGCCCGGCTTTGCTTCCGCGATGGGAATGGCTGCTATACAAAGGGATTGCTGCTAAGTTGGCGAAACAGGGCGTACGGATTCCGACGTTCGGAGACTACGGAATCAACCACAAGGATGTCCCACGGGTAGACATGCGGCTGGTGAGGCCATCTGCAACGATCCGCTACACGATTGACGACAAATGGTTCATCGTTAAGGGGCCAAATGTTCGCGATCACGGATTTGAGCAGTACCGTAATCACTGCCGGACACTGGCCACATCGCCCTACTTCAGAGGTTCGGGCTTTTCGATGGGGGACGCGTACATCCGGAATTGCAGCCTGGGCAAAGAGAAGACAGGCAACCTTTCTACTTGGCGCAAGGTCGGGACAAACCAACACTTGGAGAAAGTGGTTCAGGATATCGCCAACCTGTTCGGGCCTTAAGGCACATGCGTACCTGTCTGCGAAGTTCGGATATATCGATCTCTGAGGCAAGGCAATGGTACAGCACCTTCCTGGGCGCTCGAAGGGTCTTCTTCTCGGCACCTAGCATTTCGAGCACCCCCGCCACCTCGTCTCGCCACAGGAGTTGGGCTACCGAGAATGGGTCTACCGAGCGATTCAGACTAGCCTTTCGTTCAACCGTGAATGTCACCCCTCCTCGCGGTCCCTGTGTTGTCAGGATCAATCCCCACCATCCCGGGATCAGGGATTTAACGGCACAAGCGTGCTTTTCTCCCACGATCACCGATGCACGGTCAAAGACTGCACTATAAACGTTGATCTGTTCAGGAAGCCTGCGCAGGGAATCTTTGTCGCTCTTAATTTCGTATCCGACGAAATGGCCATTGATAACGGCTATATCGGCCCTGCATCGACCATGCTTGAGCCCTAATTCGTCCACCACAACCGTTTCGGAGTCTTCGTGTTGCCTGCGCAACCTCTTGCGATGGAACTGCAGACGTATCTTTTCATCATTCATAGAGTGCGACCTATGCACAAAGTTCATAGGTTAGAATTTGCGTTCAGTTCAGTATATATCAAGAGAAAAGAGATTTAGACCGCATGATCGAATTCGCCTCCCGAAGTGCCGATAACCATAACTCTACCACCGAACGTCATTTATTTTCAAGGCGGGGGAGGAAATTTTTGCGCAGAGACCTTTCAACGGATCCTTCAGGATTTCCAGTGGGTAAAGTTGAGGGCTCGATTGACAGGAAGAGATAACATCCTTGTCCAGAGCCCCAGCCGGAGGCATCCTCGCCCATCGCCCACAAGAATCCATAGCGCGAGAAAGCCCGATCCGTCAAGGCTTGGCGTAGCCAACCCCGAAGGGGCAAGGCCTTGACGGATCGGGTGCTCGCGTTATCCTATGATAGGTGATCGCCATAAATGAATTCAAAAAAGGTGAACCTAAACTGATCGTTTTTGATTCGGTAAAGACCCAGCCGGGTATGTAGGCCCCCATCCGGGCCAGCCACCGGAGTTGCAATGCATATATGCAATATGACCAGATAGAGAACAGCTTTAGCAGCGGTATCGAAGATTGGTTAATCAGCTGTAAGAGGATACAGGGAATGGAAATTAATTATCAAGCTTATCAAACATTGAATATGTTAGGAAATTTTAATTGAATCAATATATTCATTCGCAGGCTGGTCCCCCTGGCATTAATGCACAATCCGGCTATTTATATGTACTTTAATGGAAATTTAACCAAACCCAATATGTGGTGATCTATTTTTCCAAACAAATTTACAAAAATGTAGAGTTTTTCGAGCACCACCGTTTAAGCATAATTATCCTATCCATGAAACCTTTACTGTTCAAGATTACTCAACAATACCAAACATAAGCATCACATTTTTCTGTAACTTGGCTACATTATCGACAAGAATTGGCCCTTGCAATGATTGTACTGAAATTCTTCTGATTTCTTGGCCTCGTGAATTTCCAGTTTTCGATAAATCTTATATAGAGTGTGTATCATTATCAAATCTACTTGACTTTCAAAAGTCGTAAGGAAGAAATCGCATCCAGCCCTTCCCGATTTTCAAGGTTTGAAAAATGGTAAAATTTTGCCCCAAACCACAATGGTGGGCATATGATGATAAAACCGCTTCTTCACCCCAATGAGGCCCCCCTATGAGCATTACACGCGACGAGCTATCGGAATCCATTCAGAACAACACCCTGATCCTGAAGAGACGAGCCAGAGAGCTTGTGGATTCCATGCTGGATCTGATAGCGGAGACCTTGGCCTCTGGTGAGGATGTCATGATCTCCAGCTTCGGGAAGTTCGAGGTCAGGGACAAGGCACCTTGAAAAGGACGGAATCCCCAGACAGAAGAAGAACTCACGCTCGAGGCTAGGCGGGTTGTGACGTTCAAGACATCCGGTGCGCTCAAAAGAAAGCGGAATGGGTAAACCCGGTTCATTTTTACCTTGATTTTTCTTTGTCTCTTCACGATACTGTGCAGAATATGCCGATAATTTCCATAGCAATCAAATAGACAAGATTCTGACCTAGCGAGGGCGCCATGTCCCGAGCCGTTTTAGACCCCATTTCTCTCAAGGAGAGGTGGGGTTTTTCTTTTTCGGTCTATTCTTGAAGATATGTTGCATGGACCAGAATAATTGTAGGGTAAACATGGAATCGGGCAGATTTCAATGCTACAATTGGAATTATTCCGTCCGCGGTTGGCGAGCGTGAAGAATCGATGACCCTCCCTCCAACTTGCAGAGCTTTTAGCTGCCAACGCTATCATTGAAATCGCAAGGACCCATGGATAATGCAAGGATCTTTTAATAGGCGGAACCAGGAAACGAGAAGCATACTTGGAATATATAGTTTGTCTGTAGATTCCTCTTAGAGAAGCACATGAAATCAAGATCACTTTTTGAATGGTTTTTAATTGGCGCTTTAAGCGGGTATCTTATCATTCATCCTATATTTATGAGCATCGGACATCTGATGCATCAATACAATATATATACCGAACATTCATTAAGAAGTCTTATTTTAAACTCATTTTCCTTTCAAATGATTCCATGGGGTATATTTTTTGCCGGTATCTGCGGACTAATCGGTTATCTATACGGAAGACTTCGATTACATGAAGCTTCGCTTCGAAATGCCAAAGTGAATTTAGAAAGAACCGTGGAGGAAAGAACAAAAGAATTATCAGATGCCAATCTGAATCTCAGAGGAGAAATTGTTGAGCGCAAGAAAGCGGAAGAGGACCTAAAAGAACGGGCGCGCCAGGCAGAACTAGGCGCTGAAATTGGAAATGCTCTTGTCAAACACGAGGACCTAAGAAGTCAATTGCAGCTTTGTACAGAGGCTATTGTCAAACATCTTGATGCCGCCTTTGCTAGAATATGGTTATTGAAAGAAGGGGGGGACGTATTAGAATTGAAGGCCAGTGCCGGTATGTATGAGCGCGTAGACGGTTATCATTCTATTAAAAAGGTTGGTGAACTCAAAATCGGTATCATCGCCAAGGATAAAAAACCGCATCTGACAAATACAGTTATTGATGATTCCACGATAACAGATCAGGATTGGGCCAAGCGGGAAGGAATGGTTGCCTTTGCTGGCCATCCTCTCGTCGTCGCAGATAAGTTGGTAGGTGTGATGGCGATGTTCTCTAAGAAACCGCTGCAGGAGGCTGCTTTACAGGCACTGGGAGCAATAGCAGATGAAATAGCTTTAGGCATAGAGCGGAAAAACGCGGAAGGTCAAATTCACTTTCTGGCATATTATGATAATTTAACAGGGTTGCCAAATCGATATTTTTTCAGAAAGTTTCTTAAAAAATCTATTTATAATGCGATTCGTTATAAACATTCATTTGCTATTGCCCTTGTTGATTTAGATGATTTTAACCGAATCAATGATAGTCTTGGACATAATCTCGGAGATGAATTGCTTAAGATGGTTTCCTCAAGATTATTGAACACCTTGCGAAACAGTGATTATGTGGCTCGTATATACGACCGTTATGAACCGATTGCCCGGATGGGAGGTGATGAATTCATTGTACTATTACAGAATCTGGATGATTTACTGAACGTTAGCCATGTTGTTCGCCGTGTACTCGATGAACTGTTACAACCTTATGAACTGGTTGGCCGTGAAATATTTGTAACTGCAAGCATTGGCATTGCTATATTTCCTGATAACGGGAAAGATGTTGAAGATCTCATTAAAAATGCAGAAGCAGCACTTTACCATGCCAAGAAAAGTGGGAAGAACAACTTTCAGTTCTACTTGAAATCAATGAATGAAGCGGCCCTTGAACTTTTGACCCTGGAGTCTGATCTTCGCAGAGCCATCGAAAAACAGGAGCTTTTGCTCTATTACCAACCAAAGGTGGATATATCAACAAGAAAAATGATCGGGATGGAGGCACTTGTACGTTGGAAAACACCGGAGGGGAATTTGATTTCGCCAGCGAAATTTATTCCGTTGGCTGAAAAAAATGGACTTATTGTACCTATTGGTAAATTTGTACTGCAAACGGCGTGCCTTCAAAACATAATGTGGCAGAAAACTTATGCCGAAAAGATTAGTGTCGCCGTAAATGTGTCTGGGCTCCAGTTCGGGCAAAAAGATTTTGTCCGGGATGTCATTGCAGCTTTAAGAGATACCAATCTTGACCCACAATATCTCGAACTGGAAATTACAGAAACAATCATCATGACTGATCCGGAGAGGGCTATCCTTAATCTAAATGAACTGAATAAGGTTGGTGTAAAGATCTCATTAGATGACTTTGGTACAGGATATTCATCCCTTAATTATCTGCAACGGCTACCCATTGATACCATAAAAATCGACATTTCTTTTATCAGAAACGTGGTGACTAATCCTAATGATGCCGTGATTGCAAAGACAATTATAGATATGGCGCACAATATGGATTTGAAGGTTATTGCCGAAGGTGTAGAGAATAAGCAGCAACTTGAATTTTTAGAGCAGCACGGGTGCGATATTATACAAGGTTATCTATTCAGCCGTCCGCTGCCGGCAGAAAAATTTTTCAAATTATTGACCCAGTAGGAAAATCAGATCTTTTTAGATAAATGAAAAATTTGTGCATATTAAAATTTTGCCTGCAAGGGTGGCTTAATAGAAACCAATGACAATATTATGAAATCTATTTAGAGGTAGGTGGACCTAAGCGCTGCTTAAAGAGAACTTGATATGGCAGCAGGTTGATTTAAGTATAATTATCCTATGCGTAAGTTTTTGCTATTCAAAATCACTCAGCAATACCAATCAAATGTTTCATATTCTTCGGATTACTGGTAACCCTATTCCCGGGAATTCGCGTTTTCAATGATAGCTCTGCAATCATTCAAATTTCGACATGCAGCAGATTTACAGTTTAAGATAAGACAAAGCCGATGCCTCCCAGCTTGATTTCGGATGCTTTCCGCACTGCCTGACTAATCTCATTTGATTTTGCGCCCCATTTATGATGCAGCCGCCACCCGGTCGGCCACGCTCTCGTCTTCCACCCCCAGCATGAACTGTGCGTACTCGGCCACCACCCGCTCCAGGGAGTCCACGGTGAAGTAGCTCTTCACGCGCTCCCAATCGAAGCTGCTCTGGATGCCGAGATCCGTCTGGAGCTGGTCCAGGGCCTCCACCAGAAGATCCTGCATCTCATCACCGTGCCGGATGATCTGGCCGAGCGCATCAATGACTATGTCCGGTCCGGTTTTTTCACGTCCGAGCCGGATGTCATCCTGGCGGCCATGTCAGAATTTGTGCGCCGCAACCGGGTTGATCTGATGGAGCGCTTTGCGCGGGAAGACATCGCCTGGGCCAAGAATGAGGCTCTTGAAAGTGCCCTGGCCTGAGTGGCTCCAGGTTATCCGTCTGTCTCCCCATGAGCAAAAGGAAGCCGGCATGTGGAAGCGATCGGGAGACCTTCACGACGGAGAGGCGGAGGCCCTCGTCCTGGCGCGCAGGAAAAAGGCAGACTGGTTTCTGACCGACGATTCGGCGACACGCCTTTTCGTCTCCCTTTAGATAAAAGACCGTTCGGAAGTTACGACCCGTTTGCTCGACCTCCACAGCTTTCCGATGCCCCAGGTACACAGGCCGAAACCGACGGCCAACACCGCGACGGCTGCCGCATGATTGCCGAACAGATCCGTCAGGGTGATCTGCCCCACGTTGGTGGGATCGTATAAAATGGGGATCAGCGTCTCGTGCAACTGCGCGAAAAGGGCTGTGCCGGCGAGTCCGCCCAGCAGGGCAAAGACCGCATCCATGCGCCCCTCGCCGGCAGCCGCCCAGGTGGTGCCGGGGCAGTACCCGGTCAGCCCCCACCCCATGCCGAAGATCACTGCGGCCAGCCCTGTGGCCACGATGCTGGTAGGCAGAGGCAGGGTGCGTCCCATGCCGACCGACTGGAGCCCGAAAAGGCCAACTGCGGACAAGGCCACCGCCAGAACCATGAACCGGGGGATGTCCGCGTCCAGCATCAGGTGCGATCGGGCTATTCGATGGGCGTCGGTGGCGCCGATGCGCTGGATGACGAATCCGAAGGCGATGCCCGCAAAGAGTCCCAGCCAAATAGTTGTCATTGGATCTCCTCCTTTTCAGCAATCTTGCCGAAGATCAGCCGGGCGGTGAGCATGGCCACGGCAAAAATGACGACGCCGAAATAAATGCCGCTGACGGCCAGTTGCGTCGACCCGGAGATGAAAAGCCCCAGGGTACAGCCGCCGGCCAGCCGCGATCCGAAGAGGATCAGGAAGCCGCCGAAAAAAGTGGCCGCATACCGTTTTGCCCGGCTGTCGCCGAAGCGCTTTTTCCAGATGGGCGGCATATCGCGCACAGGAATTTCTTTGGATGTCCGCCCGGCG
>JAWOBE010000117.1:0-5248 GCA_046498185.1 Desulfatiglandaceae bacterium | reverse complement strand
TGATTTTCTCGCACGAACATCCCCATCTACACCTGTGGTAAACCACCGGTGCCCTCGGGGCGAGGGTTCACCGATGAGAAACTTGATCTTCCCCGTAGGTCGGGTTTCCATCCCCGACACGTTATCGTTGTCGTAATCGTCTTTCTGGAGTGTCGAAACGATGTTTTGACCTGGTCCGCACGGGGGGTGTTGAGATCGGCGTCGGTATCGGAATCGGTATCGTCTGTTTTAAAATAGTGTTTTTAAGTCCGAACACCTAAAAGCTAAAAGCTAAAAGCTAAAAGCTAATGGCTAATAGCTAATGCCCGCAGGGCAGGGGTTGAGATCGGCGTCGGTATCGGTATCGGTATCGGCTGTTTTAAAATAGTGTTTTTAAGTCCGAGTACCTAACCGCTAATGGCTAATGGCTAATAGCTAATAGCTAATGGCTAATAGCTAATGCCCGCACGGCAGGTGTTGAGATCGGCGTCGGCGTCGGTATCGGCATCGGAATCGTCTGTTTTTGAAGGCAACGGCTCCGGGGGGTCGCTGCGGCATCTTCATACTTCGGGGTTCTCGCATGAAAGAAAACGTGTTCGACTCAAGGAAAACCATCAGGTTGGCTTCCGAAGAACTGCAGGCGGCAAGACACGAGCTTTGCAAACGGCTCGACCGGGGCGGGCATGACAGGGAGATCCCGGCGGTTTATACGGATATGGTTGATCGATATTTCCGCACGGCGGTCCAGGAAAGCGCCGCCGGCAGCGTGCTTTTCGGCCGAAGGGAGCGCTTTGCATTTATCGCGGTCGGAGGCTACGGCAGGAAGGAGCTCTGTATGGAATCCGACATAGACCTTCTGATCCTGTTCGACCGGAAGGTGCCGGGGGAAGCCAGGAGACTTGCTGGGGAAACAATATATCCCCTCTGGGACCTCGGTCTGGATCCGGGCTACTCGTTTCGAGCCTTGCAGGGCTGCTTGTCTCTGGCTTCAAATGACTATGAAGTGCTTACATCCTTGATGGACGCGAGATTTTTGTGCGGGGATTCCCAACTCTACCTGGCCTTGAAAGAAAGGTTCGAGAACAAGATCCTGCGTAGAAAAAGCGCCGATTATGTGCGATGGTTCAGACAACGCAACCTCTCCGCTGGGGAGTCTTCCAATAATTCGGATACGCTCATCGAGCCCAACCTGAAGAACGGCCCCGGAGGGCTGAGAGACTACCATGCGCTTCTATGGTGTTCGAAGGCCTTGTTTCCTGTTCGCGACCCCAGGGATCTGGAGTTTTCAGGTGTTTTGTCCGAACGGGAATACCGCGAGCTTTTAGACAGTGTCGGGTTTCTTTTAAACGTCAGAAATTTTCTCCACCTGCTTTCCGGGCGCAGGAACGACAGACTCCATTTCAACATGCAAGCCCGTATCGCCTCTCTTTTGGGGTACAAAGACAGGGGAGGCATAAGTGCGGTGGAAAGGTTTCTGGGTGACCTCCATGCCGAGATGGCTTCCATCAGGGCCGTTTACCGCTCCTTCACCCTGGGTTATCTAAAGGAAAACCCAGGGCCCGGGAAACGCGGCATGGTTTGTAATCGTCCGGAAGGCGTTGCGGTGGAGGGGGGATGCCTTCATTTCATTTCCGCCGCGTGCATTCCGTGCCGGCGCATGCTGTTGCTCGAGATTTGCGGGTACTCGGCCGCAAGCGGGTTCCCCCTTTCGGTCGAAGCCCGCCGCCTGGTCCGGGAATTTTTGTGTTTGATTGATGAAGGATTCCGCAACAGCCCAGAGGCCGGTAAAAAATTCCTGGAAATATTGATGCATCCGCATGCCTCAGACGCGCTCGAACAGATGATGGAAACCGGGCTGCTGGCCACCTTTATTCCCGAATTCGGAGATGTTCAATACAGGGTTCAATTCGATGCCTATCACATGTTCCCTGTGGGCCGGCACCTGATAGAAACCCTGCGTGTGCTCGTGTCGACTGCCGATGGAAGCCATTTTCTTATGCGCACGATCTATTCGGAAATCGACGACCCTCTGCCTTTGTTGCTGGCGGCGCTTTTTCACGACTTGGGGAAAGTGGGGCCTGGGCACGCCGCATTGGGTGTGGATATTGTACGCCGGGTGCTGGGCCGTATGAATTGCGCCGATGAGACGACGGATGATGTTCTTTTCCTTGTCCGCCGTCACCTGCTTCTCGCCGAAACTGCCACACGGCGGGATCTCGGGGACGAGAAGGTGGTTGTCCGGTGCGCTCGTATGGTGGGAAGCATCCGCCGCTTGAAAATGCTCTATCTATTGACGTGGGCAGACTCGGCTGCAACCGGCTCCAGGGCCTGGAATCCCTGGAAGGCTGCACTTGTGGAAGAGCTTTTTTTTAAAGCGCTTCATATCCTGGAGCGGGGCGAGCTTGCCGGACATGATGCGGATCAGGTGGCCGAACAGACCAGGGCGGAGGTAAAAAGAAGGTTGGTGGACGGTTTTGAGCCGGGAGAGGTGGATGCGGCCTTTGAGCTCATGCCTCCTCGCTACCTGCTTTCTGTGAAGGCGGTCGATATTTGCCGGCACCTGGAGCTTCACCGGCGCTTCCGTACTTCCGGAGCCGGAAAACTCCGAAGGAATGTGCTTATGGACGCGTACGGGGAGCCGCTGGACGATACCTGGCAGGTGGTGTTCGCCGCCGGGGACAGGGCCGGACTTTTCGCCGATTTAGCGGGAGTCCTGGCGCTTAACGACGTAGATGTGCTTTCGGCGTCGGCCTATACCTGGGGAGACGGCACGGCGCTTGATATTTTCCGGACCGGGCGGCTTCCAGACGCACTGGACCATGATAAAACCTGGCGTAAAGTCGCCAGGGACCTGGCAAAGGTGGCGTCGGGAGAATTAGCATTGTCGAGGAAAATCGCGAAAAAACGGTCAGGGTTGCTCGCGAGGCTTGCAGACATACCTTCCCGGCCTGCGAGGGTTGTCGTGGATAACGGGCAGTCGGACTTTTTCACCATTTTGGAAGTGTTTGCGGACGACAAGCCCGGTATTCTCTTTGATCTCGCAGACACGTTGTTCAGCCTGCACCTTGACATCCGGGTGGCCAAGATAGCGACCCACGCGGACCAGATAGTGGATATTTTCTACGTGTGCGAAGTCGAGGGAGGCAAAGTGGAAGACCCGGACCGCATTCGCGGAATCACAGATGGTATCCTCCAAAGGCTCGGCGCAGGAAAACCAGGCAAGCCGGAAGCATCAGCTGTTAGCGGTTAGGTATTAGCTATTAGCTATTAGCCATTAGCCATTAGCGGTTAGGTGTTCGGACTTAAAAACACTATCTTAAAACAGACGATACCGATACCGATTCCGATACCGATACCGACGCCGATCTCAATACCGGCCGTGCGGGCCAGGTCAAAACATCGTTTCGACACTCCAAAAAGCCGATTACGACAACGACAACCGCTTCGCTGACAACGATAACGTGTCTACGGGGAAGATCAAATCTCTCATCGGGGAACCCTCGAATTCGAGGGCAGCTGTGCGGCAGCACAGGTGTAGAGGAGGATGTTCGTCCGAGAAAATCAACTTGTTTATTTTATCGGGCGGATATCCTCATCGTCATTCACCGATGAGTATCCGCCCTACGCTTTTCCTGCTTTTCTTTGTTTACCCCGTTGAACCGGGGTCCCCTCTGGGGTGTTCAACCGGGGCGCCTTGGCGCCCTTCGCCTGCCCCGTTTACTTCACGGAGTGACAGCGATAGCGCAGTTAACCGGGGCGGTTCAAATAAATCCTGTCAATCCTGTCAATCCTGTCTAGAATTATAACCCCCGCGCCGCAGGCGCCGCCAATACTTACACGCGCCGTGCGGGCAAGGTCAAAACTGCGTTTCGACACTCCAGAAAGCCGATTACGACAACGATAACGTGTCGGGGATGAAATCCCTTTACTGTCCAGCGGCAAGGGGCTAATATTATAATTTGAATTTGCCATCCGTATAGAGGTAATTTGGAATGCGGCAGGACGCAAATGCTGATCAGGAGGTGTGGATGTGGGCCTTGAATTTTTAACCAGTGAACAGTACCAAGACTTCTCGAAAAATCTAATCAAAGCCGTTGAAAGCCGTTGCCGAATTGTGCCCGTTAATTCTTTAAAAAGGCATGGGTATAAACTAAACCAACCGATTTACATTACCATTGAAAAAGATGAAGACACTGTCATTGCCTCCCTCGATGACATTGAAGCCTTTGCCTGCGGCGACACCGAATTTGAGGCCATCAATGGTCTGTGCGATGAGATTATTACGCTGTATGAAGATCTAAGAGAACAGCGGAACAATCTGGGTGTTTTGCCCGAAAAATGGCTGGAATTTCTTGATTCCGTGATAACGATCCATGAAAAAAGTTAATATCGAGAGGATATTCAATAAATTGTCCCTTGAGATTCGCTCGACTGGGCACCAGTACGGATGGTTGACCGTTGATGGTAAAAAAATTCTCAGGGTTCATTATTCCCACGGGAAAGGCGATTTGCCCAACAAGATTGTGAATAAAATTCGCGGTCAGTTAAAACTGTCCGAGAAAGACTTCAACGATTTGGTTGCATGTCCTCTGAGATATGAGGATTATCTGGGGATCCTGAAGCGCAAAGGATTGTTGTGAGAACGTGTAATTTCCGCACCAAACTGCAAATTAGAGCCTGACAGGATCTACAGGATCAACAAGACAAAAAACACAAAACAAGAAAAACCCTGACTAAAATACAAAACTTAAGGATAGCCACAAGATGCACATAAATCGCAAAAATTAAAAGATTATATTAACTATTTTTTTGTGTCTCTTGTGCCTTTTTGCGGCCAACTTATCGAAATCGGTAAAATCTCTCATCAGTGAACCCCTCGAATTCAAGGGCACCGGTGGTTCACCACTTCCACCACCGCGCAGCGGTGCCACCATCACCGCCGCAGGCACCACCAACACTAACACTGCCGCGTAGCGGCACCACTAACACGGCCGCCCCGCGGCCCCACCAACACGCGCCGCAGGCGCCACTAGCCACTGGCCCGGGTATGGAAACCCGACCTACGGGGAAGCTCAATCCTCTCATCGGAGACCCCTCGGCCCGAGGGCAGCTGTGGTTTACCACTTACACCACCGCGCAGCGGTGCCACCAACACCGCCGCAGGCACCACCAACACTAACACTAACACTGCCGCGTAGCGGCACCACTAACACGGCCGCCCCGCGGCCCCACCAACACGCGCCGCAGGCGCTATGCCGATGAGTTTCCT
>JAWOBE010000099.1:0-9912 GCA_046498185.1 Desulfatiglandaceae bacterium | reverse complement strand
CTCCGAAACGCTAGCAAGCCAAGTTCGGCTCGCATTCCGTAGCCGCCAAGAAGGCATGCGGCCACTTCCTCCGCGAGTGTATTGCCCAGCCGAGGTTTCTCAGGAAAACCTCGGTGTTCAGCCATAAGGACCTGCGTGTACCAGAAGGCGGGAGTGAAGAAGTCCTGGAACCGTCCCCATCGTATGCCGGGGAGCAACTGCTCACTCGGGTCAGGCAAGCGCGCCGTTTCAACGCAATCTCCATTGAGCATTAAAAAGACTTGAGCCATATAGAATTCTCCGCAACCACAGTTGAAGTCTAGGTTTTCAGAAACAACCGCCTCGGTGCCATGCTTCGCCTTCAGAAAGGACAACAGCAAACCAGCCCGCCTTACAGCCATCCACACCACCAATATAGTTAAAACATTCAGACATATAGCAACACTAAAAAAATACGTACATATAAAACTATAGAACATGGTACATTATGTAAGTGAAATTATTTTCGTCATTAATACTATATTTAATGAAACTATACATCATAATAGTAACTCAGCCTCAATTTTGTTATATTGTTTTGAATACTTTTTTTTAAGCAAAAAAACAATTTCCTTGGAATTCACCTGATGAACAAACTCATCTGTGGTCAAATTAAGCGCTTTTGTGCACTGTGCGCTGACAGTAGTATATCTCACATCTAATCGCTGAGCAATTTTCCGGAATGCTTCTGTGTGATTTAATCCATTCCACATCAATTTGATAACTGGAATTAAATAATCTTCCAAGTTGCTGTATCCTTTACTTCCTAGTGGTTTTTTATAATTGAAGGGCTTCCTTTGGAGTGAAACGACGCCATTGGAATGATTAAATTGTCCACTTCTGGGCACTCCGATTTTCGGTCGATTTTGTAGCTCACCGATGCCTTTCTGGATCCTCTGATAGAGCGTAATTCGCTTTTGATGGCTCTCCTGTTTTGAAAACAACTTTATTTTCAATTCTTGAAGTTCCACTGGAATAGGAAGATTCTGCTTTTTCATCCGCTTGATAGACGCTTCAATTTCCTTAACCTGGCTGAAAGCAATCGCTTTTCTAGAATCAACTATATCATTCTCCAGATTCTGGATGATATCTGTAAGTTCCGAAATAATTTGACTTACACGTTTCTCCAGATCATCCAATAAATCCATGATAAAATGACCTCTGTGTTACACATCAATAATTCTTGTAAAACGCTTCTGCCGTGAATTTTACAAACTCTTCCGTTTTCTCAGGACTACGGGCCACAACCTGCCAGGGTTCCAGACGCGCGATTTCAGTCTGCAGGTCTTTGGCGGTTTTGTTGCTGCAGCCCAGAATATCCTGTACCGATGCGGCCGAAACGCCTTCACATTGAAAAATGAAAGCAAACTCAAGCAGCTCTTGGAAATTGAAAAACTTCTGCTGGTAATCGTTGGGGGATTGGCTGGCGAAAAAAACCACAATACCTTTAGAGCGGCCCTCACGGATGATGCGCTGTAAAAAAATATTGCGCTGGCTTAAATAGTTATGGGCTTCGTCTATGACCAGAATGGACCGTATGGTGCGGCGGCCGTCACGTATCGGGCTGTCGGGCAGCAGCGCCATTTCCTTATAAAGCCGTTCGATCACAAGATAAGCCACCAGTTCTTTTAGTACCGGCATGGCGTGCACATCAATCAGCAGTGTTCGATTGGAAAGCCGGTCGATGGGGGCTACATCGCTTCCATGCCGCCAAAAGAGATCGAAATCTGAGAGATCACGTAGCACTTCGATGAGGCTGTCATCTCTTCTATTGTCGTCTTCATACATTGCAGCCACCATGCGGTACACATCGTGGAAATCCGGATATGGAGCAGCTGAGTCAGCCCGCTGTGCATAGGAGGCGCGGATCGCCTCGGTCAATGTGCCCTTTTGGACCACACCCAGTTTGCTATTAATGGAGGCAAAGCTCTCCGCCTTTTCCCGGGCCGATACATTGACCGTCTGCTCATCATAGGCCGGTAAGACAAAAGGATTGATGGGTAGACTTTCCCCTTCCTGGAGCAGCCGGAAAGGATGGACCTTGGCGGCTTCTAAGAATGGTTCATTGTCCACCACATCACCCTTATAGTCGAAGTAGATGAAATTGGTCTGGTAATTGGACTGCTGGCGTATATCCGTCAGGATTTTTAATACAAACTGGGTCTTTCCCGTGCCCGGTTTGCCCATAATGGCCAGGTGCGAGTTGGCATGCTTGGCGGTATTGTTGATCTCTATGATCAGGTCCTCCTGCTGTAGCAGGGTACGGCCGATGAAGATATCCAGCCCATGGCCAGCCGTTTCACGCCGTCCTCCAAACTCCACTTCGTCCATTAGTCGCATCAGGAGGCTATCCGCGTCACGTCCGCATTCCTGGTACAGCCTGCTCAGGAGAGCGGCCCCGCTGTCGATATGGTTTTTCACAATGGAACGGTTTGAGAAAAAACCATCTTCATCGATATCGCTTTTCCCGTAGACGTGGCATATCAACGCCCGCATGAAGCCCTCGTCTTCTCCCACAAATGTGGGGCGCTTCATCTCCGCGCCGGTAAAACCGGTGCTCTGGGCCACATCCGCCCCATCGTTGATCAACGACAGAGCAAAAGCTATACGGGCTAGGGTCGCCTTTTCCAGTTTGGTTTCGAAACGCAGGGCGCTGAGCACCTCGTCCGCCTCATTGGATGTATACAGTCGGTCGGCCATGGTCTAATTCTCCCAGAAATATCCTTCCTTGAACGTCGTCAATTCGCGCGTTTGGTCAAAAACCAGGCTCCCAGCCCCACTCAGCCGAGTTTTTAACACCCGGTAGTATTCTTTATCGATCTCTGTGTCGGTGGAAAGGATGATCACCTGCTCCCCGGCATTGGGGAAATAGTTGTTGACGATGTTGTCTCGGTGGGTGCTGTCAAGCCGTGACAGGGGCGTATCGATGACGATAGGCAGGCTCAGCTGGCTGGTCTGGGCCAGCCCCCACAACAAGGAGACCGCAAACACCTCCTTTTCCCCGGCGGAAAGCCCTGATTTCTTGATTTCATGGCCATTTCGGTCGGATATGCTTACCTCATAGGTCTTGTCATCAATGATGATGTCTTTAATCAAGCCGCTACGACTAGAGAGCAAACGGTACATTTCAAAGGTCTTCTCCTGCAGGAGGTGGACCTTGTTTTTGCGTAGTCGCACCACGAATTGATTGAGCACCCCCGCAATGGCATCGCACTCCTGTATGAACTCAGCCCGTTCCTTAGAGACATGATGTTTTTCATAGAGCTTTTCGATCTCCACCTCAATGTTGCTGATACGCTTTTCAACCGCGAGGATCTCCTCTTCCAGCAAGCGTAACTGCTCCGATTTGCGCCCGATTTGAGTAGAGCAGCCTTCCATTTCCTCCTGGAGTTGTTCATATAGCTCCTGCTCGGATTCGGTCAGCAAGCTCGCCTGGGTTAAGCTCTCGAGTCTTCGGATCTGAGAGAGAAGCTCCCGTTTCTCCTCCAGCAACGGTTTCAGCAGGAACACATCACCGCTTTCCAGGGATTCCATCTTGTTCAACACCCGCGCTGCATCGCGGTCGGAAAGGTCCAGAATCCGTACCAGTTCCCCCTTGGGATCACCCTCCCTGAGCAGCCGAAAAATGCGCCGCTCCAGCTCGGCCATCTTTTCAGCCGAAAGCGTCTCCCGGTAAATCGGTTCCGGCTCCTCCACCACACGCACGATCCGTTTGGCCAGAGAGGCTGCATTTTCCTTGATCGCCTCGCTGCCTGCGGACTCACGCTCGGCCTCGATTTGACGCCGCATGGAATCGAACAGCCTACCCGCTACGGCAAATGGCAGGTTCTTTTCGCACAGAGTACGGATCTCGCTTTCCACTTGAGCGAGCCGATTGGCCGCCTGAATGCGTTTTTTTTCATTGGCGCGCATGGTTTCCCGCGTTTCAGGTTCCGAATGAAATGCCGCGGCAAATCGCTGCTTCGCCTCTTCGAGCTGCTGCTTGAATCTCACTAATTCCTCCTGCACACGTTCGCGTTCCTTTTGCAGGCGGAGCAGCTTACTGCGCTCCTTTTTCAACTCGCTCTGCTTGAAATCCAGATCTTCGTCTGAAATCTCCACAAACCCTTTGCGCTCTTCATTCTTGATATAAAGGATGTCGGCTGCCAGTCGGTTGATGTATTGGATTCCAAGGGCGGCTTCCAGAGACGATTTCAGCCGCACCTCCGAATGATCGTCGGCGGCAATAGACTGGATCTTCTCCCCGTCAAAGAAAAAAAACTGGGTGATGCTTGGCGGAATCATGGAGCGGATAAAATCCTGCCAGATCTCTTGATTCTGAACCGACACCCGTTTGCCGTCGCGCACCACCACCAGCCGCTCGGCCAAGTCTCGGGCCTGAGGATCGTCAGCCACGCCCGCGCTCCAGGATCGCTTGACCACCAGTTCCGATAAGTCATCCATCTCCATGACCAGTTCGAAAGATACAACAGCGTTGCCTCGGGCCTTTTCCCGGCGGTTGATGTTCCGGAAAATTTCATCAGCCTTGGCCCCGTACAGGCAATAATTGACCGCCTCCATGATGGAGGTCTTGCCCGCGCCATTCATGCCGCCGATCAAAAAAATACTCCGGCCGTCTTCACCTACCGGGAAGCGGATTTCCGTGGCGAACTGGAAGGACTTGTAATTCTCGATGGTCAGCTTGCGGAATTTCATCCGTTTGCCTCCTCGTTTAGGTGCTGCGCCCGAATATCCGCAAGGGTTGTAGCCGTGCCGTCCTGATTGATCCTTCGCCAATGGTCCCAGCCATTCAAAGATCGGCCGGCTGAGCGTGACGCAGCGGTGGACAAAGACGCATATGACTGCCATCCTTCCGAAGTTTTGACCATCACCCTGCCGTCAGCAGTCAGTTTTCCCTTGATTACCGAGCCGTCCTTCATCCATTGCAGCTCTAAGCGATCATCTGTGGTCACCAACCCAGCTCGTATTAGGTCTACCAATTTGACCCCAAAATATCTTTTGGGGCCTCCACCCTGTCTTGTTGGTTTTAGCTTATTTTGAACCAACCTGGCGGCCCTGATGGTTTTCCCAAGTCCATGGATCAATTCTTCAACCTCTTTCAGGTGTTCTCCCGTTTCCTGATCCTGAAAACCTGCAACATCCTTGGCGGAAAGCTCCAGCTTCAGGCTACGCAGCTCCTTTGGCACAGGCACACCGGTGCGTTGAAGCTGCTCGATCGCCTTATTTACGGCCTGTAGCTGTTTGCGCTCCTCGACGGACAAGCCAGGCAGAGGCTTAGACGTTTGTCCCAATTGCTCAATCCACCGGTCCAGAACTCGGATGTGTTCCACGATTTCATCAGGCAGCATGTGTCCCCCTACTCAGCCGCTGAATGGCTTTTCAAAATATCCCGCAGGGCATCATAGACTCCAGTACGCCGCTCCTTGAATTCATAATCATAAACCGTCTCAAGCAATTTGCGCACTTTAACTAGATTTACGCTGTTCTGTTGGCACAGATCTTCAAGCAGTTCCCCATCTTCTTGGGATAACTTCATTGTTTTATCTCCTTGCTTCTTTTTACTGCTTCACCCATCCCTCGGCCTGGAGCCTCTCCCAGGCCATCTGGATGTGGGCGGGCTTAAACAAACGCCGTTTGCGATCGTTCCAGCGAGCCATGGCCGCAACGGCGCTTTCCGCATCGCAGGTTTCACCGTCGTGGACTGCCGTCCAATGAACAGACGCCAGAAGTTCCATGCCATAGGGCGTCTCAAATCCATCCACTAAATCAGCTACCCTCTCAAGATGCCATGCCGCTTTTGGATCTTTGTCGAGGAAACGGTCGGCAGCTTTGTCGGCATCCGGTAGCAGGGTAATTTCCACATCCGGTTTCTGTGTGTCCCCGTATCCCTGAATATGGTGCCCCTCTAAAATTTCCAGTACTTTATTCAGGTTATGAGCATACGGTCCGTACAAATGCTTAACGTACCTCAGCTTCAGGTCCGTGCCCGACTCCTGCAAAAAATAGGCGAGCTTTTGTATCTCCAATAGCGTTAGCCGGTATGCGAATCGCGCATACTGTTTCATCAGCTTGATGAGCAAGGCCCGGGCCACCGTCATCTTGGGTTTGGCGGTGCCCACGGGCATATCCTTGGCATCCGGGCTGCCTTTAGGTTCGTAAAGCTTCACCCGAACGTCCGGCATCTCTTCAAACGCTGCCTCGATCATGGCTTTGACCCGGCTCCACTGCAGTCCGCCCAAACCGGAACCCAATGGTGGAATGGCAATGGAGCGGATCTTTCGTTCTCGCACCTCCCTCACCAAGGCCCGCAAGCCGCTTTCAATATCCTCGTAACGACTTTTGCCGCGCCAGTGCCGCTTGGTGGGGAAGTTGATGATATAGCGCGGATTGAACATCTGGCCGGTTTCAAACACGAACATGCGACCGGGCTGAACTTCCTTCCGCCGGCAGGCGCTCTCATATGCCTTGCAATTTTCCGGAAATGCTTTCTTGAATTGCAAGGCGATCCCCTTGCCCATCACACCGACACAATTGACCGTGTTGACCAGGGCCTCTGCATCGTCTGTGAGGATATTTCCGCGGGTTGGTTCAATCATTTTTCTTTCCCCTCTCGGTTAGTAGTACCATTGCGGGCGCACTTCCACCGGCCTGGAGATTTCTTCTCGATGCAAAATGTGCTCAACCTTTTGCTTAACGGCATTATTCAATACAGCGATCCGCTCAACCACATCCCAAGGGCAGAATCGATGCACTAAAAATTCGGCCTGTTTGCGTCGCTGGCGGTCCATATCGTCCACGGTGTCAGCCCAGTACTCGGCATAAACCATACCCCAATCGACCTTATCCAAGTCATTGAGATCTGCGAACCACTGGGTAAAAGCGGCGATGCCGTGGCCGTCGGAAAAGACAAAACCGAGCCCTGCATGAGTAACACGTTCGACCGTGGAAACGGCATAAATCAAAGGTCCTTGGCCTTCACCGTAACCTTCCACTCTACCCGTGTGTAATTGAAGGAGCATGGGCGAGCGTGGCCCAAAATAAAAGGCCACATAATCGTGCACCGTGCCTCCCAACCCGCAGGCAATGGGACGCTGCCGGCGGATCTTCTGGATATCTACATTGTGTATCGCCCGATAATCGCATGCGCCTTCAGGGGGGTGGTTGGGTGCATGCATCCCGCCGCAGTCCAGGATCACCGCAAGGTTGTCGATATGCAGGAGGCGATAGATGGGTGTTGGGCGGGGTATTAGCATCTATAATTTTCTTTCTTCCTCTCTCATCTTCCAGCAGCCGCCTCTTCGATGAGTCGCTCTACACGGGTTTTGGCTTGTTCAAGCAAGCGCTTAGATTCCTGCTGTTTTTCGAGGCTGCTCCGCACCAAGTCACCGATGGCTGACTGTTTTTTCGAATCAAGCAAGGGGACGATAAACCTATCGATATCAGTCGGATAAAGCTCCGCCTGGGCGCTTCCGCGCAAATGTTTTTGGGTTTGAAACTGACCGATGACCGACTGTAACACAAGGGCCATGTAGGCGGCGTCGATGCCTGAATTTAAGCGCAGGATGTTGACGTGATTACTCGCCAGAGCCAGCTGGTCGCTGAGGTAGACATTTGTCCGGCCGATATAAGCACCTGTTGTGTAGATAAGCAAATCATTAATTTTAATATGCCCATCAGGTGTGTTTAAAAAGGCAATTTTACTTGTCTTTTGTAGACTTTCATAGTCTATATGTTGCTGGCCTATGTGCTGGCTGTTGACAACAGAAACCGGGCCATCATCGAAATAGACCGGCTGAACACCGCGTCGATTGTACAATCGGATATCCCGGACTCGCTCTGTATCATAATTTGATAGCTGGTCAATGATCTGGTCAAACCTGGGCTGAAAATGCTGGGCGTCAAGCCGCCGCGACTGCTCCACCTCGCTGAACCGAGCTGTGTAACCCATTGGTTTTTTGAACTTCAGCTTGTCCAGGCCAAGCTCGGATTCGAGGAGGTGTTGGGCTTTGCTGTATAGAGCAACTGACTTCTGCCTTACAGATAAGCCATTAAGATGAAGTGATTCGATTTCGTTTTGTAATTTGTTATCAAGAATTGGAATGAGAACACATTTTAGTCTCTCCAAGGTTATCATTTGTTGGACACCGCCAGAACCTTCTCGGGATAATTGGTATGCACCAAAATCTGATCTTAAGAATGGCGTAATATATGCGCCACTCGGAGAATTGGAATAAAGCTTAATGACTGCTACATCTCGATTCATATTTGCAGGTAAAAGAAATTGTTCAGCAAGGGCTATCTCCCCGAGAGTACCTTTTATCGATACGAGTATATCTCCTTTATTCACCCTCGCACGGGCATTGCGCTGATCAACTTCTTTGCTAATAAATCGAACTCCATTAAAATCTACGTAACCCTGTTTGATGTGTTCTGCGGTTAAATATTTAATTCCATTTTGAACAAATGTTACCGATCCATGTTCTCCGTCAGTTATTTTGGAAATACGCCATAGCGGTACGGTGTTAATTCTTGAAAGAAGGTAATCTTTCTCAATGTATTCTTCTTTGTAAAACTCAGAATCAATTCTAAAACCAGAACGCACTTCTGAAAGCATGATCGCATTACAAACTGCCATCATCCGACCTCCCAGAAATCAAATCCCTGCTCTTGGGCAAAACGAACAAAGGCCTCAGCCGCGCCAAGCTTTTCCTCCGGTATTTTGCCCGCATCGGCCAGATCCGCCGCAGTCAGGTCGTAATTGACCAGGTCCTGGTCCACCACGAGCTGGCCCTCCTGTGGGTGGCCCTCAGGAAACTCCACCAGGCTACCGTCTTCATCCACCTTGTATTCGTAATCGCCGGAGTTGTTTTTGCCGCCGCGCTCGCTCACGGCCATGAAGATGGGGTAATCCAGGCGCTTGGCCGCCTCGGCCGCGATCCATCGCTCTTTTAGAGTGCCAATCAGCTCCGGGTCCTCCAGGATCAGCTCCAGCTTGCCCTTGTTGGTGAGCAGCTTGACCGCGGTTTCTGCTTCGGGGATCGCCTTTTCCAAGGACTTAATCTCAGCCTTATAAGTTCGTCGTTTAATCTTCTGCTTTTCCTTGAGCCGCTTGAGGGCTTCTCTGTGTTCCGCCTTGAGGGGGTTGAGGTGGAGCTGCAATTCCCGCTTGGTGCCCTCCCATTGCTGGCTGATGGCCTTGATTTCCATTTTGTGCTTCTGCTTGAGGGCCTCGACATCGCTCCCCAGATCGTCTAGCTTCTGCTTGACCCGAATCAATTCCGCCTTGAGGTTGTCGCGCTTTTCCTTAGCTTCGCCAATCTGCTCTTCCAGTGAGTTGCCTTCAGCGGCCTCGAGATGCTCTGGCTCCTTGAATTCATAATCCTGATAGTCCGGCTCGGCTTCAGGTATTTCCGGTTCCGGCTCGGTAAACGATTCCGCCATGAGGTCTGCGATCTCCTCAGGAAAAAAAACCGACCAGGGGCATATCGTTTCCTGGGAGCTGGATACATCAAAAGCCAAAGCAATAGCTGAAAGAATCAAAAATCAGGAAAAAATCAACGACTTAACACAAACTATAACGGATCAGCAAACCCTGAAAGAACTATTATCATATGCATTATTTTTGGTAGTGGAAGATTTTCTGGAAGATAATATCTTAAGTAAAGAAGAGGAAAGCATTATTGACCAATTTGTCGAATCCTCTGAATTCAGCGGTACAGATCTGGATCAATACCAGGCAATGCGGAAAATAGCCCGGTCGATTATATTGAGGGAAGTGATGGAGGGCAAGCTCCCTAAGGAATATGTCAACTTCCAAATGCCGATTCGCTTTAACTTTATGAAATCGGAAACCCTGGTATGGGCATTTGAAGACGTGGGTTATTATAAGGAAAT
>JAWOBE010000093.1:0-8735 GCA_046498185.1 Desulfatiglandaceae bacterium | reverse complement strand
AACCGCTACCGGAAAAACAGCCGATACCGATACCGACGCCAAGGGAAGAAGCATATCGATTACGACAACGACAACCGCTTCGCTTCGCTCCGCTGACAACGACCTCACCTCAAGAAGAATAAAGGCTGCGGAGGGGGTTTCGATGCGGGAGATTCATCACCGAGAAGGTGCGCCATGTGAGTGGCTTCGGTGAAAGAGCCAAAGCTTGCATCTGAATCACCTCCGGTGGTTGATCCTTATCGCGGTTAAAAACCGCTCCCATAGTAAACAGCGAGTCTCCCTCGGGGAGAACTACGAAATATGAAGCTCCCGCAGCGGAACCCCCGGCGCGGCCGGAATCGGAAGGTGCTACCCTGCAGCCGTTAGCCATTAGCTATTAGCTATTCGGAATCCAAAACCGCTACCGGAAAAACAGCCGATACCGATACCGACGCCGACCCCGACCCCGAGGGGAGATCGATTACGACAACGACAACCGATTCGCTTCGCTCCGCTGACAACGACCTCACCTCAAGCCGAATAAAGGCTGTGGAGGGAGTTTCGATGCGGGAGATTCATCACGGAGAAGGGGCGCCATGTGAGTGGCTTCGGTGAAAGAACCAAAGCTTGCGCTCCAATCCCCGTCGGTGCCGATTCCTTTATCGCGGTTGAAAACCGCTCCCACACGATATTGCATGTCTTCCTCGTGGAAGACTACGAAATATGAGGCTCCCGCAGCGGAACCCCCGGCGCGGCCGGCATCGGAAGGTGCTACCCTGCAGCCGTTAGCCATTAGCTATTAGCTATTAGTTATTCGGAATCCAAAAGCACTACCTGAAAAACAGCCGATACCGATACCGACGCCGACATAATAAGGCCGGGACGCAATCCCATCAACCCTCCTCGGAATTCCCGCACACCGACTCCCAGGCTTCATTGCAAACTTCGGACGCAACATCGTAGGGAAATCCTCTCCGCCCGAGAAAGGCCATGACTTTCCGGAAAAAACTTCTCCTGTCATCCCCACGCCACCGATAAAGTCCTCTTTCCACCGCCAGTCGGGCGCACTCACGTTCATCGATACCTTGAACAGCCTTGTCAATCGTCCGCTCATCGACACCCTTGGAGGACAGCTCTCCTCGTAAAGCCGGAACCCCGCGGGGATTGAGCCTAACCCGGGAATCCACGACCATCCGCGCATATTCCTCGTCGTTCAAATAGCCGTAATGCTCAAGCTTCCCGACCGCATCGGCGGCTGCACGACCGGAAAAACCCTTTCGCGAAAGGTATTTCACCGTCTCCAGGCGGCTCCGGGCCTTACTGGCCAAAAAGTCAAGCGATGCGGCGAACGCCCGGTCTTCTTCACGTCTTATAACATTCCCGGCACCAACCTTTTTTTCATCCACGCTTTCCCTCAAAACAAAACTTCTGCTCATTTACCCGCTCAAGTCCCCATTGCCGAACAGGCCTTTCTTCGGCAAGCAGAAAACCTGCTTTTTCATATAAATGCCTGGCGGCGTCCAGGCCTTCAAAAGTCCAGAGATGAACTTTTGCATGACCCGCCTTCCGGCAAAAAACCATCGCATCGTTCATCAGCGCATTCCCGATACCCCGGCCTTGAAAGTCCGCCTTTACAATAAACCATCGCAGCCGAGCGCCTTCAGGGCTCTCGCATGACCCGTCGACGGCTATCGACCCGGCGAACTCATTTCCTACCAGGGCAAGGCTGAGAAAATCGCGGCCTTCAGTATAACGCATAAAAAATTCGGCCAGTTCTCTGCCTTCCTGAATCTCGAACGACGAATCGAAACCCCAGACTTCATGATAATACCTTGCATGTGCTTGGAGAATCATCCCCAAGGCACCGGGAAAATAACCGGAGAGAGAGGGTTCCATGCGCCTTCCGTCCTGCTCGAAAACCCACTCATAGACGATCTCACACCCCACCTTTCCCACGCCGCGCATTTCAAATCCTCTCTTCGCGGCAAAACGGGAAAACAGGCCATTGCTGGGTTTGTTTCCCGGATCAATGGAAAACTGCAGGCACCCGCAGCCGGAAGAGGAAGCCTTCCTAACCACCGCGGCTATCAACGCCTCACCGAGGGGACCACCGCGATACGGCGGTGCAACGCATATCTGCCATAAATAACACCGATCCCGGTTTGAAACGGCGCTTACGAACCCGGCCGTCCCATGTTCCGTTTCTGCTACGAAACAAAGATTTGAAAAGTACGATGCCAGGACCCAATAGGTAAATTCGGTGTGGACCTCCAGCGGAGGACAGCTGGAGACAAATTCCCTGACGCCAGGCACATCCGGAACCTCAAAATTCCGCACCACAAATCCCTCCGGAATTTCAACAGCACCCACGAATTACCTCCTATTCGATAAAAATTATTAAAAAAAGCGATTAGCTGTTAGCTATTAGCATTTAGCAAGCCGGAAACGGAAAGCATTACCTAAAAAACAGCCGATCCCGATACCGACCCCGATAGTTCACATCGAAACCTCCCGATTACGACAACGACAACCGCTTCGCTTCGCTCCGCTGACAATGACCAACCTTCGTGTAAATAAAGGCCGTGGTGGGGGTTCCGCTGCGCAGCCGGAAACCGGAAGCCTTTAGCTATTAGCCATTAGCTATTAGCTGGCGGAAAAAATGCACTACATTAAATACAGCCGATTCCGACGCCGATACCAACGCCGCCGACTACTGCTCATTCAGGATGTCCGCCATCGTCGCTCCGTCGATATTTCCCCCGCTCAAAATCACCCCAACGCGCCCGTGCCCCTTGACCTTTCCTTCAAGAAGGGCCGCAAGGCCCAAAACCCCGGAGGGCTCAACAACAAGTTTCATCCGATAAAACAAAAATCTTACCGCCTCCCGGATCGCATTCTCGGAGACCGATTTCATGTCATCCACGAACTCAAGTACCATGGGAAAAGTCAGTTTCCCGAGCGACGGCGTCCTGGTGCCATCCGCAATAGTAGGGGGGTTTCGAATGGTGTGAAGCGTTCCGGTTTGAAAAGACAGGCAGGCGTCATTTGCGAGTTCAGGCTCCACGCCAACCACCAGGCATCCCGGGCATGACCCTTTCACGGCCACCGCAGTGCCGCTCAAAAGCCCACCTCCCCCGCACGGACAAAGCACGACATCAAGCCCGCCGACTTCCTTGCAAAGCTCGAGCGCCGCCGTACCCTGACCGGCTATTATGTCTTGGTCGTCAAACGGCGGCACCAGGTGATAACCGTGTTTTTCTGCAAGGCGCATCGATATTTCCTGTCGGTCGCCTTTTTCCGGATCGTATTCGACGACCTCTGCGCCGTAGCCTTCGGTAGCCGCGCGCTTGATGGCGGGAGCGTTATCCGGCATTACTATTACGGTATGAATGCCCAGCAGCCGCCCGACGAGCGCTACAGCCTGAGCATGGTTTCCCGACGAATGCGTGATGACTCCTTTTCGCCTCGCCTCTTCGCTCAAGCGAGACATCGCATTGAAGGCGCCGCGGAACTTGAAGGCCCCCATGCGCTGGAAATTCTCGCATTTTAAATACACTTTCCCACCCACGAGCCGATCCAGAGTGCTCGACGTCATAACCGGGGTCATATGCGCATTGCCACGGAGTAGGCCCGCAGCGTCCTCGACCCGAGAATACCATGCTTCAAGAGATTCCATCACGCCACCCGATATCTGTTCAGAAGGTCCATATTAAGGTCAAAACCTATCCCGGGTGCCGAAGGAACATCGACAAACCCGTCCGAGGCCAAAACCAGCGAAGGTTGAAACATTTCTCCCCGTAAAGGATCCACCTCGGGTGGATAATATTCCAGCAGTTCTCCGTTCGCGACACCCGCCACCAACGGGAGCTGAAGCTCCTGGCAGCCGTGGGGGGCGATTGAAACGCCTCGATTCAAAGCCCCGCGTGCAACGTCTTCCGCGACATCGTAACCCGGGCAAATCGCCACATCGACATTGAGCACGGAGGCGCCTTTGTGCTCAAGCAACGTTTCGAAATCCGAGAAAAGATAATAATTCTCTCCGGTAGCTATCTTAACCGGCGAATGGGAAGCCAGCGCCTCATACCCGTCAAAATCGTAAATCGGAAGCGGTTCCTCGAACCAGTAAACATCATAGTCAGACATAGCCTCTGCAAACTCCATGGCGGTTTCTCGATCGCAAGCGCAATTGGCGTCTGTAAGAAGAAACACATCAGGCCCTATAGCCTCGCGAACAGCGGCGATCCGCTCCAGGTCCCCCGAAACACCGACCGTTGGGTCTCCAATCTTCATCTTCACCGCAGTTGCATGCAGTTGCTGGACATTGTAAATCATTTCATCCTTCAACTTGGAAAGATCTTTACCTTCTGCATAATAACCTCCGGCGATATACGCACGCACTCTTTCCCTGGCGCCTCCAAGCATTTTATAAAGTGGAAGACCCGCCGCTTTACCCTTGATGTCCGCGCAGGCGGCCAAGAGCGCTGCGAGTGCCTGGGTATGGAGACCGGCAGGTCCCAGGATCTTTATTTGGCGCTCCCAAAGATCAATCAGGAGACTGCGCGTTTCGAGGGGGTTCCTACCGATCATCAACGGCCTGTAATAATCGACGAACCGGGGCATCAAGCCGAACGGCCTGGTCGAAGCCGTGCCTCCGTTCCAACCGCTCCCGACTATTCCCTGGTCGGTATATACCGTGACCTTATGCAGCCTCCCCTTGTCGTAGAAATGGCTCCCGTTCCATATGGCAGGACGGTCCCACTCGAATACTTCGCTCGTGACATGAGTTATTTTAAGTTCCATGGTTTTCTCCCGTAAGCCTTGAAGGCACCGATAGGACCCGTGCGGGATGACCGACGACATCCAGAAAATGCCGGAAGTCCTCATTCGGCACCACCAGTGTCGAAGTGTTTACCAGCGGATGACACAGGACGGCATGCGCCCCCCAGATTTTATTATCAACCACCACCTGAACCGCCCCTTCGCTATCGTTGACCACAGCAAGAGGGGTGACGGAACCGGGCGTCACCCCGAGCCGCGCTTGGAGTCTTTTCGCCGAAGCCATCCGGAGCCCTCCTGCCCCCAGAAGGCCTCCCAGGGCCTTCAAATCAACCGCAGTCTCATAGCCCACCATCACGAGGAAGTGCCGGCGGCCCTTTTTATCGGTGACGAAAAGATTCTTGACCTTTGCTCCGGGAAGCGGCGGTACAATACGCTCGGCCTCTTCGCATGTAAAAACCGCGGGGTGGTCGCAGCGTTCATAGCTGATCCCGTTTTGGTCAAGATAATCGAAAATTTCCATGCCAAGTCTCCCATTTTCAAGTATTGTTCTTATGCTTTTGAATTTTATCATTTCCCAGATCGGTCTGCCACCCTTTTGAAGGCAGCCCGTTTGGACGCCGGTACCAACGCCGATAGTTCACATCAAAACCTCCCGATTACGACAACGACAACCGTTCCGCTTTCGCTCCACTGACAACGATTTACCTCAAGTAGAATAAAGGCTGCTTCCCGCAAATGGTTGACTTCCCCACTCCTCCGGTGCTATCAGCTTTTCAATAACCTGTGAAAACATATTCCCAAACTGCACTCGAAAAGGACTTGAACATGAAAGAAAAAATTTCAAAAAATGTCCGACAGATCGTTCCCAGCGTCATCAGGGAAATGTCCCTTCGGGCCGCTCGGTACAGGGAAGTCATTTCCCTGGGAATCGGCGAGCCGGACTTTCACACCCCTCCGCCGATCTGCCGTGCCGCACTGGTCGACGCCGAAAACGGTGCGACCCACTATACGCCCACCCGCGGTGACGATGAACTTGTAACGGCCCTCCAGGAATACCTGCTCAGGGATAGAGGGCTTGATTTGGATCAATCCAACATCATCGTCACCCACGGCGGGATGGGAGGGCTGACCGCCGGTCTTCGAGCACTACTGGACCCGGGTGACGAAGCGATCGTTCCGGAGCCATGCTTTCCCTCCTATACCCCCCAGATCGAATTGGCAAACGCCGTGTCCGTTCATGTCCCCACCGATTTCGACGATGGCTTCGTGGTGCAGGCCGGGCGTCTAGAATCGACTGTGACACCAAAAACCAAGTTGATGCTTATAAATTCCCCCAACAACCCAACCGGTGCCGTTATAACCGGAGAGGTTCTCGACGAACTGGCCCGCATCGCGGTGGAAAAAAACCTGATCGTCATATCCGACGAAGTCTATGATCACCTTGTTTACAATGGAACACACGATTCGATATACACCCGCCCGGGCATGGCGGAACGCACGCTGGTGGTAAACTCGTTTTCAAAAACTTTTGCGATGACCGGATGGCGCACCGGTTTCAGTTTCGGCCCTTCCTGGCTGATAGAAGAAATGCTCAAAGTCGCCATGTTTTTTACCAGTTGCCCGAGCAGCATAGGCCAACGCGCGGGGCTGGCTGCGCTCAACACGGACCGCCAGGTGTTCGCCGCAATGGAAAACGAATTTGAAACACGGTGCAAATTCGCCTGGGAACGCCTAAAGGCGATGCCCGGGATACGCATCAATCCGGCATCAGGTTCTTTTTATCTTTTTCCTTCGATCGCTGCGATAACAGAAGACGATACGTCCTTTGCGATGGATTTGCTCGATGAAGAGCAGGTCGTCGTGGTTCCCGGAAGCGCCTTCGGGCCTTCAGGTGCCGGATGCATAAGGATTTCATGCACCGTTGGGACATCCCTTCTATCGGAGGCGCTTGATAGAATCGAAGGCTTCATCCACCGCCGCATGCACTGAACCGTCTTTATAAACAGTACCTATTAAGGTTTTCTACCGTTCGTGCCTGTTCACCGGCCGGACGGATCTTTCTCGTGTATCTCGTAAATCGTTCCGCCGACACCATCGGCCACTTCTTCTATATTCCAATATTTTTCCCTTACCGTTTGCATCGGCCCTATGATCCTGGCATAGGCCTTTTCCATTCCGTCCAGGCAGGCCGCAATTTCCTCGGCATCCAGGTGTGAGGAGTGCAGCATGTCTCTGAGCATTTGCATGTTCATCGACAAAGTCATCAACGGGGTGTTTATCTTGTCGCTCAGCCCCCCGCACATTTTTTTTACTGATTCTATTTTTTGCATTTCCAGGGTCTTCGTTACATTGTGAATGATCCCCTGGTATGAAAATTTTTCCGTGTCATCGTCGACCTCGGCTACGGCATTGATAACCACGTCTATAGTCACGCCGGGGGGAATCCTCCACTTGACGGTCTGATGGGCCCGGCCCTTTTCCTCGAGCTGCCGGACCAGGAGATCCCTCTGACCGGGGTCCACATAATAGTCGAGGATATTCTTCTGCCCCGGATCTCCTTCGATTCCAAGCAATTGCATCCCGGCCGGGTTTAGCTCAAGGAAGCTGCCCTTGTGGTCCACGCGATAAATCATATCGGTGCTGTTTTTTATAATGCTTTCAAGCTTAGATCGTTCTTTTTCTAATTCAATTTCTCTTTTTTTCTGTTCTGTGATATCTACTATGGTATGGTCTATTCTCCTGGGAATTCCATGCCCTCTTTCAATAAACAATGCATTTCCTGTATCACAAACCCATTTCTGTTTGCCGTCTTTGCTTATAATTACATATTCCAAGCATTCATTTTCGTTGACATCAGGGAATCCCTTGTAAAAATTGATTACTTTATCGATATATGCCGGATGAACAAAATCAAACAGGTGAACCCTGCCGTTCATGATTTCTTTCATCGAACAGCCGAGCAGCGCCTCCACGTAACGGTTTGTCAGCAGGATATCTTTGTAGTCGTATGGCGCAAACGACATCACAACGCTTTCGGTATCGTCTATCAGGCTGCGCAGACGCCGATTCTCTCTTCCGAGTTCTTCGATCCGATCAAGTTCGTCGGTGACATCGGTTACACAGCAGCATATGCCGGGTAAATCAGCGTAAACCCCCTGGAGTTCCAGCGGGAACGCTTTCAAACTTACATCCCTGTCGGCGGTCGACTCCCTGATGACCCGAAAGGAAATGCTGCCACCCACGGAAACTTCCAGGGATTTAAAATACCCTTCAACCACGGCGCGGTCTTTTTCGTTCACCAGGCCAAGGAACAGGTTCCCCAGTATATCTCCACGGTTTTTCCCAGTAATACCGCACAGAGCCGAATTGGCAAAAATAATCCGCCCCCCGGAAAGAACCGCCACCGCCAGATCAATTTGCGAAAGGACGTTGCGATAGGGTATAGGGTTCCCCGAATTACTGGATTTAGACTGATCCTTCATTGAATTCATTTTCCTTAAAATTTCGTTGTCGTTGTCGTTGTCGTTATCGTAATCGTCTCGTAATGATTTACACCGTAAGGTTCAGGAAGCCCCTCTTACGAATCTCCTATTACGATTACGACAACGACAACCTCAAGCCGAATAAAGGCTGTGGAGGGGGTTTCGATGCGGGAGATTCATCACTGAGAAGGGGCATCATGCGAGAGATTTCAGTGAAAGAACCAAAGCTTGCATCTGAATCCCCTCCGGTCGTTGCTCATTTATCGCGGTTGAAAACCGCTCCCACAGAATATTGCATGTCTTCCTCGTGGAAGACTACGAAATATGAAGCTCCCGCAGCGGGACCCCCGGCGCAGCCGGAATCGGAAGGTACTACCCTGCAGCCGTTAGCCATTAGCTATTAGTTATTAGGAATCCAAAACCGCTACCTGAAAAACAGCCGATACCGACTCCGACACCGACGCCGAGGGAAAAAGCATATCGATTACGACAACG
>JAWOBE010000042.1:0-6177 GCA_046498185.1 Desulfatiglandaceae bacterium | reverse complement strand
ATGCGTGAAGGTGAACCCCCTCGCTTCACATAACCCTCCACCATCCTCCACAAGCAATCGAAAATAGACTGGCATTCAACCTTGACGGCGTCGTAAAAAGTCCAACTGCTGCGTTACGCTTCATCCTTCGTCGCTGCAGCGTACTGTAAGTACGCCTCACTCCTCAGGATTTGCAAGCCTTGCATTTGAACTTTTTCCATAGCCGTCTTATTTGTGAGTTCTTACGAATTCATCAACCTTGATGGCGTCGTAAAAGTAGCATCCCTGCCTTATCGGCGTCGGGGTCGGGATCGGTATCGGGGTCGAGAACGCCGCCGATCAACGTCCGATACCGATGCCGATAGCGACCCCGAGGGACCATGTCGCCTTTCTGAGGATGATGCCCATGAGGTGGCCCCGGTGTGCACCTTGACGGGAAAGTTGTACTGATCAAATGAGAAGCTTAACCGTTGCGTGTTCTTTTTGCCGTGTTCTTTTTACCGTTGCAAAACCTACCGTATGAGTATATTTTTTATACCATAACCCGCTATTTGAATAAGATGAGGATAAGTGCCGTTCGAATTTTGCCACGCACGGTATCGACTTCGTTGACGCCCAGCGGCTGTGGCGTGACCCCGATATCCTGGAGATTTCGGCGAAGAATCTGGATGAGCCCAGGTTCCTGATTATTGGACGCATCAGCGGGAAGCACTGGTCTGCAGTAGCAACATAAAGGAAGAAGGTCGTTCCCATGATTTCTGTCCGCCGTTCGCGGGCAGAGGAGGTGGAAATATATGAAATAGTATGGAAAATCACGACATCGAGGTCAAAAGATATGGCGATAAATCCCGCGTTCATTTCTCCTTGCGGTCTGTCCCGTATCGACGAAGATTCGGAACTGAAAAGTGGGTTCGGGACGAAGAGGCTCGCTATGTATGTCCAGAATGCGGCAACAAGGTTTTTCGGGGCTCGATGAAATGCAATCAATGTAAAGCGCCATTGGATCTTGACTGACGAACTGAATTCAGTGCTCATAATATCTTGCAGCGGATCGAAGAAAGTCAAGCCAACTGAAGAACAACGATCAAGGATTGATACGGCAGCACGTAACGAACCTTACTTGGAATTTGAATAACGAATCCCCGTTCTTTCTTCGGTGTTTCGTAGTGCGGAATGAGAAAGCATGGATAGTGAATTATTGAACCGTTTTCGACAGCGTCTTGAAGCAATGCAGGCTGAGTTGATCAGCAACGATGAAAAGGGGCATGAATCGACAGGGACGGTGGGCCTGGATCAGTCCCGTGTCGGCCGCCTGTCGCGTATGGATGCCATGCAGGGACAGGCCATCGCCGCCGAGGGTCGGCGGAGGCGACGGATCCGGATGGAATCGGTCAAAGAAGCTCTCGATCGCATCGACGCCGGGAACTACGGCATTTGCATATCCTGCGAGGAAGACATCGATCCCCTCAGGCTCGATTTCGACCCTGCGGCTGCTCTGTGCATCACCTGTGCGAGGGCGGAAGAGGGCCCATGATGCTGTGCCCGGTTTGTGAAAACGTATCCTGCAGGTTTTTCATAAAAGCGGATAATCGGGATTACTGGCGTTGCCGGGTGTGCCTGGCAACGTTTGTCGACCCGGCACAGCTGCCATCCGCGGATACCGAAATCGCCCAATACCTTCTTCATCAAAACGACCCTCAAGATGAGGGCTACAGGGGTTTTCTGAACCAGCTGGCCGGGCCGCTGCTCAGTCGTTTGCCTGCCTCACAGCGGGGGCTGGATTACGGGTGCGGACCGGGGCCTGCGCTGGCGGCGATGCTCAGGGAAGCGGGTCACTCGGTGGCCCTGTTCGACCCGTTTTTTGAACCGGATCGGGATGTTCTCTCACGTTCCTACGATTTTATCACCTGCACCGAGGTGGCAGAGCATTTTCACCGGCCGTCACACGAATTCAGGAAGCTCGATGGGCTGCTCAAGCCGGGCGGCTGGCTGGGACTGATGACCACTTTCCAGACTGATGATGCGCGGTTTTTCCACTGGTATTACCGGCGGGATCCGACGCATGTGGTATTCTACCGGGAGGTAACCCTGCTGAATCTTGCCAGGCGTCACGGTTGGCGCTGCGAGTTTCCCGCACCCAATGTCGCGTTGATGAACAAGTGACAGGAAAAAGGGCACCCTGGAGACGAAAGGAAAATTTTGAAAATCGCGGTTCTCGTCAAAAGCTTTCTCCTCTCCGGCGGATCGGAGCGTTACGCGGTGGAAGTCACCCGGTGCTTGAAGGCCAGGGGACATGAAATCGACATCTATGCAAGATATGTGGATGAATCTCTGCTGGACGGCATGCGGCATGTACGTGTGCCCGACCGCCACACCTATTCGAGTGTTGCGAACTCTCTTTCCTTTGCCCGGGAGGCGGCTCGGCTGCTCCGGGGGGCTGAGTACGACATCGTGCATTCGCACGAACGCGGATACAGTCAGGACGTGATAACGATCCACACCTTTTCCTACCGGTCGGGGTTGGACCGTTACCCTTTTTTCCGCAGGATCGATCAAACTTATCTGAGCCTGAGAAGCGCTTTATATCTGTGGCTAGAGAGGAAGCAGATGGCTTCCACCGGCCTCGTGGCCGTCTCGGGCCGCATCCGGGAAGATATCCGGAAATACTACAAGCGGACCGAGGGTGTGCGGGTCATTACGCCCGGGGTGGACCTCGAGCGGTTTCATCCTGGTGCGATAGCCCGGTATCGAAAGGCGGCGGGAGTTCTCCCCGATGCCGGGCGGCGTGATCTGACGGTTCTTTTTGTGGGAGCAGAGTTTCGTCGTAAAGGTCTTGACCTGCTCATCCCCGCGATCGGGGAGCGTATGAGGTTGATAGTCGTCGGCCGTGGGGAGCGTCTCGATCATTACCGGAAACTCGCCGTTGACTGCGGGGCGGAGGATAGGATCCGGTTCGTCGGGCATGTGGATGGCGACATTCAAGAATATTATGCGCTGGCTGACGTGGTGGTGCTGCCGTCTTTAAGCGAGGCGTTCGGAATGAGCATCCTGGAGGCCATGGCTTGCGGGCTTCCTGTGATTGCGAGCCCGCTGGCAGGTGCTGCAGATCTCATAGTGGAAGGGGAAAGTGGTTTTCTTGCCCGTGAAAGCGACGCGTTGCGCGCTGCCCTGATGCGTCTGGAGGCCCCGATGGTTCGGGAGGAAATGGGAAAGAAAGCGAGGCAATCGGCCGAAGAGCATTCCTGGGACCGGGCGGCTGCTGAGTACGAGTCCTTTTTCATTGATATTCTCAATTCCAGGGTGTGACTGCTGTTCTGACTGCCCGTACCCTGGACTCGTATTCCTTCCAGCTGAAGACGACATATCCCTGCGCAGAGGCCGTTTCTCCAATCTCCAAGTATCTCTCCAATGGTCTGAACTCCTTCGTCGGCCGCGCCGGCAATCATCACTTTTACATCTTCCATCAAAGGGCTTCTTGAATCCTTTTGTCCAGGGGAATGTCTTGTTCTGCGCAGTAATCCCCCAGATGCATTGAACCCACCGTGACGAGCGACTATGTCAAGACTTCGGAATCGCCGTGCTCGCCTATGACATATCCATGTACATGCTGAGGGTCGACTCCCAGATGAAGACCGAGAAGGGAGCGGAACCTGGCCGTATCGAGCATGGTGCCGGTCCCCAGGACCCTGGTTCCGGGAACGCCGTAATCGGATGCATAATAGCGTGCCATGCAGGTCATTATGTCCAGGGGGTTGGTGGCTACCACCAGTATGGTGTGGGGCGCGTTTTCGAGGATTGCCGTCATCTTACAGGAGTACTGCCTAACTTCTCATTGATTTAAGATACAGGATTTACCCTATTCCCGACCGGGGAAAGGAAACCTATACTTTAAAGAATCTGTTTAACTATCTTCTTAAGTTTCAAGGAAGAAAAACTTGATGGGAGGAAAAACATGACAAAAGAAAAACTTCTCGTCATAGGCGGCAACGCGGCAGGCATGACTGCTGCTGCAAAGGCCAGGCGCATGAACAGCAAGCTGGAGATCGGGGTATTTGAAAAAGGAGGCCATGTCTCTTATGCGCCCTGAGGAATTCCGTATTTAATCGGCCGGGTGGTCGATGACCCTCAAAGTCTTATTGCCAGAGATCCGAAGACCTTAAAAGAAAAACAAAATATCGATGTAGAGCTGTTCCACGAAGTTAAGGAGATTGATCTTAAACAGGGACGGCTCCTTATCGAGTCTTTGAATGAATCGGCACGACGGTGGGAGCACTTTGACAAGCTCATGATTTCCACCGGTGCTGTGCCCCTCAAACCTCCGGTTGAAGGGATTGAATCCAGGGGGGTGTTCGGGGTGGATACCCTGCAAAGCGGCCTGGAGCTGATTCGGTATATAGAAGAGGTGCGTCCTGAAAAGGTAGTTGTAATCGGAGGGGGTTACATTGGCCTGGAGATGGCTGAAAACCTCTTGATACGAGGCATGGAGGTAAGCTTGGTGGAAAGGGCCCCCGAGGTGATGGGCACACTGGATTCGGACATGGGAGCACTTGTTTCAGAAGCACTTGAGGAAATGGGGGTGCATCTGTTTAGAAAGGAAAGCCTCACAGGGCTGGAGACAAAAAACGGACGGGTTTACGGGGTAAAGACTGACAAAAGAACCTTGCAGGCCGATTTGGTTATACTGGGTATAGGGGTAAAACCCAATACAGGCCTGGCAGCGGAGGCGGGGATAGATATAGGTCATAGCGGGGCCATGGCTGTGGACGACACCATGAGGACCTCTGCTGAAAACGTATGGGCAGGAGGCGACTGTGCCGAATCCTTTCATCTCATAAGCAGGAAAATGGTGAACATTGCCCTTGGCACGGTGGCCAACAGGCACGGGCGGGTGGCCGGTACCAATATCGGCGGAGGATATGCTGCATTCCCCGGCCTCGTGGGTACGGCCGTCAGCAAGGTCTGTTCCCTTGAAGTCGCCAGAACCGGTCTTCAGGAAAAGGAGATAGCCCAGACCGGCCGCGAATATGTTGCGGCTGTTGCGGAGAGCACCACCAGGGCCGGCTATTACCCGAAGGCGGGGCCTATTTCGGTCAAGATACTTGCAGAGAAGGGAAGCGGAAGGCTGCTGGGCGGACAGATCGTGGGAAAAGAGGGAGCAGCCAAGCGTATAGATATCCTGGCAACCGCATTGCAGGCCGGCTTTACCCTTGAGGAGGTAGCGGACATCGATCTGAGCTATGCTCCTCCCTATTCACCCGTTTGGGACCCGGTGGCCATTGCAGCCCGAGTTGCAATGAAGAAATTGAGGTGAGATCAGGCGATACCGGTGGTCTGAGAGAACCAGCAGCAAGGAGGGGAGAAGCACCATGAAAATACGTGTTGATCAGCTCAGGTGCGATTCAACGGGAATCTGTGTGATGCAATGTCCTCAAATCTTCCGTTTCCAGGAAGGAAGCAAGAAGGCGGAGGCACTCGTGGAAAGGGTCCCTCATTCCCTGGAAGGGATCTGTAAGGATATCGCAATGAAATGTCCCACCCGTGCAATCATTATAGAAAAATGAATTTGCTGCCAGGGATAAGCATATGTATTTGGGGCCTGTGCAGGCCTGTGAGGTATGCGCTGCGAGCAAAAAGAGTTTCAGCTCCTTTGAATGATCCTTTGGATGAAGTCGATTATTACAGCACGTGCACGGGTATGAATACAGTATGGACCCCATTACTTCCGTCCTGACATTTGTCTAGAGTAAAGTATCAATCTTATTCTCACTTGATAGAATCCAAGAAAGGAGGCGTGAAATGGTAGAGGCAAACAAGGTAGGTGAGATATTCAAATGCGAAATATGCGGAAACGTTGTCGAAGTTAAAGAGGCAGGAGGCGGAGAACTGGTTTGCTGCGGTGAAACGATGAAACCCTTGGAATAAGGCCTTTAACCACCATGTTTTTGGGGTGTTATAAAGCGGCCCGTGGTCGGAATCTGTTACGCAGGCCCGAACCGAGGGAACGGTATAATAATGAACTATGAAAGGGAGGGCTGATGAATGCCAGAATTTACTACGCTTTTTGCAGGCCTTGCCAATGAACGGAAAATTTCCAAACAGGAGTTGATTCGAGCGATCAGATATTCGATTGCGGCCGAGTATGAGGCCATACAGCTGTAGTTTTAATACCCAGGCCTCTATAAATTTATCTGATGATGA
>JAWOBE010000037.1:0-11286 GCA_046498185.1 Desulfatiglandaceae bacterium | reverse complement strand
GTCAGGTTAAATTGCTGAGAGTTCTTCAGGAAAAGGAAATCGAAAGGGTGGGCGACCAGACTCCCATCAAAATCGATGTCCGCGTGATCTCTGCGACCCATAGAAATCTTCAGGAACTTCAAGAGATGGGAATGTTCAGAGATGACCTCTTTTATCGTCTCAACGTTGTTCCCATTCATATCCCGCCTCTGCGAGATCGAAAAGAGGACCTTCCTTTGCTGGTCGATACGTTTTTCAATGAGCTTCGCGTCAAGACAGGTAAACCAATAAAAGTAATCAGTCGAGAGGCAATGGAGGCTCTCTGGGCCTATCATTGGCCGGGAAACATCAGAGAACTCATCAATGCGATGGAGTATGCCTTTGTTACATGTGGGGGGGAAATCATCGATATCTGTCATCTGCCTGACATCGTGGTTTGCTCTGAAGGGCGGCGCATTTTGCGGGTGCCCCTTGATGAAGGTGGTTCCACCAAAAACCGTGTAATTTCAGCTCTAAAGCAGGCTCACGGGAATAAGAATGAAGCAGCTAAGATTCTCGGTATCAGCAGACAGGCTCTCTGGAAACGGATTAAGAAATATGGGATAGAGGTAAGAAAAACAATTAGCACATCATAAATCAAACCTTCGAGCATCGCCTCAGGAACTGGTGGGGGAGGTGGTTGTATCGTGGGGCTTTTGCCCGGAAGCCAAGTGAACCCGGCCCGGCGGGGGAGTATCATGTTGTCTGCCATTCGGCCGGCTGGGTCTCTCAGGGACGGAAATATAAAACCAATCAGGCCGGGCTTAATCCAAAATTACCCTGAATACTAAACCCCCATCTTCATTCATGGTAAAACAATGCCTGGGGAGCAATTCCAAAAAAAGGAAGGAGAGAAGAGGGCTGCCAGCCTCGATTTTTCCGCACCGAAACTAAGCAGCCGGCCACAATTTCACCCAATTCATTCAAAAATCTGAAATCCGGAATGCATTTGTTACGTACAGCCTTTTTTAATCATGGCATTTCAGCAGGGTCTGGATTTGTGGGTATTCTGTACAAATCATTGAACGTTCAGCGTCACATGTGTTCGAGATTACGATCGTCCTGTGCACACTGTCGTTGGGTAATTTATCATTTAGGTTAACTCATTTCTCGGATCGACTGCCAGAACTACGAGCACTGAAAACGGCTCTGAGTTTCGCCAAGTGTTCTTCAAGGTCTTTACATTTAGTCATGAAAACCTTTCCAGTTTCCTCGTCAATTACTTCTCTTTGCTCGCCATTACGTTGATAAATTATCCAAGGTCTATAGTTTAGGCCGTCAATCAAGAGCCTACCGTGAGCAAATTTATCTCTCTCCAAGATTATTTCATTCAGGGTCCACCTTCTAAAGCCGGCCATTGGAAACAAGCCCGTTTCTGAAGTGGTGAGCCTGGACGTTGAGCGCGTGAAAAGCGCCATGCAGAAAAAGAAACGATCCGCTTCGACGATAAGGACGGCCCTGGCAGTGATCCGGCAATTATTCAATATGGCCCGGCGCCATAAAATCTATTTCGGAGAGAACCCGGTAAAAGAGGTACGTTTCCCGAAGGCGGACAACCGAAGGACCCGTTTTTTAACCCAGGCAGAAGCAGGGGAACTATTGGCGGCCCTATGGAGAACAAGCCCCGATGTTCACGACCAGGCCCTGTTTTCCCTTGGAAGCGGCGCCCGTTTTTCCGAGTTGGCTAATCTGACATGGCAGGACGTGGACCTTGACCGCGGGGAAGCCCTTTTGACAGGGATTGACCGGACAGGGAAAAGCGGAAAATCCCGAACGGTGCCCTTGACGGTTGAAGCGGTGGAAATGCTAAAGCGGCGGAAGGCCGAAGCCCAGGAAGGGCAGGGGCTTGTTTTTCCTTCCAAGATCGGCGAACCCATGGGACAGATAAGCGCAACGTTTATGCGGACGGTGGATGGCTTGGGGTGGAACAAGGGCGTTATCGATCCCAGGCAGAAAATCGTGTTTCATTCACTGAGGCATTCATATTGTTCATGGCTGGCAATGGCTGGAGTTCCCTTATATACGCTGGTGCAATTATCCGGGCACGAGACCATGAGCATGGTTCAACGATATTCTCATTTGAGCCCTGGCACGTTGAGGGACGCTGTATCCCTGTTGAACGGTAATTTGAAAACAAAGGGGATGGAAAACTTGCGGAAAGAAAAGCAACACAGTACAGTTCCTGCAAATGGAACGGTCGGAGAAATGCATGGCCCCCTTGCGTCGGGAAGAGGGGAGACAGAGCTATGAAAAGGGATGAGATTCTATTGTCCCTGAAACGGTTCAAGGCCGGTAAAGGCCAGGAATACCGAATCAGGAGGATTGGCCTTTTTGGTTCGGCTGCCCGTGATCGAATGAACCGGGATAGCGATATCGATGTGGTGGTTGAACTTGAAAAGCAGGACCTTTTTACCTTGATCGGCATCAAACAGGATCTGGAGGAAGCGTTACGCGAACCGGTCGATGTCGTAAGTTACAGGGGCGAAATGAATGGTTTTCTCAAGAACAGGATTGAGAAAGAGGCTGTCTATGTATGATCGGGAACTGGTTCTTGAAGTATTGTCTCAGATCTACCAGTCAACACAAAAAATCATCAGAAGATGTGAACGATTAGAATATGCGGATGCCGAGAGGTTTATTGAGGAGACCGTGGTATGAAATACAATTTTGATTTTCGCCATCGCCGGTCGATGCGATTACAGGGTTATGATTATTCCCAAGGTGGGATGTATTTCGTGACGGTCTGCACGCAGAACAGGGACTGTTTGTTCGGTGAAATAATCGATGGAAATAAAATGGTTTTGAAAGATCCCGGGCGCATGGTGGAATCCGTATGGGGTGAATTACCGGTTCGTTTCAATCATATTCAATTGGGCCAATTTGTTGTCATGCCAAATCACATTCACGGTATTTTCGTTTTACACCGTAGGGGCGAACCTTGTGTTCGCCTTGATACGTCGGGCAACCACAGACCGGGCGAACACAAGGTTCGCCCCTACGGGACATTACCGGACACGGTTGGACGGATTGTCCAGGCATTCAAATCCATGACCACGTACGAATATACCATCGGCGTCAAACAACATGGTTGGCCGCCGTTTCCTGGGAAATTATGGCAACGCAATTATTACGAACATATCATCCGCAACGAAGATGAATTGAACCGCATCCGGGAATACATCGCCAATAATCCGATGAAATGGGAATTTGACCAGGAAAATCAAGATGTTTGTATTTTGGAAACACGTCCCGGAAAACGGAAGGGGCAATGAGATTGATTCATTGATATGTGGATCGAGCTCCCCGGAGTCTGAGAAAATGCCATGGTGGAATTTTCCGGGTGTACACGAGCTGTGAAAGGTATCGGACGAATCTTCTCGACGAACCAGGCAAATGGTTCTTGCCGACAATTTCGATGCACAGGTTATGGACAAAACCCCTTACAACAAAAAGGCCCTTCTGAAGAAGAGCCTTAAGTGCTTGATTTAATTGGTGGGCGTGGGAGGGATCGAACCCCCGACCAATTGATTAAGAGTCAACTGCTCTACCAGCTGAGCTACACGCCCAAATATGTTAACATCATCACGAATGGCGCGCCCGGCAGGACTCGAACCTGCGGCCTACGGGTTCGAAGCCCGGCGCTCTGTCCAACTGAGCTACGGGCGCCCTTCGAAAAGTGGATAGTTAGCAGGCTCGGAACCGGTTTGTCAATAAAAATCTCCATAAAAATCACTTGACATATTGCCGGGATTTCTTTAAAAGAAGTTTTCTCAATTTTTAGACGACAGGATTACACCATGAAAACATTTGTTGCAAAAGAACATGAGATAGAAAAAGACTGGATACTGGTGGATGCCAGAGACAAGGTCGTCGGTAGACTCGCCACGCAGATTGCGATGAGGCTTCGTGGAAAGCATAAACCCATTTTCACGCCTCATGCCGATACCGGTGATTTCGTGATCGTGGTGAATGCTGATAAAGTGCGGTTGACCGGTGCTAAGTGGAAGGACAAAAAATATTACAGGTACACCGGTTATATCGGGGGTCTCAAAGAATTAAACGCAGCGAAAATGCTTCAAAAAAAGCCAGAAAATGTTTTGAGGTCGGCGGTATGGGGTATGCTGCCGAAAAACAGTCTCGGACGGCGACAGATCAAGAAGCTGAAAATTTATTCAGGTTCAGAGCATCCCCATGAGGCACAACAACCGAAAAAACTGGAGTTATAGATGGCAGCGGAACAGCTTAATGCCACAGGCAAAAGAAAAACAGCGGTCGCTCGTGTCAGATTGATGCCGGGCAAAGGTAATGTGACCATAAACAACAGGCCCATTGATCATTATTTGGTGAGAGAGTCGGACAGGATCTATGCCCTGGAACCTTTGAGGGTAACAGAGATGAAAGACCGGTTCGACTGCCTCGTTAATGTCCGGGGCGGCGGCCTTTCCGGGCAGGCCGGGGCGATCAGGCACGGAATCAGCAGGGCGCTGACAGCTACGGACCCGGAACTGAGATCGGTGCTCAAGAAGGGTGGCTTTCTGACCAGGGACGATCGGATGAAAGAACGTAAGAAATACGGTCAACCCGGAGCACGGGCCAAGTTCCAGTACTCCAAGCGCTGATGGCTTGAGCAGTTTTTTATATTTGTCGATCAAGGGGGCCTTGGCCCCCTTTTTTTGTTTTGAGACCTCGTAAGATATCATTTTTGTTTTATCGGTATCGGCGTCGGCGTCGGTATCGGAAGTTGACCGGCGACCTTTTCGACCCCGATACCGATCTCGACCCCGATAAGGCGGGCATGGTACTTTTTACGGTTTCATCAAGAATCAATACCGACAACAACCCCGACGGTGAATCCGAGGGACATGGCTCCGCGGTGGACGAAAAAAACATAAAACTTGTCCTGGCCTATGACGGTACCCGCTACCACGGCTGGCAGCGGCAGGTAAACGGCCTGAGCATTCAGCAGGTGGTCGAAGAAAAAATCGCTACCATGACGGGTGGACCGGTGCGGTTGAATGCTTCCGGTCGAACCGACGCCGGGGTGCATGCGCTCGGACAGGTATGCAATTTTATCTATCGGGGCAGGCTCACTCCGTCGGAATTCAGGAAGGGACTTAATTCGATGCTCCCGGAGGACATATTCGTCGTCGAGGCTTCCAGCGTTTCTCCGGAGTTTCATTCACGCTACAGCGCAAAGGCGAAAACTTACGAATACCGGATTTTGAATACCACAGAGCCTGATATCTTTCTCAGACATTACGTGTGGCACATAAGCCGGCCTCTCGATAACGGGTCCATATCTCAATGCCTGACCCGAATTACCGGGCGCCGGAACTTCTCTTCATTTCAGAGTGCCGGAAGTTCTGTTTTAAATCCGATCAGGACGATTCACAGGGCTGAAATCCAACTCGGCCCGGGGGGTGCCATCAGAATGATTTTTGAAGCGGACGGGTTCCTGCGCCACATGGTGCGTAATATCGTCGGGACGGTTGTGGAGGCGGGCGCAGGTAAGATGGACCCCGAGGCCTTTTCCGACATCCTTGATGCCCGCGATAGGTCTGCAGCAGGCGTCAAGGCGCCGGCCTGCGGTCTATTCCTGGTGAACGTCACCTATTGAGGTGTTCGGGCTGTGCGTTTCAGTCAGCCCAGACACCGGGTATTTCCGCCCCGCATTGAGGACAGCGGGAATGATCCAGTTTTTTTTCTCCTACTCGGAAGCCGTACCGTTCTATCAAAAGCGTTTTGCATTTGTGGCAGTAAGTGTTTTCCCCATCCTCGTGCCCTACATTTCCGGTATAGACATATTGGAGCCCCTCCTCGTAACCGATTTCTCTTGCCATCTGTACGGTTGCAACGGGGGTGGGAGGGGGCGAGGTCAGTCGATAGGTCGGGTGAAACCGGCTCACATGCCATGGGATACCCGGGTCAACCCCTGCTATGAAACGGGCGATATCGCGTAGTTCTTCTTTCGAGTCGTTGTGCCCGGGGATAATGAGTGTCGTTACTTCGAGCCATATCCCGAGGCGGTGCATGTGTTCTATCGTTTGCAGCACCGGTTTGAGCCTCGCGCCGCAAAGCTCTTTGTAAAAATTATCGGTGAATGCCTTCAAATCGACGTTGGCGGCATGAAGATCCGGATGGATTTCGTCGATGCAGGCTTTTGTCATGAATCCGTTCGTGACGAAAACGTTTTTGATGCCCCGCGAGGCCGCGAGTCTCGCGGTATCGCATGCAAGCTCGAAAAAAACCGTTGGCTCCGTGTAGGTATATGCTATGCTCGAGGCCCCCAAGCCTGCAGCCTGGCGGACGATTTCCGCAGGGGTGATTTTTTCTCCGGGGATATCGTGCCGGCCTGGTTTCAACTGCGAGATGTCGGCGTTCTGGCAGAAAAGGCAAGTGAAATTACACCCTGGTGTCGCTACGGAGTAAGAATTGGAGCCAGGGAGGAAATGAAACAAAGGTTTTTTTTCGATCGGGTCCATGTGCCTGGCGATAACTTTGTCATAGACGAGAGTGTAAAGCTTTCCTCCGCTGTTTTCCCTGACACCGCATTTGCCCCGTATGCCCGGCTCTATCAGACAAAAATGATTGCAGAGATTGCATCGAACCATGTCGTTTTTCAGGGCTTCATACAGATATGCTTCTTTCATTTTGATTCCCTCCATGGTTTCGTTTGAGTGGTTCGGCTGTCGTGGGATGCACCAGGCGCAACCCGGGCTTTTTAATCTTGGTTTTTAATGGCAGGTTGTCGGTTTTGACGACATATTTCATTGTAACCCCAACTGCCAGCATGTGCCCGAACGGAGACCGGGCCACGACAAAGGGGTTCTCGTTGCTTTTCAAGGAAGGATGCAGAATTTGACTGGATTTGCGAATCGAACGCCACGTGATTGGGGCGTTACCGTATGCAGCTGTTACCAGCGCCTTTAGTTCCATGATGCTGAACATCCGGGCCGAGCCGAAGAGGTGGGCTCCAAACAGACCCCTGATTTTGGCACCCGCCCCGAAACAGGAAAAGCCATTGATAGTGATTATCAAAACTTTACGCGACGCTACCCTGCCTGCTTCCCTGAGAGCTTCAATCGGTTGTTCGACGAATTCCAGCGTGTTTATAAGAGAAACCAGGTGGAATTCATTGTCTTCAAACGGGAGATCTTCCGCCTCGCCCCGATGGAGCCGGCAATGCGCCCCCAGCCGTTCTCGAGCCTTCGTAAGCATGGTGGGCGAGGGATCGACGCCGGTCCCCTCGAGGCCCAGTTTTTCGAAAGTCAAGAGGTGGTTCCCTGAACCGCAGCCTACATCAAGTATACGCTCCCCCGGAAAAGGATCGAGCATGGTTGATACCAGGCGTGGCAGGCACCTGTCGATAATCTGACCTTCGGCCGATTGGCACCATCTGTCATATGTCTTACCCAACTCATTATTAAAGATTGTACCCATTGGCCGCCTTTAAATCTTTATAGGCTCGAAGAAAAGTTTCACCTTTGCCTTGTCGGCGTCGGTATCGGAAGTTGCCTGACGACCTTTTCGACCCCGATACCGATCCCGACGCCGACGCCGATAAACCGGGGATGATACTTTTTACGAGGCCATCAAGTATGATATACTCATTAAAGTTGTTTACTATAAGGTATGAAAATGCCGGGATGTATGCAAGAAGAAATATTGTGCTTTTCCCTTGCAAAAAGTTATCGGCTCCGGATAAATTACAAAATTTAGATTTCAATTCAGGGGGCGGAATTATGAAAATTGCGGTGAGCGGGAAGGGCGGCGTTGGCAAGACCACGTTCGCTTCTTTTTTGATAAAGGCTTTTGTACTTGAAGGGAAACGCGTTTTAGCCATCGATGCGGATCCTGACGCCAATTTGGGCCAGGCCCTGGGTTTGGGGGATACCTCGGGGATTGTGCCGATATCCGAGATGAAAAAACTCGTCGAGGAACGGACCGGGGCAACCCCGGGTACCATGGGGCAATTTTTCAGCCTGAATCCCACGGTTAATGACCTGCCGGATAAATTGTCCATTGATGCCGATGGGGTAAAACTGATGGTCATGGGCAGCGTCAAGCAGGGCGGTGGGGGCTGTATCTGCCCTGAAAGCATTCTTCTCAGGCAACTTCTCAGGCATATCGTGATAGCCAGGGATGAGGTGGTAGTGATGGACATGGAAGCCGGTCTCGAGCATCTCGGCCGCGGAACCGCGATGGGTGTGGATCGTCTTGTGGTGGTGGTTGAACCCGGTTCGCGCAGCATAGAAACCGCGATGCATATCAGGAAGCTGGCCGGGGATCTCGGTATGAAAAACCTTGTGCTTGTGGGAAACAAGATCAGGTCGCCTGAAGACCGTGAATTCCTGGAAAAACGGCTGAACGATTTTCGGTTCCTGGGTTTCCTTCCTTATCAGACTTCGATTATAGAGGCTGACCTTGATGGCGCCGCACCTTATGAAAAAGATACTGAAAGTCTTCAGTCGGTCAGGGAAATGCTTGTAAAGGAGATGAAGATTTATGCAACACAGAATTCATAATTTCAACCCGGGCCCGGCTGCACTTCCTTTGCCTGTGCTCGAAGAAATTCGGGCGGAGTTCCTTGACTACAAGGGCTCGGGCATGTCGATACTCGAAATGAGTCATCGTTCCAAGTGGTTCGAAGATATCTTGAACGGGGCGGTGGACAGAATCAGGCGACTGCTGGGGGTGCCGTCCGATTTCGATGTTTTGTTTATTCAGGGGGGCGCCAGCCTTCAATTCTCTATGATCCCTATGAACTTCGCACCCGAGGACGCACCGGCTGATTACATCGACACCGGGACATGGTCTTCCAAGGCGATCAAGGAGGCCGGGGTGCTCGGAAGGGATGTGCGGGTGGTTGCATCTTCCGAAGACAGGGGCTATTGTTATATTCCTTCGGATTTCGCTGCCGATCAAAACGCCTCTTACGTGCATTTTACTTCCAACAATACCATCAAAGGAACCCAATGGACGAAATTTCCGTCTTTCGGAAATATCCCCATGGTCAGCGACATGTCGTCCGATTTTATGAGTCGGCCTTTCGATGTGCGTCCCTTCGGCGCGATTTACGCGGGGGCGCAGAAAAACATCGGTCCTTCAGGCATTGCGGTGGTCATCGTGAGAAAGGATATGTTGGAAAGAGCGCCCGATGCGCTGCCGTCGATGTTGAAGTATAAAACTTTTGTGGATCACAACTCTCTTTATAATACGCCGTCCTGTTTCATAATATACACCACAGGCTTGGTGCTTAAATGGATCGAGGAAGCGGTCGGCGGGCTCGAGGCTGTCGCTGAGAGGAATCGCAGGAAGGCGAAAGCCGTGTACGATGTCATTGATGGTTCTGAATTTTATCGGGGTACAGCCGAAAAAGACAGTCGATCATTGATGAATGTAACGTTCAGACTGCCGGGCGAGGGCCTGGAGAAGCGTTTTGTCGAAGAGGCCCTGGCGGCCGGGCTGGGTGGTTTGAAAGGGCACAGGTCCGTTGGAGGCTGCCGTGCTTCACTTTACAATGCCGTGGAGATGGAGGCCGTTCAGGCGCTGACCGGATTCATGAAGGAATTCGAACAAAAAAACGGATAAATTGAACCGGCGTCTGGATTGTGTGAGCCGTATGAATGATATCACCGGCATCCAGCGGTGCCGGTATGTGTGAGGTTGGACATGGAGCGGACAAAAATCAAGCGGATTTTATCTTCCGGAGAGCCCGGGGTTCGTTTCCGGGCGGCAGGCTGGGTGCGGACCCGGCGGGACTCTAAAGGCGGGTTTTCATTTATCGAACTTAATGACGGTTCCTGCCTTGCAAACCTTCAAATAATCGCTGATTGGAAGACCCCGGGTTTCTCGGAGCTGGTGGGTGATATCCATACCGGGAGCTCAATGGTGGCGGAGGGGGTGCTTGAGGCTTCTCCTGGAAAGGGGCAGCGGGTTGAACTGCATGCTGACTTTTTGGAAATATTCGGACGGGCCGATCCAGCGGAATACCCGCTTCAAAAGAAGCGCCATTCCCTCGAATTCCTGCGTACTATCGCTCACCTCCGGCCGCGTACCAATACGTTCGGGGCGGTTGCGAGAGTACGTAACGCGATGAGCTTTGCGATACACGAATTTTTTAAACAGCGCGGATTCATCCTCCTTCATTCGCCTATAATCAGCGGAAGTGACTGTGAGGGGGCCGGGGAGATGTTTCGTGTGACGGCATTGGACATGGAAAATCTACCTTTGAAAGACGGCAAGGTGGATTTCAGTAAGGATTTTTTCGAGACGCCTGCGAACCTCACGGTCAGCGGCCAGCTCGAGGCCGAAATCTATGCACTGGCTCTTGGAGATGTGTATACTTTCGGGCCCACATTCAGGGCGGAGAATTCCAACACCTCAAGGCATTTGGCGGAATTTTGGATGGTGGAACCCGAGATGGCGTTCTGTGACCTATTCGGAAACATGGAAGTTGCGGAATCGTTTCTGAAATACATTTTCGCTTATGTGCTTGAAAATTGTGAAGAAGACATGGCTTTCTTCAATCGTTTCGTGGATGATTCGGTTATAGATACTCTCTCCAGACTCGTAAAGCAGAATTTCGAGCCGCTCACTTATACGAAGGCCGTTTCCATCCTCGCCGAGGCCAACGATTCATTCGAATTCCCGGTGAGCTGGGGTGTCGACCTGCAGTCTGAACATGAACGGTATTTGTGCGAAAAAGTTTTTGACTGCCCGGTCATCCTTTATGACTACCCAAAAGACATAAAAGCCTTTTATATGAAAGTCAACGAGGACCGGAAAACCGTGAGGGCGATGGATGTGCTGGTGCCGAGAATAGGAGAGATCATCGGTGGCAGCCAGCGTGAAGACGACTATGACACGCTTTATCAGCGGTTGGTCAAAATGGGTTTGAATCCGGATGACTATTGGTGGTATCTGGAACTGCGCAAATTCGGTTCAGTTCCTCATTCGGGTTTCGGCCTGGGGTTTGAGCGGCTTGTACAGTTCGTGACCGGGCTTTCGAACATCCGCGACGTTATTCCTTTCCCGCGTACCCCGGGAAATGTTGCGTTTTAAACCGGTTCCAGCTGCTTCGAACAAGAAAGAGAATCATCCCCGGAGGAACTGGATGTACCAGATGATGATTTCGTTACCGAAAAAAAGGTAAATAAGGGCGCCCAGGGCCAGGAAAGGGCCGAAAGGTATCCTGGCCCGTGCCCCTTTGCCGCTCGCAACAATGAAGATTCCGCCGATGAGGGTGCCGGCCAGCGCCGAAATCAA
>JAWOBE010000211.1:0-4552 GCA_046498185.1 Desulfatiglandaceae bacterium | reverse complement strand
CCCCTGGTTAGCATACCCCAGCAATTCAAAATTATCTGAATTATCAGCCGTAATATGCACCTCATAAGTTGGGGTAATTTTATTGACCTGGATTCTGTAAAATCTTGAAGGACCCTGGAGCTGAACTCTCTGATCGCGTGTGGTGCTGAGTAAGTTGACATCCACAATACCATCATTTGCATCAGAAGTGTAATCCGCAACAGTCCGGTTGGTGAACTGCACCTCTCCCTGATTCATAAAATCACCATATAGATTCAGTTGATGTCTGGCATTTCCTGTTCCGGTTGTAATACCGGCACCGGAATTGATCTGAAAATTCTCGCGTATAGTCAGTTGCCGCGCGTCAGTTCCTAAAGAGTTTCCGAACTGTAACAGCCCCTTTTCAATGATAAGATTTCCATTCAGGGTATAATCAGCCAAAAGGTTTACAGCATAGGTGTCATCATCCATCCTGATACGCAGATGCCTGAAAGTGCGTGAGATCAAAAGATCGTATCCTGTTCCATAGTATTCAACAGTTCCTCCTTGTGTAGGATGCGCAAATCCATCAGCGTTTCCGGCAGGAAAATTATCGCCGGCCAGACGCATGGTACCACTGCTCAGACCTGTAATAGTAGAAGCAATATGGCCGGTAGTTGTTCCAAAATCCAGTATACCGTCATTCACTTCAAGGGTGCCGACTTCAATATTATCATCGGTAACAGTAATTTGCATGTTATTTTGTATCACAACCCGATCCATTGGTCCGGGCAATTGACTTGCAGGCTCATAGATACCGGGGTTCAGACTCCAAACCTCAAGGTCATTCCAGTTTCCGGAATTAAAGCTATAATAGGTCTGAACCTTAAGATCGGAACGAGCTATTGTAAAATAACCACTTTTAAAATGTGTATCACTTACTGTAAAAAACACCTTTTCTTCACTAACTGATGCATAAGAACCTGGCACAAGGCTGAATGTTCCTGTATTTTCCTCCCTGTAAAGCAAAATATACAAACTTGTGGGGTCAGGAAGAATTCCTGCTTCAGAAAAATCAAAACCTATGCGAATATCCGTATTCCCTGCATTGACAACACCATTTTGTATCCTTTCAATATAAAAAACACGATCCCATCTTTGGTCAAGGTTAACATCAGGTATTGCGGGTAGTTCGGTTTCATTTGTTCCATGAGGTGTGTTATCATGTCCGGTAAAAACAAATTCATAATCATCATTCAATGAACCATTGGCTTCGGCAAGTAACAGTCCACTCCCTGTATTTTGGGTCGCTGTATATTTATGTCCTTCCACATGACCAATTCCCGTAAAGTCATAATTATGGGTTTCAGAAGAAAAAGCAGAGACTCCCAGATCAATATTATATCGGTTTGCCAGCATGGTCTCAACAATAAGCCTTTCTGCGAGATTCAGGGCCTTTCGGTAAATAATCACCTCACTCATATCACCCCGGAAAGCACTTCCGTAATTATTGTCAAGGATGCCGATGTAGAGGTCCGAATTAAAACTGCCAATGGATGTGTTCCCGGGATTTCCTGAGCCGGTTTGAAGTCCATCCTGGAATATCCTGGATCGATGCGTAGGATCATTACCGTTATAAATCGCCGAAAATATTTGTGGATTATTGTTGACTGCCACATTGCCATTAAATCTTGAAGGCGAATCAAAATAAAGTCTCGAATTATTCCATGTAAACAATGAATATGCTGCCTGGTTTCCGTTACTCACTCGTTTTGACAATAACCCTCTTGGTTGTGCATCAATATTATCAGGCTGTCCTACTACAAAAAGAGTTATCCCGTCAGTATCATCCGGAAAAGCCGCTTCAGCCACTCCTCCCGGGTCTTCCGATCGGCCGGGGCCGAGGCGATGATCGGGACCAGGGCCTCGATGGCACGGTTGACCGCCGTGCCCAGGGCCCCGGAGGAGCTGTCCACGTGCGCCACCGCAGGGGAAACCCGCTCCAGGAAGACCACCGCACCTTCGGCCGCGAGCACCTTGTCCCTGCGGGCCACCTTCTTGATCTCGGAGACGGCCTCCTTGACCCGCTTCACCGGGAGCTGGGACCGCCACCCGAACGCGTTCCTTCGAAAGCGCGCCTTGAACTGCCACGTGTGTTTCGGCTTCCGGGTCTCCATATCCCCCATCTCATCCGTATGTATCCACGATGAAATCCCCTTGGACTCCCATTGTCCATGTCTCAAAACCACAGCCTTGGGTGCAATCGAAGATTTTCCCTATCGACTCTCATTCGACTTAAATTGGATGAGCTTTCTCGCCGTCTGTCTGAACGCTGCATCCGCCTTCTCGCCAAGCGTCATGCCTTCAATGTCTTACTGCTCATTCATCCATGGACTCTCTTCAGCTTCTCCCCTGCGCCGCCCCGTCGCCACGCGCTCTGCTTGGCTGTTTTCCATCCCTTTGCTCGGCCAGGTGCCGGCGGTACAGATTCTCCAGGTTCCGCCAGAACACGGCATCGATCCCCAGCACCCGTTCCAGCCTCAGGGCCGTGTCCTCTGAGATGGGCGATTTCCCCTTCACCACAGAGCGCACACGCCTCTCGGTGACTCCCATGCGCGCTGCAAGCTCGACTTGGGACATGCCCATGGCCTCGAGGGTTTCCCACAGGGTGTCCCCCGGCGGAAAGACCCTGCTGGGCCGATACTTATTTCTGCTTTCGCTTCCCATGGTCGTCCTCGTCTGATCATTTTCCAGTGCGGTAGCGAACTTCGTCGAGTCCGGCGGACCATCTTGTATTGGGCGCTGGTCAGGGCGTTTCGAGGCAGCGGCATCCAGTGTCCGGGAGGCGAAGATTGTTTACGGCATCAGCCGCCGTCCCACAACCGGGTGATGGGTACGGCATAGAGCCGGTCTCCAAAGCCCGCCACGGCCTCTCCGTCGTAGAGCACCACACCGGCGGCAAAGCTCTTCCGCCCGGCGTCCTTCAACTTCCGCAGCCCCTTGAAGTCACCGCTGGTCACCGTTGAGCCCGCCTTCACCTCCACGCCGGCCATGCGCCCTTCGGATTCCAGCACCAGATCCACTTCCACCTGATCCTTGTCGCGGAAATGACTGAAAACCAACGGGGCTTCCCACCAACTGGCGTGCCGGCGCAACTCCTGGTAGACGAATGTCTCCAGGAACCGCCCGAACAACGAACGGTCCGCCCACAACGTTTCCCCGTTCAACCCCAGCAGGGCACCGGCCAATCCGGTGTCGCCCATGTGAAGCTTGGACGTTTTCACCAGCCGTTTCAATCGGTTGCTGTGCCAGGCCGGCAATTCATCCACCAGGAAGATTCGCGACAGCAGCGTCAGGTATTCGCGAATGGTCGGGCGGCTGATCTGAAACGGGGCCGCCAGCTCGGAGACATTGACAAGGCACGCGGTCTGCCCTGCGGCCGCCGTCAACAGGCGCGGCAACGCGTCCAGGGCGCTGATACGCGCCAGATCGCGAACATCGCGCTGAATAAGGGTTTCGGCATAATCGCGATACCAGACGAACCGTCGGCGTTGAGCGGCACGCGCCAGGGCCGCCGGAAAACCGCCGCCAACCACCCGCTCGGCAAGGGCTTTGCCCAGGCGCCGCCCGAAGGGCCCCGCCCTGAAGTCCGCGGCGAACAACCGGTCCAGAAAATCCGGTGGTCTTCGAGCCACCTCCGCCTGCGCCAAGGGGTGAAGCCGGAGAATCTCCATCCGACCGGCAAGCGAATCCGACAGCTTAGGCACCAGCAGCACATTAGCCGATCCCGTCAGGAGGAACCGACCGGGCGTCCGCCGGGCATCCACCATCGTCTTGAGCGATGTAAACAACTCCGGAACCCGCTGTACCTCGTCCAGCACCGCCCGCTCCGGCAAATCGGCTACATAACCGACCGGATCCGCCTGGGCCGCCGCCCGTTGTACATCATCGTCAAAGGTGAAGTAGGGAAACCCCGACGCATCCCCTACCAGCCGGGCCAGCGTGGTCTTTCCGCACTGCCGCGGACCGTGGATCAGCACCACCGGCGAATCGGCCAGCGCCTCCTCAATGCGCGGGCGCAGAAAACGGGGATAAAGGGTTTCTTCACGCATGACGTCCATCTGTAGGCCATATTTCGTCCAATTGCAAGTTTTCTTTCGTCCAATTGTCGATCTGATTGTGTGATTGTGAGTGCAGTGGGGTCGTGAGTGCAGTGGGGTCGAATCTTAATTATTAACTGTTCCGATCACCCTAACCCACGCTTGCAAGGGCCAGGCTACTTTTTTGGCCGTCAGCCATAATGTCTAGGGGTTTTAAACTCTGTTCAGCATGGTGTCACCCATGCCTCTTTTGAGGACTCAGCTCCCGGTTTGAATCCATGTGGAAGTCCGTTTGCGGCTTCAGGAACGTAAGCATTCACGGGGTAGCGCCTTGATCACTTCACGCCGATCCACGAGAGGTCAGGCTGTTGTTGCTTGAAGTAGCAGGACATGGCGTCGCAGAGCACCTCGAAGGAAGACTTGCCGTTCAGTCGGCAGGTCTGCCTGAGGGAGAGGATGCGCTCTACCCAGCGGTTTCCCTTTTCCGACTGGGT
>JAWOBE010000177.1:0-33369 GCA_046498185.1 Desulfatiglandaceae bacterium | reverse complement strand
GCTCGGAGGCGCAGTCCAGACAATGGCCAGGATCGGTGAGGCCGGGTTTGACAAGGAAAAAATAGCCAATTTCGGGATGGGTTTCCTGATAGGCGGAGGCCTGGATCTGGACTGGATCAGCGTGTGGGCCACCCCGGCGTTTCATGCATCTGACTCGTCGGTTGCCATAGGCCTTATCGTTAAGGCATCGGACGGGACAACGGTGTATTTCGCCGGAGACACCGGCATCTTTGGAGACATGGCTCTCTGGGCGCTGCTGTATCCACTGGACCTGGCAATACTTCCGATCGGTGGTATTTTCACAATGGATGCTTACCAGGCTTCCGAAGCGGTGAAGCTTCTGGAACCGAAAGCCGTTATGCCCGTTCATTACGCCTCGTTTCCGATTATTGCCAAAACCGCGGAGGAATTTACAAAGCAGTGCGGCGAAAAGACGCCAGGCGTTCAGGTTATAGCGTCGGCCCCGGGAGTGCTTGTCGATTTGGAATGAACAGGTTCAGATGCGGCGCTCGATTTTCGGGTTCAATTCTTCTCTCAGCCAGTCGGCGAACAGGTTGATGCCCACGACCAGGAAAATCAGCGCCGCGCCGGGAAACACGATCATCCACCACATGCCGGCGTAGATATAATTTTTACCGATCGCGATCATCATGCCAAGGGAAGGTTCGGTGATGGGAACGCCGACTCCGAGGAAACTGAGTGTCGCCTCCAGCATGATGACGACGGCCAGATCAACCGCCACCACGACGAAAATCGGGGGGAGGGCGTTGGGCAGCAGGTGTTTTAACAGCAGCCTGAAATCGGCGGCTCCAGTGGCTTTTGCGGCCATGATGTAGGCTTCATTCTTAACCTCCAGCACGCTCCCGCGCATTGTTCTTGCGTAGCGGACCCAGTCTGCCATGCAGATTGCAATGATTACCACCAGGACCCCGCCCTCTCTGAAGATACCGAGAAGCAAAAAAGCCATCAGGGTCGTGGAAAACGAAAAGAAAGTGTCTGCAAGTCTCATGGTGAGGCTGTCGAGCCAGCCGCCGTAATATCCCGCAAGCAGACCGATCAGCACACCGAAGCTTCCGGCTATCAGTACAACCCCGAAACCCACGATCAGCGATGTCCTGCATCCGTAGACGATCGTGCTGAAAATATCCCTTCCCTGGTCGTCTGTTCCCAGGACATAGGGCATGGTTCCTCCTTCCATCCACACAGGAGGGGCGAGGAAATGATCAAGGGTTAATTTTTCGAGGTCATAAGGATTTTCAGGTGTTATCACGGGGGCTGCAAGTGCCCCGACAATGAATATGAATATAATCAGACTGCCCGCAATGGCAGGCGGGTCGTGAAGGTAACTGGATAATATTCTCGATTTGATGCGCCGTTTAGTCATAGCGTATCTTCGGATTTATCACGGCATATAAAATATCCACGATCGTGTTCATCGTAATGATAATCACCGCCGCGAGCATGATATATGTGACGATAACAGGCCTGTCCGTTTCATATATCGAAGTGAGCAGCAAGTTTCCCATACCCGGCCATTGAAAAATCGTTTCCGTGACGATTGAAAAAGCGATGATTTCGCCGAATTGAAGGCCTGATATCGTTACAACCGGTATCATCGCGTTTCTCAATGCATGCTTGAAAATTACCGTGAAAGGATGAAGGCCTTTTGACCAAGCGGTCTTGATATATTCTTCCGCCAGCACCTCCCGCATACCGGCCCTGGTCAACCTCAGGATGACCGCCAGCTGGTAGAGGGCCAAGGTAAATGCCGGCAGCAGCAAGTGTTTCAAGCCGCTTGCTGTGAGAAGCCCGGTACGCCAGAAACCGATCTGGAGGGTTTCCCCCCTTCCAAAAGGGGGAAGCCACCCAAGGAAAACGGCAAAAACCAGGATAAGCAGGATACCGATAAGAAACGTGGGGATAGAGATCCCTCCCAGGGATGCGGCCATGATAATCCGGTTTTGAAGCGCGTACGGCTTTATCGAAACAACTACCCCCAGGCTGACACCGACGCAGAAAGCGATTAAAACCGCCGTGAAAGCCAATTCGAAAGTGGCCGGGAAGCGTTCAAGAATCAGGCCCAGGGCCGGGACTCTCGTGACGTAGGATTTTCCAAAATTACCATGCATTGCATTCCACAGAAACAGGCCGTACTGTTCGGCTACCGGCTTGTCAAGCCCCAGCATTTGCCGAACTTCTTCCCTTTCCTGCTGCGTGGCATACCGCCCCGCCATGGTCACCACGGGATCGCCCATGTAGCGGAAGATGAAGAAACAAATCATCGATACCGCCAGCAGAACAACGACACCCTGGATCAGTCTTCGAGCGATATAGGTACCCATGCCGACACCGGTTCAAGGGCCGCTCCGGCGGCCCTTGATGCGTTTGAGCCCTCAGCTGCCAAAAGAAGCATGCGGACTATTTCCTGTTTATTTCCTTGTAAACCATCCATTGATCCGGCCTGGGCTTGAAGGAAATGCCCTTGTTTTCCTGAATCGCATACAGGTCTTCCTGATAGTGCAGGGGAACCCACACAATTTTGTCGACCATGGCCATTCGGTTGAGTTTCTGGAGCGCTTTTTCACGTTCTGCAACATCGGTCATTTCAAAGGTGGCTTCGAGCAAGGCATCGATTTCAGGATCGGAGTAATCGGCCCCATTCAAGCCCCCATATCCCTTTTCCGTGTCACGGCTGTGAGCCAGTTTGGAGTAGGTGCGGCCCATATCGAAGGTTCCGTCGAACCACCCGATCAGGTAAAATTCCAGTATTCCCTCGGCGACTTCCGGAAAAAAGATGGATTTTGGTTTCGCATCGAGGGCTACCTTGATCCCTACTTTTGCGAGATACTTTGCTACGGCTTCAATGATTTGTTTGTCCTGCACATATCGGTCGTTCGGTCCGGTGAGGGTGACTTCGAATCCATCGCCGTAACCGGCCTCCTCGAGAAGCTGCTTTGATTTTTCAGGATCGAACGGCAGGCGCTCCAGGCTTTTACAATAGCCGATGGTTGGGGGATCCGGTATCTGTGCGGCGGGAAACGCGTGTCCTCGCATCACTTTCTCAATGATTTCATTTTCGTTGATGGCCATATAGATCGCCCTGCGGACCCGGATGTCTGCAAGAGGGGAGCCTTCTTCATTTCCCATGGCCAGAAAAATCGAGCGCCTGGCAGGCCTTCTCACAACTTCCAGTTTCGGGTTCTTCTCCACCTTGTCAAACAGTTCGACCGGCACGCCGGTGACAATGTCCACCTGACCGGATACCAGCGCCGCAAAGCGGGTCGAGGATTCGGTTATGGGCCTGACATCGATCTTTTTCAAGCTGGGCGCGCCCTCCCAGTAGTTCTCATTGGCCTCGAGAATCACGTAGGAGCCTTTCACCCATTCGACAAGCTTGTAAGCCCCCGTGCCGATCGGTTTGACCATCACGTCTCCAGGGTCCCTGGCCTCGGTTGATTCCTTGTCCATGATGAATACCTGGTGCATGTTGTTTGCAAACCATGGGATATGAACCTTGGTTTTGATAATCACCGTGTAATCGTCCGGGCATTCAATCGAGGCTATGGTTTTGCCGGTGTTGAGGAATTCAGAAACCTCCGGATTGGAAAGCCGTTCGAAGGAGAACTTCACATCCTCGGCGGTAAAAGGGTTGCCGTTGTGAAAGGTCACGCCTTTGCGCAGATAAAACGTCCAGGTCAAATCGTCGGGATGTTCCCATTTCACCGCCAGAGCGGGAGCAAGTTCGCCTTCAGGTCCTTTTCTCTGCAGCAGACCGTCGAAGAAATTCGCCATAAAGGAAAGGCCTGAATCCGAGTCGTCGCCGTGGGGATTCATCATGCGGGGCGGCGAATCGACCGCAACCACGAGGGATGGCTGAGCCGATGCCGGACCGCTCAAAGAGAAAATAAATAACGCACAAAAGCTTAAGAAATAGAGCCTTTTTGTGAATCCAGCCATGATAAACCTCCATAAATTTAAAATTTATACTCGGCTCCCTCATGGTGATGGACCGCGGCGGAGTGAGCCTTCCCCGACGCGGTGTGCTTCCGGGCTGTTGCCCGGATGCACTGTATCTCATTCGTAAAGAAAACAACTCACGAAGTGTCCCCCTCCGAGGTCTTTGAGTTGCGGTTGCTTTTCGCAGCATATATCCATTCGTTTCGGGCAGCGTGGGTGAAAATGACAACCGGCCGGTGGATTGATCGGGCTTGGAACGTCACCGGCCAGAATGATCCGTTTTGGGTTGATGTGAGGATTCGGTACCGGAACCGCCGAGAGAAGAGCGCGGGTGTAGGGATGTTTCGCATTCAGATAAAGTTCTTTGAAATCAGCGAATTCGACTATTTTCCCTAAATACATCACTGCGATACTATCGCAAAGATGCTCGACCACTGCTAGATCGTGGGCTATCACCAAGTACGAGAGATCAAAGTCGCTTTGAAGATCGAGAAGGAGGTTGATTATCTGGGCCTGGATCGATACATCGAGTGCGGACACCGGCTCATCCCCGATTATCAGCTTGGGATTAAGTGCGAGCGCCCTGGCAATCCCTATTCGCTGTCTTTGTCCGCCGCTGAATTCATGCGGGTAGCGGCGGCCCTGCTCCGGGCTGAGGCCGACTTTTTCCAGCAGAAACGCGATCCGCTCCGATCTCTGGGAACCGGGATACAAACCATGCGTATCGAGAGGATCCTCCAGGATTTGATTGACCGTCATCCTGGGGTTTAAGGAAGAATAGGGGTCCTGAAAAATAATCTGCATGCGTTTCTTGAGATTTCTGAGTTCTTTGCCTTTTTTGCTCGAGATTTCCTCGCCCTCGAAAACCACGGTGCCGGCGGTCGGCTCAATCAGTTTCAATATAGCCAGTCCGGTTGTGGTTTTGCCGCAGCCGCTTTCGCCGACCAGGCCCAGGGTTCGCCCCTTTTCAAGCCTAAAGCTCACTCCGTCCACCGCAAACACGTGACCTGTGGTCTTGGCGAAAAGTCCCTTTCTTATCGGGAAATGCACTTTCAGATCGGTTACGCTCAGCAGTGGCTCCATGTTTTTCCTTTTGCAGTCAAGCATAAAGCAGGCATCTTACGAAATGCCCAGTATCATGTTCGATCAACGGCGGTAAGGCATCCATGCATCCACTTTTTATGCTCGGGCATCGCGGTGCGAAGCTGCACCCGGAAGCGAGGTCGTATAAACTTGGCACTATGCCGGGTATTTCCTTGAGACGGGCCCTGCCTGTCTTCGCCCTGACTCCCAGGACGGGAACGGATTCCAGGAGCCCCTTGGTATACGGGTGCATTGGGTTGTCAAAAATATCAACCGTACTTCCCTGTTCGACAATATTGCCGGCGTACATTACAATTATTTTTTCGGCGGCCTCGGCTATTACCCCGAGGTCGTGTGTGATGATCATGACGGCTGTTTCGAAATCCTCCCTCAGTTTCATAATAAGATCGAGAATCTGCGCTTGGATCGTCACGTCAAGGGCTGTTGTTGGTTCGTCAGCGATAAGGATTTCCGGGTTGCATGCAAGAGCCATGGCGATCATGGCTCTCTGTCTCATTCCGCCGGACAGCTGGTGTGGGTATTCGTTGATTCTGCGCTCAGGTGCCGGAATCTGGACCTTCCTGAGCATTTCAATCGCTTTCTGAAGGCTTTCTTTCTTCGATGCTTTTTCATGCTTGATGAACATCTCGGAAATTTGGTCGCCGATCGTATAAACCGGGTTCAGAGAAGTCATGGGTTCCTGGAAAATCATGGAAATCCGGTTCCCGCGAATATTTCTCATGCGCTCCATTGGAATTGCGAGAAGGTCGATGCCGTCGAATAAAATCCGGCCGTGTTCGATCCGTCCAGGAGGCTGGGGCACAAGGCGCAAAACGCTTTGGGCTGTGACGCTTTTGCCGCACCCCGACTCCCCGACGATTCCCAGCACGTCGCTTTTATCCAACGAGAAGGAAACATCATCCACCGCTTTAGCGATTCCTTCGAAGGTATGAAAATAAGTCTTGAGTTCTTCGACCTGCAGCAGATGGTCGCTCACAATTACGTCCCATTCAGGAGGTTTCCCGGCTCTCGAGGCGGATGAAAAACTCATCGAGGATACTGTGCAGACGATCCACGCTCTCAAGGTTTACATGCTCGTCCACCGAATGCGCTGTTTTGTCCCCGTCGGCACCCCACACGATACCTTTTATGCCGTGTTCCGACAGGTAGCGCGCATCGCTTGCACCGTGCTCGAAACCTACGGCGGTCCCGGGGGCTATTTCAAGAATCAGGTCCAGGTATGGAGAATCTCCACCTGAGAAAATTTTCCCCCTGGAGTCGACCTCAACCCGGCTTCTCAATTTCGGGCGTATGGTTTCGATGATTTTATCGATGTCGTCGTTTTCAGTGAAACGGACGTCAAAAAGGGCTTCCGCCGAATCGGGAACCTGGTTGACCGACCTGCCGCCGCCATGTATGCGACTCAAAACCGCCGTGCGGTGCCAGTGGTCCGGGGAGGTTTCGTTGAAAAAGGATTCCACGGTAATGCAGTCGCGCATCAGGATGTCTATCGCATTTTCTCCAAGCCACGGACGTGCTCCATGGGCCGCCTTACCGGCTGCGGAAATTTTGAGCCTGAGGATTCCCTTTTCCTTGACGACGATATTGTGAAGCCCCCCGCCGTCCAGGGCGATGCAGAAATCGGCATCGACTTCCGCAAGGGCTTTCCTGGCGCCGTTTTCCCCGCCGATTTCCTCGTCTCCTGTTATCAATACACCGAATGGAAGATCCTGCTGGGTGCCGCCGGAGGCTTTTACGCGCTCAAGGTGATCCGAGAGCATGATTAAAGAAAGAGCCGCCGCATATTTATCATCCAGGCTGCCTCTCCCGTATATCGCTCCGTCTCTTTCGACGGGGTTGAATTGATCATCTGCAGCATCGACTACATCGATATGGCTCATGAGTATCACCGGAGTTCTGCCTGACCCCGGAACCGCGATTAAGGATGGGACTCCTTCAGATTCGATCCTCCGGTGTTGTATCTGATGCGCTTTCAAATAAGATTCAATATATTCCGCGCATCGATGAATTTCCTGTGGGTCCGAGTGCATGGTCCTGAAACGGATCAAATCGGTCAGCAGTCTTTTGAAATCATCCATGGGAAGGCCTTTATTTGCGAGGGTTTTTGATTGGTTTCAAACAATAATATAATACTCAAAACCTTCGCCGCGTGTCAAACACGATTTACCTGTGCCCATCCAGAGACGGCCGTCGAGCGCATCGGAGTTTCCATGTCGAGAAACTTCTTGAAGAGGAAGTTTTTCGTTGATAGTAATGATGCTGAATTTGCAGAAGCACTCCATCTATTTTTCTCGAAATTATGATCGGACTTGAACACAATGCGGAGAAACGAATGCATACACCGGTGGCTTTCGACAACAATAAATATCTAAGAGAACAAACTTCGGAGATCCTGAAAAGGGCGGAAAGATATGACAACAAGCTTTACCTCGAATTCGGCGGGAAACTGCTTTACGACTACCATGCCGCGCGGGTTTTGCCCGGCTATGATCCGAATGTCAAGATGCGCCTTTTGCAGCAGCTGAAAGACAAGACGGATATACTCCTGTGCATTTTTGCAGGTGATATTGAACGAAAAAAAATACGAGCCGACTTCGGCATAACTTACGATTCGGATGCTCTCAAAATAATCGATGATTTGAGGGGATGGGGTATCGGCGTGTGCGGCATCGTGATCACCCGGTTCGACGACCAGCCGTCAGCGGTGGTTTTCAAAAACAGGCTCGAACGCCGCGGCGTCCGGGTCTATACTCACCGTTACACGAAAGGATACCCCACAGACGTCGACCTTATCGTAAGCGAGGGCGGTTACGGGGCGAATGAATACATAGAAACCGAAAAATCGATAGTTATCGTCACGGGGCCCGGCCCGGGCAGCGGAAAACTGGCTACTTGTCTCAGCCAGCTTTATCATGATTACCGGCTGGGCATCCAGGCAGGCTACGCGAAATTCGAAACTTTTCCGATCTGGAACCTTCCACTCAAGCACCCCGTAAACGTCGCCTACGAGGCCGCGACGGCCGATCTTGGAGATTTCAATCTTATCGATCCGTTTCACCTGGAGGCCTACGATAAAAAAGCCGTGAACTATAACCGGGATGTTGAGGTTTTCCCGGTTCTCAAACGTATTCTTGATAGAATCACCGGCGGAAAATCCTTTTATTTGTCTCCAACCGACATGGGGGTAAACCGGGCGGGGTTCGCGATCGTGGATGACGAAGCGACAAGGCAGGCTGCAAAGCAGGAGGTTATCCGCAGGTATTTCAGATATCGCTGCGAGTATGCCATGGGCTTTACAGAAAAGGAGACCGTGCAGCGTGTGGAATTGTTCATAAAGGATTTTGCGCTCGAGCCCACCGACAGACCGGTGGTGCCTGCCGCCAGGCAGGCTGCAGTCGATGCGGAAAAGGAGGGAAGGGGGAGCGAGGGGATCTTTTGTGGTGCTGCGATTGAGCTTCAAGACGGAACCATCGTCACCGGGGGTAATTCCCCGCGCATGCATGCGGCATCCACGGTGATCCTGCGCGCGGTGAAAAATCTCGCAGGAATACCTGATAAAATAAAGCTTCTTCCTCCTTATATCATCGAGGCTGTGAGGAACCTGAAAACCGAGGTGATGAAAGAAAAAGCGTTGAGCATGGACCTGCTGGAAACTTTGATTGCACTCGGCATAAGCGCGACAACCAACTCGGCCTCCCAACTGGCGATAGAAAAACTGAAGGATCTGCGCGGCTGCGAGGTCCACATGACTCATATTCCGACTCCAGGGGATGAAGCGGGCCTCAGGAGATTGGGAGTAAACCTGACCAGTGACCCCAATTTTTCAAGCAGGAATCTGTTCGTGCAGTAGGCGTTTGTGCAGTTTTTACGACGCCATCAAATTTTGGAGGGGAAATACAGGGTAATAGCCGTTCCGGCTCCGGGTGCGCTCCGCACATCGATATATCCACCGTGGTCCTTTACGATGGCCCATACAACAGCCATTCCGATGCCGGTTGCACTTCTTCCCATTATTTTTTTTGTATAAAACGGCTCGAATATCCTCTCGAGATCCTCGGCGGAGACGACTTCACCCGGGTCCGAAACACTCAGGACCACGTATTCGCCTGCGGGCACTTCTTCGTACCCCTTGTACGGGGTGTCAATGGAGCGGTTGAAAGTGGATACTATAATTTCTCCACTTCCTTTCATTGCTTCGGCCGCATTGATCGCCAAGTTAATCAACACCCTGTGAACGTGGGTAGGGGAGCCCTCGATGTTGACAAGATCTTCGTCGAGATCAGCTTTTATTTTTACGTCAGGATAACCGGCAGCCAGGTTTTCCAGTTCCGGGCTTTTCAGGAATTCGCCGACCACCCTGTTTATGTTGAAAAGAATGGCGTTGTTTTTTATTCCCCTCTGGGTGAGTATAACTAAATCCTGAACAATGGAGATTGCTTTCCGGCCGCTTTCGTGGATTCTGGTTATCGGTCGTCTTAAGGGACTGTCCTCCGGGAGCTGCGCCAGCAGCAATTCAGGGTATGAGACGATACCGGTAAGCGCGTTGTTTAAATCATGCGCGACGCCTCCTGCAAAGATCCCCATTGCCTCCATTATCCGGGTTCTCTGCAATTCCCTTTCATCAGGGGATGTTCCCCCTGCTTTTTTTTCCACCTTTTTTTCCACTTTTTTATCTCTCGATTTGAGTGATTCGGCATCGGATGGGGGAGATTGTTCCGAAAATTCCGTTGGGTTATCCCGCATGACTGCTCCCTTAACCATATAGCATGGCTGAATAAAAAAAAAGCATTTCACCCGTCGGATGAAATGCTGCAGCAATCAAAAAGGCCGACTTTACAATTTGCTGACTTGAGTTGCCAGGGGGCCCTTGGGGCCTTCTTTAACTTCAAAACTGACTTTATCGCCTTCATAGAGAGTTTTGAACCCTTCCCCCATAATTTCCTTGTAGTGTACGAACAGATCCGGTCCGTTTTCCTGCTCGATAAATCCATAACCCTTTTGATCGTTGAACCACTTTACGGTTCCTGTTGCCATATTGTCGGCCTCCTTTTCTGTGTTTCTATTGATTTTCGTTGCCATCATAGCTTCTCAAATTCTGATGTCAAAGAAAAAATCCGCTGTTTGCCATATCGTAAGATTCTTTGCGCATTTGCCGCCAGGTCCACAAAGGAGCAGGAATCACTTCACCGTCAAGGGCTTCGGGCCATGGCCACCCGGCAGGAACGGGGCTCTGAAATGACATGGATATTTTCCTTGTGGGATGAAGAAAAACCATGCGTCTGCTCATCAACGCAATGCATCCAGCGGGTAGGGCAGACGCGGATCCGTATAGAGAATCTCCCAGAACAGGATGGCCGATATCGGAGAACTGCAGGCGTATTTGGTGCTTTCTGCCGGTTATGAGGTCGATTTCAACCAGTGCCTGCTTTTCCAATTGAGCAATGACCCGGTATTCAAGGACACCTTCGCGGGAGCCTTGTTCCCCCGTATGGGCGACACGGCTCAGCTTTCCGCTTCGTGCGATCATATGGCGAAGGGTTCCCTGCGGGGCTGCAGGTATTCCTTCAACCACGGCCAGATAGGTTTTCTTAACGTTTCCTTCGCGGAATTGGGCAGATAAGCGGCTTGCAGCCTTTGAGGTTCGGGCGAACACCATCACCCCCGCCACAGGGAAATCCAGGCGATGGACCAGGCCGAGGTATACCCGGCCCGGCTTGGAGTAGCGAAGCGCCAGCCATTTTTTTGCAAGATCGAGCAGCGATTCTCCCCCGCGCATTCCTCTTTGAACCGGGATAAGGGCGGGTTTGTATATCACGAGCAGGTGGTTGTCTTCATGGAACACCGGCCATCGCGGATAGAAAAATTTGGTGCTTTGCGTTGGGCTATCCATTGTAAAAGGGCTCCATTTCCCGTCACGCTGAATGCAACTTCATTTTTTCCGAAAGGCAGGATACCTTGAAATTCTTATCACAACAACGTCTGCATTGGAATCCCGGCACTTACCTGTGGAAGCGGTTTTTAACCGCGATCTTGCCCGAACTGCTATTTCTTCCCCTTTGTTGAACTCGCGGTGCGGCTGTTGTATGTTGGCTCATTAATATCGAAAAGGCGGGGAAGGGGCGAGTATGAATCAAAATTTTGAGCGAAAAGGTTTTGAACACATCCAGCCGGGTTTGAGCGGCATGAACAAGCTGCTACGGAGCTGCGGCATTGAATTGTCTGATTTCCAATTGGGTCTTCTTTGGAAATTCCATAAATTTCTGCGTGCCCGGAACCCTGAACTAAACCTTACCCGCATCCATAATTTCACCAATATGGTCTACAAACATTATGTAGACTCCATATTTCCAGCACTTTTGACCGAGTTACCTTCCCCACTGCTGGACCTGGGAAGCGGCGCCGGGTTCCCGGGGATACCTCTCAAGATCTATAAACCCGAGTTAAAGCTGATTGTCGCAGAAAGCCGTGGAAAACGAGTAGATTTTCTCTCCTCCGCGGTGCAGGAGCTCGGCCTTGAAGGGGTTGAAGTCGTCGGCAAAAAAATCGGCCCTGCTTACACCGCTTCTGTACCCGGGATAATCTCACGCGCGGTCCTGTCCATACCGGAAACCCTTGAAATTGTGAAGGGCTGCATTAAGTTTGGAGGCTTGGTGATACTGATGAAGGGCCCCGGGTGCACCGACGAACTCACAGAGGCTGAAGAGCGGTTCACAGGTGAATTTGACTTGATTGAAGACAGGGTCTACAGCATCCCCAACACCACCCACAGGCGGCGGCTTGTGATTTTCAAACGCAAAAGCTTACCCCCCTCCATTTCCTTTGATAGGAGGCCGGTGGTTCGAAGAGTGGAAAGCAGCGACAACCCTACGTTTAAATTTCTTAAAAAATTATGTGACTCGAGGGGCATAAAAAAAACCGGCAGAACACTGGTAAGCGGAGAAAAATTGGTGAGGGAAATGGTCGAGAAACACCCGGAGCTCTGTGAATTGTATATTACAACGGAGAAGGGAATGCCTCCTCCGGGCCTTCTTCCGTCGAAAGTAGAGCGGGTGGAGCTGCCTCCCCGTCTGTTTCGTGTTCTGGATATCTTTGGTACTGGTTTTCCAATGATATGCGCCGTTGTCCCTCCGTTATCACAATGGAGTCCGGAGGAGGGTTTCCCCGAGGGGTGCAGTGTGTTGGCTCCATTCCAGGACCCGGAAAATATGGGCGCGGCAATAAGATCTGCCGCGGCTTTTGGAGCTTCCCAGGTGATCGTGATGGCTGAAGGGGCTAATCCCTTCCATCCCAAAGCCGTCAGGGCCTCTGCCGGCGGGGTTTTTTCGGTTCGCTTGCGTTCGGGCGTCCGCGTGGTTGATATCCCCCCGGATCTGCCGCTGATTGCCTTGTCAGCGGAGGGAAAAGATATTAGGGACGTGAACTTTCCCGACGCCTTCGGGTTGCTTGTAGGTGCGGAAGGCCCTGGGCTTCCCGATAAGTTCAGGAAAAATGCCGTGGGTTTTCCCATGGCCCCGGGGATGGAATCCTTAAACGCGGCGGTTGCTGCATCTCTTGCGCTGTATGAATGGGCCGGAAGAAAGGGGAGGGGGTGAACGGTTGTCGTTGTCGTCATCGCCATCCCCTCGGCGTCGGGATCGGTATCGGCGTCGGGATTGGCTGTTTTCCAGCTAGCCCCTTCCGGATTCCGGCTGCGCCGGGGGGTTCGATGCGGGAGCCTCATACTTCGGAGTTCTCCACGAGAGAGACTCTCCCTATCCTGTGGGAGCGATTTGTAATCACGAGCAAAAAATCGGCACCGAATTTAATTTATGCGCAAGCTTTGGCTCTAACCCCGAAGCCTCCCGCATGACGCCCCTTCTCCCCGATGAATCTCCCGCATCGAACCCCCCGCCACAGCCTTTATTCTCCTTGAGTTCAATCGTTGTCAGCGAAGCGGTTGTCGTTGTCGTAATCGTAATCGGCGATGTCTAGTGCCGAACTCTCGGCGTCGGTATCGGCCTCGCCTGTTTTTCAAACAGCACTTTCCTTTCCGCCAGGCTAACAGCTGATAGCTAAAAGCTAAGAGCTCAAAAGGAACGATGTTGCACCTTGATTCGACGGCTCCCGGTGTTATAATCGGGACAAATCCAGGATATACAGACGGTGAGGTAAAAATACTGACAGGAAGTGAGGTTCATGCACATGGAAAAAAGTTTGGAAATCGTTTTTCCCGGAGGTAAGCGGGTGGATGCAAAAATAAACGGGATGACCGTTCGCACAGACCAGTATCCGGAGGAGGGAGGGGATGGAACGGCTCCTGAGCCTTTCGAGGTTTTTCTTGCCTCCATAGGAACCTGCGCGGGCATCTACGCGCTTGATTTCTGTAGAACCCGGGATATCCCGACTGAGGATTTGTCGCTTTCGATGGATTGCAGTTTCGACGACAAAACATTTCGATGCAACAAAATCGAGCTGAACCTGTTGCTGCCGGAAGCGTTTCCCGACCACTATCTTAAAGCCGTGTTGAGATCAATGGATCTGTGCAGCGTTAAAAAGCATATCGTGGATCCTCCGGAAATAGAATTGAAGGCTTCAAAGCCTACAAAGGGGCATCAGGACTAACCATGATCGGGGCAATTGCAGGGGATATCATCGGTTCGGTTTATGAGCACCGACCGATAAAGACAAAGGATTTTCCGCTTTTTCATGCGAACTGCCGGTTCACCGACGATTCGGTGCTTACGGTCGCGGTGGCGAAGGCGATCATGGAAGACGGGGATTATCAAAAATGGATGCAGAAAATCGGGCGAAGGTATCCTAATGCCGGCTACGGCGGGTCGTTCATCGGCTGGCTCTATTCGGAAGATCCCGTCCCCTACAACAGTTGGGGGAACGGCTCGGCCATGCGTGTATCTCCGGTGGGTTTCGCGTTCGATTCGGTCGATGAAGTCCTTCGTGAGGCCGCCAGGAGCGCTGAAGTGTCCCACAACCACCCCGAAGGAATAAAGGGAGCCCAGGCAACGGCGCTTTCCGTTTTTCTGGCCAGGACGGAGAAGGACAAAGCGTTGATCAGGAAAGAAATCGCCTCCCGGTTCGGCTACGATCTTGAACGCACAGTAGATGAAATCCGGCCTTTCTACAGGTTTGATGTTTCTTGCCAGGGGACCGTCCCCGAGGCGATTATCGCGTTCCTGGATTCGGAATCCTACGAAGACGCCGTCCGAAATGCAGTTTCCCTGGGGGGAGACAGCGATACGCTTGCCTGCATCACCGGAGGAATCGCCGAGGCATATTACGGGCCCGCGGGGGATTCGATCGCCGAAAATGTAGAAAGAATACTCCCGGCCGATCTCTGGACCATGACCTGCGAGTTTCTTAGAACATCAGCCGCACCATTTTTTTAATGAACGGGGTCATACGGTTCATCATCCACATTTCCCCTGTTCTCTTACTCAAAAAGCCCATTGTCGGGAAACTGTGCTGCACCATCATGATATCGGTCATTCGTAATTTTTTCTGTATAGCAAGCCCCCATTCGTTGATCATTTCCCCGGAGCCTTCACCGACGATCACCGCGCCGTATATCCTGCCGCGGCTGAAAAGTCCCTTGCCCGCATAAACCTTGATATAGCCCACCGGGATGCCTTCAGCTATCGCGGCCCCGTAATCTTCGTAGCGGCTTTCAATGACTTCATAATCGATCCCCCGCTCCTTGATCTGTTTTTCTGTGAGGCCTACCGAAGATACCTGTGGATCTGTAAAAACAGTCCACGGTACCACGAATTTCCGGAAATCCATCTTCATGGGGCCGGGGAGCATTGAATTCATAAGGGCGATCATTCCCTGGTGCATCGCTGCATGGGAAAACAGGAAATGACCGTTACAGTCGCCTGGAGCGTAAATGTTTTTACTCGTGGTGCGAAGGTGCTTGTCGACTTCTATCCCTTTACGGGGGTCGAAACGGACGCCGGCGTTTTCAAGTTTCAATGCATCGAAGTCGTATCTCCTGCCGGCGGCGACAAGCAGGCGTTCGGATTCTAACTTGATGCCGCCCTCGGCTTCGACGATTATGTTCCCGTTTCGTTTTTCAACCTTACTCAGCTTGGCCGAGTTGTACACCTCTATGCCTTCCTTGCGGAAATGCTCCTCCAGGAGTTTACCGGCATCCGGGTCGCCTTGGGGCATAAGATACGGGTCCATTTGAATGATGCTGCATTTTGTGCCCAGGCGGGTGAAGGCCTGCGCCATTTCACAACCTATCGCGCCGCCTCCTATGATAGTCATGCTGGTTGGGACCTCTTCCAGTTTGAAGATGGTGTCATTTGTGAGGATATCCACATCGCGGATTCCCGGGATAGGCGGAACAGCAGGTCTCGTGCCGACCGAGATGAATATGCGTTTGGCGGACATTTTTTCACCGGCAACTTCAACGGTATGAGGATCCACGAAAGACGCCGCTCCCTCTGCCAGTTTCAACTTGGACACCTTTTTGAACATGCCGCTGGTTTTTTTCTCGTCGATAAAGGCCAGGTGCTCGGCTATCTGTTCAAAAGGCCTGCGCACCCCGGGTTTTTCACTCTCATCAAGTTCATAGTCTTTGAATTTTTCGGCAGAATGTCGCATTTTTGCTATGCGGAGGAGCGCCTTGGAGGGGATGCATCCAACATTCATGCATTCACCGCCGAGCGCCCTTTTTTCAACCGTGGCGACTTTCAAACCCATTTCCGAAGCCATTGCTGAAACAGCCATGCCTGCAGGGCCGGCGCCTATTACAATAAGATCATAATCATAACTCATTTTTACCTCCTGGAAGCTCCTTCCATTTATTTTATTTTAGTAGAAAGGTTTTGTCAGCGGAATGGCGTTTTATCTAATATTATAATCACTATAATTATGCTTCGCACTAAAAATACACCTGTTCGTCAAAATTTCATTTTGACATTCCAACGGCATGGCAATTTCTCCTCTGTCCTGTGGGAGCGGTTTTGAACCGCGATTATGGACCCAACTGCAGGGCGAACAACATCGCGATTACAAATCGCTCCCACAAGAACGAGATGCATCTTCAGACTGTGGGCGGGTTTTTTTAAACGCGATTGTCCGGTTATTGTGTGCGGAAATCAACGGTTGACAAGGTGGAACCAATCGGTTTCACGACGGCAACCGCCTGCGTGGCGTAAAAATGGCGTCTGATCAGGCGGAATACGAACCAGATCGTCACCATTTGCACCGCGATCGAAAGCCCTGAAACCAACCAGTAGGCCGCACCGAACTTATCTATAAGCCCTACTGCCACAAGACCGTGATTTACAAAGAAATGCAGTATCACACCCGTAGCCACACCAGGGCAGATCAGTGCCCATGAACCTGGTGAATTTTCCGAACCACGTGTCACGTAACGTCGGAAATAGCCGTGACGCCGCAGCACCACCCACCCCAGCAGCAAGAACGCGATCTTTGCGGAGAGGAACGTTGACAGAAGCCCCAGGTTTTCTACCGCCGCTGCGTGGTCACCCAGGTGAATATGGGCACCGTGGCCCTGCCTCATAAGTGCGATTGCAAGCACGGTTAAAATCGGCACGCCTATCCACAGCGTTGGTGCGCTTTCCGTGTTGGCCCCGCCTTCCATCATTGCACGCATACCAAGGACCAGTTTGACCGCTCCGATCATCACAGACGCCACAATAAAAAACTTTGCGAGCAGGTACGATACACCGACGATCCATGAGGTGGCGCTGAAGGCCGCAGGGGCGGCGAGGCCGACTGCAACCATCGACAGGGCGAAGGATGGAAGGAGTTGGGCGAAGCTGTTGTTGCGCGCGCAGTCAAAACCGCCTTTGGTCAGGATGCGTCCAAAGAAATCGCCGAGAAGGTGAAGCGCCCATATCCCCACAATCAGAAATGCGGCGATCGCGACAGGAAAAAGCCATTCGACTATCGACCACAGTCCCGGTACAAAAACCATTCCTATAACAAAGCATACATTTATCGTCATCGCGGTGGTCAAGGGAAGGGCAAGCAGTTGCGTTTCCGCATTACCGGAGCGCAGCGCAAGACCTGCCGGGGTGTTGGTAAATCTCCGGAATTCTAAAATGTTCCAGAGAAGCAGCCTGAAATGGAGAATTGCAAACAGCGCGACGCCGATTACAGCCACGGATACGCCTATTCGCATGGAGAGATCGCCTCCGGCTAAAACTTTCACTATGTCTTCAAATAACGGTACCGGCCGATCCGGGTGAGGGACCCAGAACATCAACCAGACAAAAAAATTTGCGGAAAGCCCTCCCGCGCCAAGGGCGGAAAGAAAATAGAGAGGTGAATAATTCTCACCGAATCGATTTTTCATGAGTAAAGCCATAATAAAATCTCCTTTTTTTAAATCAAATAGCCCAAATTCATAACGAAAATTTACTTATTTTTAATGAACACCCCCGCCGCAAGCAGCGGGGTATCATTTCTTATCCTAAGCGGTCATTCCGTGCTTGACACGGAATCCAGGCAGGTTTTCTGGATACCGGCCTTCGCCGGTATGACCAATGCGCGGCAAGCCGCGGAGAATTAAACCCAAAAAGGATTAAATATTAACATATAACATATAACGAATAACCAATACCAGCCCTGTAGCCCGGGGGTTTATCGGGTAGACTTAATCAAAACTCGTGCCAGTCTCGGATATGTGTAGTTTTTTTTGATATGGAGATTTAATGGCTTTAAATTATTGATAAAAACAAACAAAGTTGGTTTTCGGAAGGGGAATGCAAGGGTGGTATAAAAACGAAATATCGTTACTTATTTTAATGGTAACGCCAATAACCGTTACCATAACGCTATGGAGCGATACGGTTTTTAATTATTCAACTGAAATTATCACGTTGCGTAGACGCTTCGAAAGCTCTAAACTGCGTCGTGATCCATCATCCAGAAGGTGTTTCGCCTGGGATGGAAAAATTTCGGGTTACCAGGCCGTCAACTTTGATTGAAAGGGCATATTATGAGCGCAAAAATCGAATCCGTGGTTGTTCTCGGCCTTGGCAAAGTGGGTAAGTTGGCCGCTACACTTCTTCATGAAACCGGTTTTAATGTCAAAGGAGCCGATCTTTTTGGGGAGCCGGACCTCCCATTCCCGGTGGTAAAAGAAGACATCAGCAAACCGGATACGTTGAGGCAGCTTCTCGAAGGTTTCGATGCCGTGGTTTCCTGTCTTCCATACAATTTTAACATCGGGGTCGCTTCAACCGCGCACGAACTCGGTGTTCATTATTTTGACCTGACGGAAGACGTACCAACGACCAAGGCCATAATAGAGATGAGTGATACAGCACAATCGGTGATGGCGCCTCAATGTGGTCTCGCTCCCGGGTTTATAGGAATCGTTGGTGCATCGATGGCTGAGGCATTCGAACGCATACGAGGCATCAAGCTCAGGGTCGGTGCATTGCCTCAACATCCAACAGGCCTTCTCGGGTATGCATTCAACTGGTCCCCGGAGGGGGTCGTAAATGAGTATTTAAACGACTGCGAAGTGATAGAAGACAGCCAGCTGAAATGGGTGTCGCCCCTGGAATGGTTGGAGACCATCGTGATAAACGGTGTGCAGCTTGAATGCTTCACCACTTCGGGAGGTCTCGGTACCATGTGCGAGACCTACAGGGGAAGAGTCGAAAACCTGGATTACAGGACAATACGATACCCCGGCCATGCAAAATTGATGAATTTCTTTTTTCATGAGCTTTTGATGCGGACGGACAGAAAGCGGGCGGGGGAGATTTTGGTGAATGCGAAACCCCCGGTGACCGAAGACGTGGTTTATATACATGTTTCAGTGGAGGGATGGAAATGGAAGGCTTTTTCCAGGGATGAATTCGTCAGGGCCTATTACCCGGTGGACATAGCCGGTAGTAGGTGGCGTGCGATTTCCTGGACCACTGCAGCTTCCCTGTGCGCGGTTGTTGAAATGGTAAGTGACGGTGTACTGCCTCAAAAAGGCTTTCTCAAGCAGGAGACGATTCCGCTCGATGAATTCCTTAAAACCGCGAACGGTAGGCTCTATGCCGGCGAACCGCATGGAGGGGCAAAATATAAATTCTAAAAATTATGGCCTCGTAACAAGTCAAAGAACCCTGTCCCTCGGCGTCGGTATCGGAAGTTGACCGGCGAGCTTTTCGACCCCGACGCCGATAAGGCGGGGATGGTACGTTTTACGAAACCATCAAAAATACCTTGACAGGCTTTCAATTTTGCGTATAAGCCTAATGATCATGGAAACGTTATTGAATACATTTTGTCTTTGCAAAGGGAAAAACTGGTGGTGGCGTGGTTCCACTCTGGGAGTACGCCTGCACCTATTTCAATAATATAATATAATTTAGACGTTCAGACCGCAGGCCAGCTTCCAGAGGGCCTGCGGTCTTTTTTTATACAAAGGCCGCAGGGTGTATTGAACCCCGCGGCCTTTTTTTGAGCCGATACTGAAATCGGTTTTAACACGGCGGTGGAATCGTATTTTTGCTGAACTTTTAGAATTGAGGAGATGAAATCATGATCAAGGAAGCTATTACAAAAGCGGTGAAAGGGGAAAACCTCGGGGAATTGTTGACCATGGGGGCGATGGAAGAAATCATGACCGGTGTTGCCACGCCTGCGCAAATCGGCGCATTTCTGGCGGCGATGCGGATTAAGGGAGAGAGCGTGGAGGAACTCACCGGTGCGGCGCGGATCATGCGCGCAAAATCGGTGAAGTTGAATCTCAACAACGGGATGGTAACTCTGGACCGCGACGAAATCAACGTGGACAGGGAGACCGTGCTCGACACCTGTGGCACAGGAGGAGACGGCACAAGAACGTTCAACATTTCAACCACATCCGCCTTCGTAGTGGCGGGGGAAGGTGTGAAGGTCGCAAAACACGGGAAAAGGGCGGTTTCGAGCCAGTGCGGCAGTGCCGATGTGCTCGAAGCTTTAGGAGTTAACCTGGATGTTTCCACCACAGATGTTGAAAGATCCATCGCCACCATAGGGATAGGCTTCCTGTATGCACCTCTTTTTCAAGGAGCGATGAGACATGCTGCCGGAGCCAGGCGCGAGATCGGGGTGCGCACACTGTTAAATCTGCTGGGGCCTTTGACGAATCCGGCAGGCGCATCGGTCCAGGTGCTGGGTGTTTATGAACCAGTCCTGACTGAAAAGGTTGCGGAGGTGCTCAGGAACCTGGGGAGCCGTGAAGCGTTCGTTGTTTGCGGTGAAGGAACCTTCGATGAAATAAGCATTTGCGGCCCCACCATCATGTCTCATCTCAAAAACGGCCGCATATCGACCACGACAATGATCCCCGGAGATTTTGGAATGAAAAGCTACTCACCGGAAGAAATCCGGGGCGGATCTGCACGACGGAACGCCGAAATCGTCCGGGAAGTTCTGGGCGGCCGGAAGGGTGCAAAGCGGGATATAGTGCTGTTGAATGCAGGAGCCGCTTTTGTTGCTGCAGGTCGTACCGGTGATTTTCGCGAAGGAATGGAACTCGCCGCGCAAAGCATCGATTCGGGCCGGGCTGCCGGGAAGCTGGATGAACTCATCGCCTTCACCCAGCGGTGCCGACCTTTCGTAATGGATTCGGCGGATGCGATGGGCGCAGCCTTGTATAAATCCGAAGCACGAAATATGAAATCATAAACAATTTCTAAAATTCAAATAAAAAAATCACAAACAGAAAGCTAAGATTCGCTATATGTTATTATTTATTAGTTATTGATTAAACAATAAACTTTAAAATTTGACCATTTACATTTATCGATATTTTATAAACATTTAACTAATAAAAATTAACTTGAAACTAAAAATTTTAACTATCAACCAATAACCAACAACTCTCACCAATTTCGAATTTTGTATTGACATTGCCGGACTTAAATTGGTAAAATAATTGTTTGCCTGTTGAAATGATGGTAAATAATTTTTTAAGGAAGGAAGGGGGATCACATCCTCCATTTTTGAATATTATGCCCAAAGTGGCCGGAGAAGTAATTGCCTACTGCACGAAGTGCCGCATGGATCTTATGCATGTGGTGGTTTCAATGGATGGAAATGCTATCGCCAAAACCCAGTGCAAAAGTTGTGGAGGCGTTCATAGGTACCGTGCTCCAAAGAGCCCGGAAAATGTCACACATTCCACGAAAGTGCTGAACAAGCGGAAACACCCTGGTTCGACCCCCAAAAACACTTCCAGCAGGCGCACGGTTGCGGATTCAGAAAAATGGGAAGAACTGTTATCTGCTCATGAACAGGAAACACCACGGGCTTATCAAATGCAGGAATGCTTCACGGAAGGTGAATTGATTTCTCATTCGGTTTTCGGAACAGGCGTTGTCACCAATGTGCCCGCACCCGAGAAGATAGAGGTGCATTTCAAAGAAGGCACCAAGCTCCTCGTCCAGGCCAGGTAAGCACTTAAGCCTGGCCGTTTTCCAGGGGTCGGGGTTTTTTCAAACGCAACGCGAGGGGAATGCAGGCAATCAACAAGGCGCTCATAAAAAGCCAGGCCGGGCGGTATGTCCGGTGGACGTCATAAAAAAGGCCGGTTAGGATCGGCCCCGCAGTGGTGCCGATCATCATGACCGCCATGGAGGCCCCCTGGATCGCGCCGAAAGCCTTTCTTCCAAAAAAATCAGCCTGCATTGTGAGCCTGAGTGTAATCAACCCGCCGCTACCCGGTCCGAAGCAAATTGCGAAGAAAACCGCATGCGTGAAATGATCGGATCGGGCCAGTATCAAAAGCCCGGCCGCCTGGATGGCGAGGGCGAAACAAAATAAATGTCGGCTTTTGAACCGGCTTGTCAGGAACCCGAGCCCGAACCTTCCAGCCGTACTCACCAGCACAAGCACTGCGGCAATAAGCGCAGCGTTTGCACGGGGCATATCCACGCTCAGCAGATAGGGCATCACGTGGACCATAACTGCGTTTAATATGCCGCCGGCAACCGTTACAGCCGCCGTCATCAGCCAGAAGGTGCTGGTCCGGGCCGCCTCGCGGGCCGTATAACCATAACACTTTTCAGCCGCCGAGAAATCCTCCGGCGCCCCTTCTTGTCCCGGCGTTTTTTCCACGTCATTTCCATCCGGCCGCATGTTGTACTGCTCAGGATCGTGCCGAACAAAAAGCGCGCATGGCAGGCAAATTATGATTGTCCCGAAACCCAAGATTACGAAGGTGCTTCTCCACCCGTACCATTCGATCAGGTGGTTAATTAGGTACACGACCATTCCGCCAAGCCCGATGGCCCCTGAAAGAATCCCCATCGCAAGGCCGCGTTTTTTATGAAACCAGTTCGTAACCGCCGCCCACCCCGGGATAGGGACCATAAAGCTTACGCCGATGGATATGAATACGAAAAACGTATAAAAGGACCACAAGGAATTTATGCGGCTGAGAAGCATGAACCCGAGGCCGGTCATCAAGCCCCCCAGGAAAAGCAGGCGACGTGCGCCCCAACGGTCTGCGGCTGCTCCTATCAGCGGCGAAATGATGCCGCCTTCGACGTTTCTGAGGGATGCTGCGAAGGAAGTGGCTGCATAGCTCCAGCCGAAATCTTCTATGATAGGGTTGAAAAAGACCGTGAAGCTGTAATAGAAGGCACCGGCACCCCACAGGTGGATGATGCTTGTAGCGACGAGCACCCACCACCCGTAAAAAATCCCCATCATGGTGGAAACTTTCCTTTCGGCCTTGAAAAACCCCACAGAATTGGAGCGTTGGAAGACCTTAATTTTGACGGCACAACCACTTTTACGAACTCATCAATGATGATGAAACCGTAAAAAGTGAAAACAACCATGTCCCTCGGCGGCGGCGTCGGGATCGGTATCGGGGTCGAAAAGTGCGCCGGTCAACTTCCGATACCGACGCCGACAGCGATAAGCCGGGGATGGTACGTTTAACGACGCCATCAATGATGATAATCAAAAATCAATTATTTTTTTTGTAAAGTGGTGACATTTCACGAAGCGTTTCAACCACGTTCTTCAACGCTGCGAGAAATTTATCGATATCCTGTGTCGTATTATCCATTCCCCATGAAAGAACGAGCGTACCCTGGGCGTCTGCATGGCTTAAACCGAGAGAGAGCAATACGTGGCTCGCTCTCAACGAACCGGTCGCACACGCGGATTTTGTTGACACAGCCACTTTATTCTCATCGAGCATCAGCATGACACTTTCCCCCTCGATATATTTCAGGGATACATTCAATAAATTCGGAAGGCTGCGTTCGACGTTTGTGTTCACGAGGTATTCGTCGATATAATTCGACAATTCCTGGAGAAGGTATTTTTTCAGACTTTCAAGATGCTTTGTGCGGCCGGGCATATCGCGTAAAGCCAGTTCGGCGGCTTTGCCCATCCCTACTATGCCGATCAAATTTTCAGTTCCGGCCCTCTTGTTGTTTTCCTGTACACCTCCATCCAATAAAGGAAAAACTCTGGTCCCGCGCCGGATATATAAGCCTCCGACACCGGTGGGCCCGTAAAACGTGTTGGATGCGAAACTCACCAAATCTGCATTCAAGGCTGAAACATCCATTGGCACAACACCCACTGAATCAACAGCATCTGTATGAAAAATCACTTTTTTTCGACGTGTTATTTCTCCTATTTCAGCTATAGGCTGAATGGTGCCTGTTTCATTGTTACTATGCATCACCGATACCAGTATTGTTTCATCAGTGATGGCGTTTTCCACATCTTTCGGATTCACCCGTCCGGATTCATCCACAGAAAGCGACGTAACCGCGAATCCCTGGGCTGACAGCCGTTTCAAGCTCCGAATCACTGCGTTGTGTTCGATGTTCGTGGTCACGATATGAGTGCCTTTTTCACGGTTGGCCATCGCAAGGCCTTTTATCGCGTGATTCACAGATTCGGTTCCACCGGATGTAAAAACGATTTCTCTCGGGTTGTCCGCATTGATAAGACGGGCAACAGCTTCGCGTGCATTTTCCAGCTTGAGGGCGGCTTGTTCACCGGGGGTATGCTGACTGGAAGGGTTTTGGAAATCGCTGTTTATGACTTCAATCATCGCTTCTTTTACTTCCGGCAGCAATGGATTGTATGAGATGTGATCAAGATTAATAAATTCCATTATTATTCCTTTTTAGAATTGAAATTTAATTCTACTGGTTTGAATATTTGGGTTTTGGTCATTAAAATCAATGTTCTTCAGTGAGATCCCGCTGGCAAGCCGGGCAAAACGGTTTGGAGGGGTCGATTTCAACATCGCAGTAGGGACAGTAGCATTTATCGCCTCCAACATGTTCATGTTTCTCTTTTCTTTCGGGTTTCGAACGGGTAATTCCCGACTTTTTGTCTTCGTAATCCTGGATGGCCACCTGAAGGGCATCTGCTCCCAGGTTGGAGCAGTGAAGCTTGTTTTTCGGAAGGCCTTCGAGGGCATCCGCTACGTTTTTGTTTGTAATTTTTTTTGCTTCCTCGATGCTTTTTCCTTTAGCGAGCTCGGTAAGCATGCTTGAAACCGCAATTGCCGACCCGCAACCGAAGGTTTGGAACTTGATATCCGATATTTTATCGTCTTCGACCTTCAAATATATGGTCATTATATCCCCGCATAAAGGGTTTCCGACTTCCCCGACCCCGTCGGCGTCTTCTATTACACCGACATTACGGGGATTTTTGAAATGATCCATTACGACTTCGTTATACATCTAATATCCTCCATTAAGTTCTTTTCAGTATTTAGATATTTTAAGGAATGATCGGATCATTATCAGAAAATTCGCTTCAAAGTCAAGAATTTATGAATTCGTGAAAAGTCAAAAACAACCACGTCCATGGGGGTCGGTATCGAAAATTGACCGGCGAGCTTTTCGTCCCCGACGCCGACAAGGCGGGGATGGTACTTTTTTACGATCGCATCAAGAATATATGGATTCGTAAAAGGTGAGGAATAGCATGTTGATGTGGGTGCGGTTTTTAACCGCGATTTGTCCCAATGATGTTTTTATCATGGGGGCAGTCCCTTTCGTCGTTTCACGACAACGTCAAAACTTCGTTTCGACACTCCTAAGGCGTTTTTTTTCCTTTCGTTTCTGGAGTGCCGAAATGAAATTTTGGCCTGGTCCGCACTTATCACCGCTATTACGGAAATACAATCCGGTCGACAAAAAGAAAAAACTTCACATTTAGTACTTGAAAAGTACGGCCGATATTTTCTATATTTATAAAGTTAGGTGCATTCTCCGGCTATTCATATTCGTTGATTTATCTTTCTTTTTATATTTATTCGGTAATACCGAAAGTTAGGTGTATTATAATGCTAAATGATAAAGAAATAAGTGAATTTATAGCCAATTGGCCTAAAGATGACAATCTTTGCAAGACGGCGTTCATTGAGCTTAAGGATTATCTTTCAGCCAAAGATGATATCTTGCTTGATTTCAATGCGCGGCCGGGAATTTCTTATTCGCTGAGGGCGGCGCATATTAATCAAAAAAACAGGCCTCTTTTCGTGATGGTTGATGTAATCGAAGATGAACCACGCTGGCTTTCGGTTTGCTTTTACGGGCAAATGGTCACGGATCCTGAAGAAACCGGGGATTTCGTTCCCGACGGCCTGCTTGGCGAGGATGCTGTTTGTTTTGATTTGGAAAGCTACCAATCCCGGATACTAGGTTATTTGAGGGATCGCATCGATGAAGCGCACCGCCGCGCTACGACCGCCGAATAAAAAAACTGCTCCCGGCCTTCTTCTTTTCATTTTCAACTAGTGTGAAAGTATAAGGTTAACAAAAATGGCATCGCGGACAAACAAAGACAAATACAGCTCCTCGAATGAAATTCATGAGTTAAAGCCCCTCTTGTTTCATTGCGCTTATTTGGAAAGCGTCTTAGAAAATCTCCCTGAAGCTGTTGTAATTTTTGATCCCGACGGCAGTATTACCCGCGTAAATGCAGCGTTCACCGAAATGTTCGGCTACAGAGCGGAAGAAGCCAAGGGCCAAAATGTCAGCGAATTGTTGCCGCCCGATGAAAAAAAGGAAGAGGCTCAAGACTTCAGGCGTATTATAAAAAAGGGAGAAACAATCAACGCCAAGACCTTGCGCAGACGCAAAGACGGGACCAGGATTAATGTGGCAATGAAATCCGCCCCGGTGATCGTTGAAGGAGAAGTGGCCGGATTTTTCGTTGTTTACAGGGATATCACCTCTGAAAAATCGGCGGAGGAGAGGCTTATCGAAATGGCCACCACCGATTCCCTTACCGGTTTATACAACAGAAGGCATTTTTTCGAACTCTCCCGGCTGGAATTTGAGAGAGCCAGGCGGAACGGCAGCCCTCTGGTCTTGCTTATGATTGATATCGATTATTTTAAAAATATAAACGATACGTATGGACACCAGGCAGGCGACGCCGTATTGGAATCCCTGGCAGCGTTTGGGAAGGCATGTATACGTTCGGTTGATGTGTTCGGTAGGATAGGGGGTGAGGAATTCGCTATGCTGCTGCCCGAAACGATACTTGAAAACGGTATCGCAGTCGCCGAACGCTTGAGGGACGGGCTCGAGCGAATGCAGATTGATGTCGACGGGGCGACCGCCAGTATAACCGTCAGCATCGGGGTCGCTTGCGCAGTTGCCGGACTTCCTGATTTCGATGAAGTAGTTGTGCGATCCGACCGCGCTCTATACAAGGCGAAATGCGACGGCCGGAACCGTGTTGCAACCGATCGGACCGACAACGGCCTGGAAGAAGACCCTCACGACAATGGAAACAATAAAATCATCGCAGAAAAACAAGCCGACTATGCCACATTGCTTTAGATTTTCGGCTTCAAGCTTTCTTCCTTGCGTTTAGACGCTGCGGCAACAATATCATGAGAATCACAGCAAGGCCAGCCAGGGAGGTAATCATTTGGTCGGGCCAAAAGGGGATCTGGCGAATCGCCGCTTCAACCGTTTCCGCAGGTAGGCCTTGGGCTATACGTGCAGCCTCTGCAGCGGCTTTTGCAAGCATTTCTTCTTCGCTTAAAGCCTTTTCGGCTACCGAGTTTTTGGAAAAAAAGGCAAAGACTTCTCCGGTTATTCTGGGAAAAAGAAGTACAAGCGATGCAAGCCCTACTAAGGCGCGCTTCAAGATTCCTATGTGCTTCCGGTAAAAGCCTTCCCATGTAACGACAAACCCGAACAAACCGATGATACCCGTAACGGCGGTCCAGATAACTTCATGGACGGGGCCTTCAAACAGGATAGGGGTATACACGAACATCAGCGGGATTATATAAAGCCCCTTTGCAAGTTTCCAGGATAGGAAACCCGTCTCCATGGGAGGTGATTTCGCTATGCCGGATGCAGCATAAGCGGTCAGGCATACCGGAGGCGTGACGTTGGCATCCTGGGAATACCAGAATATCATCATGTGGGCCGCCAGTAGGCTCATTCCCAGTTGCTGCAATGCAGGCCCGGCCAGCACCGCGAGAAAAATATAAGAGGCAGTGACGGGCAGGCCCATGCCCAGCACCAGGGAGGCCAGGGCGACGAGCACAATGGCAAGGAGGCGGATTCCCATCGATAATTCAAGAACCTGGCCTGAAAAGGTTACTCCCAGGCCTGTTATCCCGGTCACTGCAATGACTATACCCGCACAGATCAGGATGGCGGAAGTGGAGATCGCGTTCTTTGCCCCCATGAAAAGGGTGTCGAGAATATCGCTGAAGCTCATCCGGGTTTCTTTCCTGAACCAGCTGACAACCACGATGGCCGCCATGCTGATAACCGCAGCATATGTAGGAGTAAATCCGCGTACCAGGAGCAGTATGAGGAGACCGACGGGCACAAGGAACACGTACCCGGTCTTGAGGACCTCGCGCACCGAAGGCAATGTTTCTTCATCGAGAGTTTCAACTCTGGTTTTCAGGGCTTCCACGTGTACGAAAAAACCGACTGTCAAAAAATACATTAGAGCAGGGATTGCAGAGACAGCAATGATGTGAAGGTAGGAAATCCCGGTCCACTGAGCCATTATGAACGCCCCGGCCCCCATGATCGGCGGCATGAACTGACCGCCGGTGGAAGCGGCGGCCTCAACGGCGGCTGCAAACGCGGGTCGAAAACCAAGTTTTTTCATAAGGGGTATTGTCATAGATCCGGTCGTGACCGTGTTCGCAACCGCCGATCCTGAAACAGACCCCATAAATCCGGATGAAATTATTGCTATTTTAGCCGGGCCACCCACTCTTTTCCCTGCAAGCGCCTGGGCGAGCTGTACGATGAAATCGCCGGCCCCGGATTTCAAAAGAAATGCCCCGAAAAGTATAAACAGAAACACGTAAGTTGAACTGATGGTGCAGATCGTGCCGAATATCCCTTCGTCGGTCAGATACATCCTGTAAAGAAGCCTGCCCGGATGAACCCCCCGGTAATGGAAGACACCCGGTATCCATTTGCCGAGAAACAGGGCGTAGGAGATGAAAAGAATGGAAAGTACCGGGATAATAGCTCCGCCTGCGCGCCATGTACCGACGATGAGTATCGCGAGTGCGGCGGCGGCAAAAATATAATCCCTCATTATGGGGATGGACTGCCGTTCCAGGTGAAGTTCCTGCTGGAAAATGAGGATGTAGAAGGTAATGGCGATTGTGCCTGCAATCAGAAACAAATCGATTCCGCGGCCCGCACCCGGGCGTTTTTTGCTCCACGGATAAAGCAGGAAACAAAGTGTAAGCACGAAGCCCATGTGGCACGCGTTACGGTAAACCGAAGGCATGACCATGAAATCGAGCGTGTTTACGCCGATATGAAAAAGAGAAGCCGCCACTGCGGTCCAGTAGAACATGCCTTTCCACGCGCCCGAGAGCCTGCGGTGCATGGTGGAGACTTCTGCGCCGTCGGTGTTGCCGGGACCGCTCCCGCTTTGCTGATCCATCTCTTCTCCGGGTTTTGTCTTTTAAATGAGGGGGCGGCCTCAGGAAACGGCCGCCCCGAAGCTGTTATTGCATGGTCAGCTCAGGTGGAATGTCAAGTCCCTTTTCTTTGTAGAATTTTAGAGCTCCAGGATGAAGCGGTGCAGGGAGCCCGGAAAGAGCATTTTCCAGGGTGATCCATTCGCCCATCTTATGGACCTGTTTAAGAAACCCCGGATTTTCGAAAAGAGTTTTTGTCAGCTGGTAAACCACTTCTTCCGGTATGTCATCACGGCAGACCAGCAGGTTAGGCTGGGCGATTGTCTCCACGTCTTTATCCTGGCCGGGGTAGGTACCCGCTTGAACGACATACCGATAGCCCGGATAGGCGGTCTGTTCATTGATTGCCTTCAGCTGTTCATCGGTGAATTGGAGAACGGTTACATCGAGGCCCGGAGCCGCGAAAAGATCCGTTATCGCCGCAACCGGTGGGCCGGCCGGGATATTGGCCCCGTCTATTCGCTTGTCTTTCATGGCGGAAGAGGACTCGAAATAGCCCAGGTACACTCCTTCGACATCATCACGGCCCAAACCGAGAGCGGACATGATGGTCAACCCGGACCTCTCGGTTCCTGAACCGGCCCTGCCTATGGAGAACCGCAGGCCTTTGATGTCTGTAACGGTGCCGGTTTTGACTTTGTTGCTGGTGACCACAAAGTGCTCCACGTTGGGCCACAACATGGTTATGCTCCGGAGGGTTTTAAGCGGGTTATCCTTGTAGGTGCCAAGCCCTCTCCAGGCGCTTTTCCCGAAAAGACCCTGGAGGATGGCAAGCTCCACTTCTTTATTTCTCAGCATGTTGATATTTTCGCCGGAGCCGGCTGATGTGATGGGCTGAACCTGAATCCCATGGTCCTTTGCGAGTTTTATGGACCAAAGGGAGGCCATTCCCACGCCTATGGGGTAATAGGTGCCTCCGGTTGTGGCTGTAGCTATAATGAGGTTTGAGGGTTTGTCCGCACTTTGGGCCGCGGTTGGCGTAGCACCTGCCAATACGCAAAATGCCAGGAAACAAATGACTGCAGGACCAAAAATCTTTCTGAATTTCATTGCACATCCTCCTTTCTGTTGCATGTGAAGCAATTAAAGGCTCTCACTCTTCAGGGACTTCAATTTATGAATCTCCCGTTGATGAGAATTAGTAATGCACAAGGGGCGGGGTGGTCTGGAGTAGCGTGGAATGTAAACAACTACCGGTATCCGAGTGGATGCAGTGCCCCGGAAAAGGTTATTGTTTAATAAAATGCAGATTCGTAGTCTACTGTCAAGTCGAAATCGGCTCAAACAACAATACTCAACAGCACTGAAATTCCTTCTATATCCTGTGGGAGTGGTTTTTAACCGGTATTTTGTCCGAGCGCTGATTCTAGTCACAATTTCATTTTGATACTCGCCACATCCCTTTCCATTCTGCTGGGTAAAAAACTTCATCCGTGACTTATGGAAACGTATATGATTTAATATTATCTATGGAAAGCATGAACGAGATACTCAAGAATTACCGATTCACGTCGGCTGATGAGAAAAACCTGTCGAAACTGGCCGAAATCCTCCTTCCCGCATCGGACCGGCTGGCTGAAGAGTTTTATGATTTCCTCATGGAAAACCCCAATACCGCGGCTTACTTTCGCACAGAGGATGCTATAGAGAATCGCAAAAAGACAATCAAAGTATGGTTCAAAAATATTCTCACTTCCAAATATGACCACCATCTCTATATGAGACTTCAGCGCATAGGGTCCGTGCATGTAAAAATCGGTTTGAAGGGCCACTACGTAAATTCCGCAATGAATTTCATCCGTATTTTTTGCCTCAGGCAGCTGGAAGCTGAGGTGGAGGATGCACGGCTGCGTGCGGATTTGACCGATTCCCTCGAAAAGGTACTGGATATCAGCCTGGATATCATGACAAGCTCATACCGGGAAGCGGAGCTCAAAAAAGTTTTTTTGTCCCACAGGGTTGAATTCTACCTTGTTCGATGGGCCGAGCGTGCCCTTCACGGGTTGAATCTCATCCTGATGGTGGGACTTGTGCTGATGGCGGCCGCAGTAACCGGGCTATTGATTTCGGATATGTTATTTGCTCTCAAAGCCAGTCTCGAAACAGGAATTATAAAGGCTCTGGGATCCCTGCTGATTTTGTGGATGATGGTTGAACTTCTGCATACCCAGGTTGAGCATCTCCGTGGAGGTCATTTCCACGTGCTGGTATTCGTGGAGCTTGCGCTCGTGGCTTTTATCCGCAAACTTTTCGTCGCTGCGATCGACGAAAAAGACGCTGTCACCTTCGGAGTGCTTATCGGGGGGTTGCTGGTTCTGGGAATAGTCTACTACCTTGTTGGCCGCGTGGAACCCCGGGCCGGGAGATAGAGACACAACAGATTCCCACCCAGGGCTATAAGTTCAGAGCACCTCTTTGTCCGCTCGCATAAACTTCCACAACCAAATGAAGGCACATAACTGTGGGAACGGTTTTTGACCGCGATTTTGTCCGAACGGCGCTAAGGATATAGTGCATACCATCGGCTCTCACAAGGACATACACTATATTTTATTGAAATAACTAATAATTTCATGTAAAAAAATATCATCGCTACGACTTGAAAATTTTCCGAAAAACCTTGACAGGGGTATCTCCGGGTGTTACTGATTTAATAGAATGTTTGAATTGGCTTAAACAGGACTTTGTAAAACTTGCTGAAAAATCTTTCGGTAGTGAATTGTAAAGAATTCAAAAAAATAAATCGAAAGAAAAGTAAACAGGAAAGAAAGGGGGAAAGCCGTGGTTATGTATTTTCGGAAAAACGGATTGGTTCAGGCGGTTGTGTTTTTATTTGTGTTGGGCTTATGCGGAGGCTCTTTGGCAGCCGGACTGGACGGCGCGAGAGTTCTCCCTGAGGGCAAACTTATTATTTTTGAGGGAGATCAAAAAGTAGGCGAGTTGAGCAGTGAAGCCCCTCTACCGGTCGGGAAAATTCTTCAATCAAAACGGAAATGCGGAGTCCGGATGGAAGGTGTTTACCTGGTTTCCACCGAAAATACCAAGTTTTCGGTCAGGTCTGTTTCAGGCGGCACGGATATTTTCGTCGAGCAAGGGCGGGTATATTTTGCGCTGGGTGAGCTTAAGTCTCCATTGAGTTTCAGTACTCCAAAGGATACTGTAAATGTTGAAAGCGCGGTGATCGAGGTATCAACCGACACGTTCGGCGTAAAAGGCTACCTGCTTTTCGAGAACGGCGGAATGGAAATAGGCGTCATTGAAGGGGGAAAACTGGTGCTGGTTAATTCAAGCGGTCGCCAGGTGCTTGAACCCGGAAAGAGGTTTATGGTCCAGAATGCCCAGGCGAACCTGGAAGAGGGGGGAGCCGTAGCATCGGTCAGCGAGGAGCTGCAGACCAAGATTTTGGCTGGCGCAGCTGTCGGTGCGGTTATCGGTGGCGTTATCTTGTGGGATCCTTTCGACGATGATGACGGGGGCGCTACAAGCCCCTTCAGGCCATAATTGATTTTAAAGGAAAAGGTCGTGAACGACGTTTTGAATCTCCTGAAAAGCAGAGTTTTCCGGGGAATTCTGGTCATCTCCGCCTTGCTGTTTCTTTCGGCTTGCTCCACCGGTTCCCCGGGGTACCTGGGTGAGGGTGGAGGAAACGGAGAGGATTCTTCCACCTCGGGTACCGTTTTTGACGACGAGCGAGCACGCGAAATCGAAACGTTAAACGATCAGCTAATGAGCCAGGCCCAGCTGAGTGTGGATCCGGGTGATTACATCCTCGGAGCAGGCGACCTGCTGCAGGTGGATATATTCGAGGCCAAAGAGTTGTGCAGCAAAGCGAGAATCAGCTCCAGGGGTTATATTACCCTTCCTCTTCTCGGGCAAGTCAAGGTGGACGGCATGACAGCGCGGGAAGCCGAAACCTTTATCGAAAACGCGTATGGTGAGAAATACATCAAGAACCCCCATGTGGGCATCTTTGTAGAAGAACATTACAGCCAGAGAGTGACCTTGGTTGGGCAGTTCAAAAGCCCTGGAACATACGATTATGTGTCCAAACAGCGCCTGCTGGATGTGCTTGCCCTGGGAGGCGGATTGACTGAAAAGGCCGGACACACAGTGCAAGTGCGGCGGCGTGGTGCCACACCCAAACCAGGTGAAACTCCGGGTGAAGGTGTTTTTTATGTGGATTTGGGAAAGCTGATCGATGACGGCGCAACAGAGCTGAACATAGATATCAACGGCGGGGATGTAATTTATGTGGCTGAGGCCGGTGAATACTTCGTGGACGGCGCGGTTCGCAGGCCGGGTTCCTATGCGATAAAACAAAATATGACCCTGCAGGAAGCAGTGGTCGCCGCGGGTGGATTCGCGCC
>JAWOBE010000069.1:0-4791 GCA_046498185.1 Desulfatiglandaceae bacterium | reverse complement strand
CCCGACAGGTAAACCCCTCCCCTACATCCCCGTGTGCCAATCTTTACGTAGGGGCGGGGTTCACCCCCGCCCGTAGGTTGAAAAACAGCCCATACCGATCCCAATACCGACCCCGATCCCGAAAAGAAGGATATCGATGACGACAATGACAACCGCTTTGCTGACAACGATAAAGACATCCGAAACATCCTCGGAATATGATAGGGTAGACATTGTCCACCAGTTTATCGCCCATGGTGGGCATCTTCTTCGCACTAACACCTACACTTACACCACCGCTTTCCGGTGTCACCAACTCGCGCCGCAGGCACCAAGCCTCTCATCGGGGAGCCCTCGTCCACGAGGGCAGCTGTGCCCCAACACAGCTGTAGATGGGGATGTTCGTCCGGAAAAATCAACGCGTTTATTTTTTCGGACGTATATCCTCATCGCCCTCTACCGATGAGTATCCTTATCCGGCTGTTCTCTGCGCCTTGGCGGCTTTGCGCGATGCCCCACAAATCCCTTCGGATCTTCACGCGACTATCGCGACGGGGACGTCGCTCCTGCAAACGTTTAGGCCGAAACTCAAAGCTACCGCGCGAAAAGGAAGAGGCATGCCGCCACGGCGCCTGCAATTCCGAAAAAATCCGCGGTAAGCGCCGCAGCCATCGTGTGCCGAATCCTTTTTATCTGGACGGCGCCGTAATAAACAGCAAGCACATAGAACGTGGTTTCAGTTGAACCCTGAAGCGTGCTTACCAGGTAACCCGTGTAACTGTCCGGACCGATTGAGGGGTCGTTTATAAGCGATGCGAGCACGCCGTAGGCTCCCGACCCTGAAAGAGGCCGCAGGAGAGCCATCGGCAGAGCTTCCGCGGGCATCCCGACCTTACCGCTCAACGGACCGATCCACCCGACTAATATCTCCAGAGCCCCGCTTGCCCTGAACATCCCCACCGCCACCAGGATGGCGACCAGGTAAGGTATTATCCGGACAGCCACCTGAAAACCTTCTTTGGCTCCCTCGACGAATACTTCATAAACCCGAACCCCTCTGAAAAAACCGAAAGCCAGAAATCCGACTATGATACCCGGGATTATCCATGGCGAAATCGCACGCCCATAAACTATGCTCAACGGAATAAGTGCAGCAGCCCCGAGAAGTGCGAGAACGGAAACCCAACCAGGGTAGGCTTCAGATGCTTCGCCTGCCGTGTCCCCTGCATTTTCTTCCACCTCTCTTCTTTCCATGGACGGGTTTTCAACCGGGAAAAAACGACGATATAGAAAGGACGCGCCAAGGGCCGCAGCAGTCGAGCATAATGTCGCAAAAAGGGTCGAGGGCAATATCCCGGCCGGATCCGTGGAACCTGCCGCAGCACGCAATGCGATGACGCCTGTGGGGAGAAGTGTCACACTCGATGTGTTTATGGCCAGGAAAAGAGCCATGGCGTTTGTAGCGGTGCCGGGTGTCGGATTCAGCCTGTCAAGTTCCTGCATGGCTTTGATGCCGAATGGGGTGGCCGCATTTCCCAATCCCAGCGCATTGGCGGAAATGTTCAAAATCATGGCCCCCATCGCCGGGTGGTCGTGTGGAACATCCGGAAACAGCCGGATCATCACCGGGCGGATCAACCTCGAGATTATGGACAACATTCCACCCGCCTCTGCGACCTTCATCACCCCGAGAAAAAGCGTCATCACGCCCACCAGCCCGATCGCCAGCTCCACAGACGCCCCGGCCGAATCGATAACCGCGGCCGTAACCGCCTCCATCGGAGATTCGCCCGGCGGAGAAGTCAACTGAAACCACGAAGCGGTCAGGAAGGATATTGCGATAAGGAAAATAAAAACGGTATTCATGAATAAAAATCCAGGCGGTTGCTTTATCGGCGTCGATAACACACTGAAAACAAGCTAATTTATGTTTCCACAGTTGTCTAACAGCTAAAACTTGAAGTTCCCACCCCGAGGAACACGACATCACGGATTTCGAATTTTTACAGAATTTACGTCAACGGTTCCAAATAGTTCCGGATCTCAGCTGCGAGTTCTTTCGGGGCCACGAGCATGGATTCCTCCACGCGTGAGGCATCTGGATAGTCACTATATGAAAATCCTCTTCCATCCATCCTGTAAAGACCAACTCCGCACGCCTCCCCTATTACGAACGCCGCGGCAAGGCCCTGGTACGATTCATTGAAAATAACGGCTCCTTCGGCCCTGCCTGTAGCGACATAACATATATGAGCGCCCGTGCAGCCCAAATTTAGGATTTTACCCGGAAAATTGGGACGATAACGCCTGTGAAGCCTGGAATTTACAAGAAGAACACTCTCATCGTCAATGGAATCCCGCACTAAATCAGGAACCTGTTCCCCGTTCCACAAGCCCGACCCCCCGGCTTCAGCACAAAAAACGTCTCCGGTAGCCGGCATATGGAAAATTCCGAGAACCGGCCAGTTGTTTTCAAGTAATGCCAAAGACATACCCCATATAGGGATCCCTCCCTGAAAATTCGCCACACCGTCAAGCGCATCGAAAATCCAAACGTACCGTTTCTCATCATGAGTATAGTCGTTATCCCGAGCGACCCTGTCATCGAAGAGCCTGTGTTCCGGGTACATCTCGCCGAGTCTTTCTCCGAATTTTCCCCTGAGCTGAAGCTCGGCCTCGGTTACCAGCGATTCATCGAACTTGATGCCGGGCCGGCCTTTTCCATAATATTCAAGCGCGATATCCCCCAAGTCTTTAATCATTTCTTGTGCATTCTGCATCAATTTCTCAATATGAAGCCCTTTATCTCCCACATTCATCCCCCCTGTTTTTGGTTTTGTTTATCGATGTGAAAGGTTTATAAAGCCTATTCTGATTTAATTCCCTGGTCAAGACTTTCGGGGCCGGGATCGGAAGGGACGACCATCTCAACAGCCCACTCCGACGCCGATACCGAGGAATAGCGATTACGACAACGACAACCGTTCCGCTTGCGCTTCACTGACAACGATAAATACATCCTCCTCCTCGGAGGTGACGTATCCAAGCGAGGTTTTCATGAGAGTATTGATAGAGTGGGCATCGCCCACCAATTCCCAGGCTTCCCGATTTTATCGGGATAAACATCCCTCCAGTTATTACAGGTCGTTGCAAAAACCCTGGACCCCGTTCTCCAACGGGGTGACGACTTTTTACGACTTCATCAAGCCTTTCAAAATCCGGCAATTGTTTATTACATGCCCGATATATCGAAAAAATATCGAAAATTTCTTGACAATTTCGGCCGAAAGTTGTATCTGGCTTAAAACTCCATATATTTTTCTCGTGGAGTTGGGTGTCCGTTTTTGATGAAAGCGTTTGTAGACTCAAAATCAGGAGGAAGAAATTATGAAAAAATTATTTACAGTTCTAGCTTCCCTGGCCATCCTGGCGGCATTCGCGGTGCCGGCATCGGCAGCGGAAGGTGATGTGGAAGCACGCATCGCGGCCTTAGAAGAAGCCTTCCAGTGCTCCTGGAAATTTTACGGCAGTGCCCGTATGACCACTTTCTGGGAAAAAAGGAGCGTACAGCGGTCGGTAACCGGCCTTGACGACGACACGGATATGACTTGGGCATTGCAGGGAAACAGCCGTATAGGCGGCATGGTGAAACTGGGCGATGTGGACGGACGTTTCGAATACGGACACACAACAGCCAACGGCGCGACCCTCCGGTTGTTATACGGCCAGTGGAATTTTGGCGCCGGTAAACTGCTTGTCGGTCAGGACTATACCCCGATGACCTTCTGGGTCAGCGGTCAGGCGTGGAACGGTGACAATTGCCTGTTGGGCTTCGGCCAGATGTACCAGGGCCGTGAGCAGCAGGTCAAGCTGACCTTCGGGAATTTCCAGATTGCGGCCATCAACCCGGTCACCAATAGAGCGGTAACCGGTTTCCCGCAGGCGGACATCGACACCACCATCCCGAAACTGGCGGCTTCTTATGACATTAAGGGCGGTCCTATAAAGGCCCGCATTTCAGGTGCTTACCAAACTTATGATGTGGTACGCGTGGTTGCCGGTGCTGAAGACGAACAAAGCGTGGATGCATGGCAGATCGCTACCGGTGCCGTATATGACATGGGGCCCTTCTTCCTGAAAGGCGACCTGTATTATGGCGAAAATTTGGCAAATATGGGCCAATCTTCTGTTGCTGCCGCCACGACCACCGGTATTGCTGGCATCAGGGCTGACCGTGCAGCTTGGAGCGGAACCACCATCGTTGATGCCGAAACTCTGGGATTCGCTCTGATCGCGGGCTTCAAAATGAACGACAGCATTACTTTCGAGGTCGGCTACGGCCAGGCCAACAACGAAATCGAAATCGGCGGCACCAGTGTGGAACAAGATGTAAAAGCTTATTATATGAATGCCGCCATCAGCCTTGCCAAGAACGTTTTCATCGTCCCTGAAATCGGCAAACTCGACTACGGCGACATCAAACAAACCGGTGTGCCTGACGAAAATCAGGGTGACATAAAATACCTCGGCGCCAAGTGGCAAATCAACTTCTAGTCTGCTGACTGCTTAAATAAAAAAACGGACACCACCCAACCCGGGGCTTCGGCCCCGGGTTTTTTATCCCTCTCCAAAAAAAGCTATCAGCTGTTAGCATTTAGCTATTACCTAAGTTATTTCAGCATTTTATCATATATTCCGCGAGGCGGCTTTGACTTGCTCGGGGCGGATGAAAAAAATCCGTGTCTTGCCGATAGTCTGTTGTGTATGCTCGCTTTTGTTTACCACGAAAAAACATTCCGGCTGATAGGCCTC
>JAWOBE010000221.1:0-5183 GCA_046498185.1 Desulfatiglandaceae bacterium | reverse complement strand
ACAGCGGATGGTGCGGAGGGTGGGGTCATGTCGGTATTGCCCTCAACCCAAGCCGTGCCCGAATCTGGGCTTTGAATTTTGTTTTATACCGTCCGATCCGGGGGGTTATCGCCCGGCGAAGGGAAAAAATGGACGGTCTGGAACAGGACCAGTGTTATGCTTTAGGGGCGAACAGTTATATCGTCAAGCCGGCGGGATGGGATGAACTCAACTATATGATTAAGAGTCTATTCCCCTATTGGACCCGAACCGTTAGATTGCCGAAAATAGGATTTATTTTATCCCCAAAAAATGCAGATCGGGAATTACCAATGAGGATTGATCATGCCGTCCAATAGGAAAAAAGAACCCATGGAGGATTTAAAAGATAAGCTTCGTTCCTTCTTTGGAAGTCAGGACCCCCAGAAGAAGAAAAAAGTATTGCCTTCTAAAACTCGCTTCAGCATCTGGTATTTCCTGGTGGCCTTTCTTTTGTTTTCCTATATTCAACAGTCCTTTTTCTCTGGAAAAGTAGAGACTATCCCCTACAGTCAATTCAAACAATATATATCTGAAGGTTTTGTAAGGGAGTTGACTATAGGTCCGGAAAACATCACCGGAACACTGAAATCACAAGAAAGTAAGTCGGACCAGAGGTTCACCACCATTCGGGTGAATGATCCGTCGTTGGTGAAGGATCTTGATGAATCCAGGGTCGACTACTCCGGGCGCTATGAGAGCAAATTCCTGAGCAGCGTTCTATCCTGGGTTATCCCTATCGGTATTTTCTTTCTGATCTGGCGGTTTGCGATGAAAAAGATGGGGGCGGGGATGGGGGTCATGTCTTTTGCCAAGAGCAAAGCCAAGATCTTCGCCGAGAGTGAGACAAAGGTCACTTTCGCGGATGTAGCCGGAATTGACGAGGCTAAAGACGAACTGGAGGAAGTAGTTGAATTTCTGAGCAATCCTGGAAAATTCCAGAAGCTCGGAGGCAGGATTCCCAAAGGAGTGCTTCTGGTAGGACCTCCTGGTACAGGCAAAACCCTTCTGGCCAGGGCGGTGGCCGGAGAGGCAAAAGTCCCTTTCTTCAGTATCAGCGGGTCCGAGTTCGTGGAGATGTTCGTCGGCGTAGGAGCCGCACGGGTTCGCGATCTTTTCGAGCAGGCCACGGGCCAGGCCCCGTGCATCATTTTCATCGATGAACTCGATGCGTTGGGAAAAGCGCGAGGAATGAATGTCATGGGTGGTCATGATGAGCGAGAGCAAACTCTCAACCAGCTCCTGGTGGAAATGGATGGATTCGAAACGAACAAAGGGGTCATCATTATGGCAGCCACCAACAGACCGGAGATCCTTGATCCTGCTCTGTTGCGCCCTGGCCGGTTTGATCGGCAGGTCCTGGTGGACAGGCCGGATATCAACGGGCGTGAAGCCATCCTGAATATCCATTCGAAGAATGTGCTGTTAGCTCCCGATGTCGACCTTCGGATGCTTGCAGGCCGTACTCCGGGGTTTGTAGGAGCAGACCTGGCTAATCTCGTCAATGAGGCAGCCCTGTTAGCCGCCAGGAAAGACAAAGAAACGGTAGGGTCATTGGATTTCGATGAAGCTATCGACAGGTTGGTTGCCGGTCTGCAGAAAAAGAATCGGGTCATGAACGCACAGGAGAAGGAAATTGTCGCTTTTCATGAATCCGGTCATGCGATTGTGGCCGAGTCTGTCGAACATGCCGACCCGGTGCACAAGATTTCCGTCATTCCACGAGGGATCGCAGCTCTCGGATATACCCAGCAGCAACCCACCGAGGACCGATATTTAATGACCCGATCGGAACTGGTGGACAGACTGGCCGTTCTGTTGGGAGGCAGGGTGGCGGAAGAACTGGTTTTCGGAGAAGTCTCCACGGGGGCGCAAAATGATCTGCAGCAGGCGACGGACATTGCCCGATCCATGGTCACCGAATATGGCATGAGCGATCGCCTGGGATTGGTGACATATGAGCGTGCCAGGCAACCCATGTTCACCCCTGAAAGCTTCAGCCCCCATAAAGCCTACAGTGAAGAAAAGGCCGGCCAAATCGATACCGAAATTTCCACGTTAATCGAGCAGGCCCACCAACGAGTGAAAGGGATACTGTCCACTCATCGGGGCGTTTTGGATGCCCTGGCTGTCCTGGTTTCGGAGAAAGAGGTTGTACAGGGGGAGGAGCTTAGAAGGATGCTGGGAAACCCACTCAGGGAAGTCACAGGCAATGACGGCAAAAGAGATTAAACACGGGGCAAAAGCCAGAGAGAAGATGCTGCAGGGAGTTGACATTTTGGCTTTAATGCTGAAACAGGGGCTTATGAAGACCTTATAAAGGCCGGCATCGTGGATCCAACCAAAGTCACCCGGTTTGCGCTTCAAAACGCCGCTTCCTTGGCCGGTCTTCTCATGACCACAGAAGCCATGGTTTCTGAAAAGCCTCAAAAGGGAAAATCATCGACGGCCGCTATGCCCTCCGGGGATATGTATTAGTTTTTTGATAGATGATTGTTTTTTTTGAATACCCCTATAATTGGGAGAAAATACCGAAATTGCTCGATTCGGCGGAATAATAAAGAAATCGACAGGCAACATCCGGGTTCTCCCTATGCTTTATGCGGTCGCTTCGCGATCAAGGATTGCTTTGAAATAGCCGCAATTCGAGATCCTGCTGAAATTCAAGCATTCGATAAGTTGTATTGGAGGCGATCAGCCAGGAAGGATGGGGATAGGGGTTCCAGGTTCAAACGATTTCTGGCAGCAGTTATTTTTATTTTCCACCATGTAATGAAAAAGGAGGTCTATTATGACACGAAGTGTATTCAGTTTTTTTTCGTGTATAGTTCTGGTGTTTTTTATTATGGCCAACCCGCTGCCATGTCAAGCCTCTAACAACACTGAATTAGAGGAATTAATTGATGATTTGCGTTCCTTGAGTGAGAAGTCGAAAGATCAAAGAGCTGCAGACCGCTGGCTCCAACAGGCCCTTGAGGATCTGGTGTCAAAATACGACACGCCTTGGCGCAGAGAACTTCTGTTTGATGAATTCTCTGATGGAAATTTCACAGAAAACCCTGCATGGAATGTGATTTCGGGGGAATTTTGGGTCGATGCTTCCCTGGGGTTGCGCTCAAGTGTCCAGCCCAAGCGAGTCGCAACCAAAGATGCTACCAACGACCAACGATCCAGAGGCTCTAGAGAGGATTTGGGGAGTGCTTTGCTGGGCGCCTTCCTTGACCAGGCGTTCCAGAGAGATGAACCAAGGGAAAGCAGATCTCGATCGGAGGAAGATATTTCAAGACGAGCACCGGCAAGGATCCGTCTTGGAACTGAAATTACCAATGCATTCTCTCTTGAACTGGTCTTCAGCATTCACAATGAGCCCAGCGTTGAAGGGCACTATGAAGTCGCCTTGTTTCAGGACCAAACCGGTAATTACGGTTACATGTTGGCACTCTATACGGGTGATGAAGGGGTTATGGATCTTTACAGGTTCAGCAGGAGGCAACGGGAGCTTGTTAGCAGTTCGAAGTTAAAAAGGGACATCAGGAGTGGGGAACGGCAGAAACTATTATGGCGCCAAGGGAGCGATGGCCAAGTTGAAGTGCTTATGAACGGGGAAATGATAATGAATGTCCGTGACAACGCTTTTCGAGACGATTACAGGTGGCTCGAGTTAGCGAACCAAAGTGGAGATTTTGGGGTAAGGAGTGTGAGAATTTTGGGGACCCGACATTAAGAATGAAAAGATTACCCAAGTGGTTGCGCGGAAAGCTTATCGGAAGGCTAATAAATTTAAGATAAGTAGATTTTATTCACAGCAAGGCAAATGATATGGGGCAAGAAACTCGACTTAGAGTTCAATGATTGCTCAGCAATACTTGCAATTCCGGACCACGCAGAGATTCCAGCATTCGATAAGCTGTGCGCCACGAGGCTGCACAAGAGATGAGGGTAGGCCCCTCGGAGTCTGCTTACAGGAGCAGGCTCCAAACCACCTCAAGCTGCTGTGGTCAAAAGCCATGGTGGTGAGCGTTGAGGAAAAGGTTCCACGAGATGGGATAATTAACCTTGATTTTCATCATCGCCGTATAAGTCTATATCCGGATAATATTTTTTGGCACATTCGGGGCAGATACTATGGCTAAATTCCGCTTCTGAATGATCACGAACATATGATTCAACCTGGTGCCAATATCCCTTATCGTCCCTGATATTTTTACAGTAAGAGCATATGGGGAGCAACCCTTCAAGGTGCTGAACGCGTTTTTCATTCGCCTCGGCCCGTATCCGAATACGATCCATCACCAGAACCACCATACCCAGGGTCGCCAATAAATGAAAACCCACCAGGAGGCCAAATGCCATGGGCAGCAACCACGGCAATCGCCAAATAAGAGGAAATATAAGTACATACGCCCCCCAGGCCAGTAATCCTGCACCGGCCAGTTTACGTCCCGCTATCAACGTTATCGGGATGTTCCTTAAAACCATTCCGCCAGCCCACAGAAAAAGAACGGCCCGAAAAACCATGAGCAGAAAGAACGATGCGGTTCGAAATTGCGGCATAAATGTCATTGTCCCCAACCAAGCAACGACAAGCCCGCATAGAGCATAAATATGCCGGCGTTGAATCTTCTTTCCAGTAAACCTATAGATACCAAGCACCAATGTAATAAAGCCCAGCATATGTAAAACTTCACCTGCATTGAAGAACAGCCATGGGCTATATTTGGCCGTACCTGCCCAGGAGACAAATCCAGCACTGTTTAAGAAGAGGCTATTGGCCCAGTATCCTGGACCGACTTCTCCGCTCGCAGCATTGCGCAAAAAAAGCATGCCAACGCCGAAGCATACAAATATTGCCGCAAACCCCAAAAAAAAGCCGTATAGCGAAGGTAAAATCATCATGGTGTTCTATTTAAACCCCATATAATAGTAAGATATAAGGATCCGCCTTAGAACCCTCATCATTAAACATAGTGTCTGTCCATAAAACGGAAAATTTGGTCGATATCAAGGTCTGGTGAAAATTTTTCCACAGGTATATGAAATTGATATTTCATGGATAAAAAATTTTTCACAACGCAGATACCGGTTTAATTGAACATTCGTGGATGGGCATTAACCTAAAGATTTCAAAGACAGGGCTTGTCAAACCATCCCAGCCAAGATTTAAT
>JAWOBE010000209.1:0-3921 GCA_046498185.1 Desulfatiglandaceae bacterium | reverse complement strand
AGTATATCGGAAAAGGAATCAAGGGACGCACATTCGGGATTCCAAATAAGCTGTTCCTGGAGAATATCCATCCAGACACGGAAAAGGTCATGAATGAATCAATCCGAGCGATCAAGGATTTGGGCGGGATCGTAAAGGACGTTGATGTCAAACACATGGACATCGCCACTCCCACGGGATTCAACATTGTGCTAGCGGAGTGTATCTATCTCATCGAGGACTATCTCAAGGGCTTTGATCCGGAGGCGAGCATTGAAAAGTACGCAGAAAAATTCGGGGCAGATGTAAGGCCCCCCATTGTCGGATCCAAAGAAAAGCCTGTACCCGGGTATGTGTATGCGAGATCCGTTCGCCGGGATCGAAACCTCATGATCCAGGGCTTTGAGCAGGCCATGTCCGGCGTTGATGCCCTTCTCATGCCTACAACGCCGCTTCCCGCCGCAAAAATCGGGGAAGATCTCAAAACGGAACTGCTTGGAAAAGAGGTGGACACCTTCCTCACCTTTATCCGGAATTGTGATCCTGTAAGTGTTGTGGGCTACCCGGCGATATCTGTGCCTGCGGGCTACGGCAACAACGGTTTGCCCATCGGGCTTCAGATTGTCGGCAGGCCCTGGGAAGAGGCCAAAATCATCGGCATGGCACACGCCTTCGAGCAGGCGACCAAACAACGAAAAGCCCCAAAGCTTGATTGACCCTCGTGGAAGGAAAGAAACGCGGGATTTGGCTTTCGCACTCGATTTCTGAGGATTTCCGAATCTCGCGTTTCATTTTGAGGGAACGCCCCGCTCTCCTTCTCCATAAACGGTATACCTGGATTGGATTGGTATCGTTTCGATCTCAAAGCCGACCAGTTTGCAAGATACGATAAGCTAGTCTTGTTCATGGCTTTCGTCCTTTTTCACGAAGTATTCCGAGTAATGTTTTTTGGCGCAGTCCGGGCAGAGGCTGTGGCTGAATTCGGCGTCGGAATGATTGGCGATATACAGCTCGATCTGACTCCAGTAGCCCTGGTCGTCGCGGACGTTTTTGCACACGCTGCAGATCGGCAGAAAACCGCGCAGGGTTTTCACTTCCGACAACGCCTTTTGCAGGTCCTGGATGAGTTCGTCGAGTTTTTTCTCGGCGTCTTTTCGCCGCTGGATTTCCACATGCGCGTCGCGCAGCTCGCTTTCGATCTCGGCCACTCGTTTTACAATCGCCAGCACCGGACGGTTTTCGATCTTTACGCCGGGCCTTTTGCTTTGCCGGCGCAGATAGACATACAAAAACGGAAAGGCGAAGATGGTGATGATGAGTCGGCTGGTCAGCGTGCCGGTCATGATGCTCAAATATTGCGGCGTTCCGGCAAAGGCGCCGGTGGCGAACAAAAACACGTCGAGCCACATCACGCCGAGCAACGTCAAAAACGAGCGCATCCACAATGGGAGTCGAAGAGCCTTTTTTCCGAGAAACTCCCAGGCGATGGCCAAAAAGACCAGGTCCAAAAGCGTGGCGACGACCGATGCGGAATTGATGCGAAGGCTCGGCAAAGGCACATGCGCCACGTGCGGCGCGCCGACAAGCTGCGTTTGAAGGTGCATAACCGCCGCAATTAGCGGCGTCATGATCGAAACGCCGGCCACGGTGGATATGGCGATGCGCGTGGCGCGCGGTCCGTCGAAAACGTACACCACGAAAACGCCGAGCAAAAGCGAAGTGTAAAAAACCGTGGAGCCGACAACGAAGGTCACGCCCGCAAACTCGACGGCCACGCCCGCGTCGGTGACCCAGGACATGATCGCCGTGATGCCTCCGATCATAGCATAAAAATGCACCGGTCCGAACTCATGACGTAGCGAATGCGCCCACAAAACCACAAAATATACGATCATGGCTTCGGCGATCAGGATGATGACTTCGTTGCCCATTTGATCGGCCCTTTTCGATGGGGATAATTTTCATGGCGCTGCAAGGCGTCAGCCAACCATACGCGATGCAGTCTTTTCCGGCAAAGTCAAATTCCGAATCGACCGGCAGCCTCACCGTTCGGCCGCGGGCGGCACGGAAGAATTGGACGGGGTGAACATGGTTCATTTTCTTCGAATCTCATGCTATGAGCAGCCTGTGATTAGCGTGCAATTCGCCCTCCGGCGGGGATGGATTCTGGAAAGAGAGATGCCATGACGATGAAAGAACTCCCTGCAGACGCCACGATTTAAGATGCGATGGAGCGGTTCCTTTTTCTGGCCAAGGTGGAGAGGGGAATTCACTCAATTCATTTCGGATATTATCGGCTCCTGTCGAAGCGCTTTCCTTTTGCCGTGTACTACAAGGTAAATGAGGATACGGTCAGTATCTGGGCGGTTCTGGAATGCCGGCAGGAACCTTCGAAGATTCAGACCAGAATAAACACCTCCTCTGAACCCGAGTAAATCATTCCGATAAGCCGTACGTATTAAACCGCTCTTGAATTTCGGGTTTTGATTTCACGTCGATGGATTTTCAGTGAGTTGGGTTTAAATATGGAATCCGGGCGCTTTTGGGGGCCGGGGAGGTGATCCGTGTTTCAGCGAATTCTTGACAGGTGTTCCGGAATAGTTTGGAAAAAACCGGAACAGCATTCCGGAATAGTTTAGTCGGGGGCTCATGTACAAGGATCGAACCATCTACCCCGTGCTGGCTGGGCAGCTCGAGAACCGGAAAATCACGATCCTGATGGGTGCCCGCCAGGTGGGTAAAACCACCTTGATGTGACGGCTCTACGAAGAGGTCCGGGAGCGGCACCGTGCCCTGTTTTTCGACCTGGACCTGGCCGGTGAACCCGTGATTGTGCTCACCGCCGGGGACCGGCTACGCACCCGGAGGCGTCCCTCTTGTGGGGCACCGCACACCGCTTCCGGTGTTGATCGATGAGACACTGGCGCTTTGAGATGGTCTACGCGGCTGCAGGCTCGGAAAACTCCATCCTGGCTGTCCCCTATGAGACCCTGGTCGAAATGACCGGGGGAAGCGTCGCGGATGTGGCGAAGGAGTGAAGAGAGCCGGTAGGCTTCCGGCTTTTCGTGAAGGATGGCGGTGACCGAAGGTATTGCACAAGCTCTCAGTTTGGAAGAATGAGCGGAGCCGGCAGGAACACTTCTGCTGAGCCTGAATGAACCATCGGAGTCTGAAGTTGAGCGACTCTGGTTCCAGGAGTTCCGTGAGGGCAAGGTCAAGGGCATCCCTGCGAAAAAAGCGTTCGACCCCTGTTCACCCTTTTTCCGTTTCTCCGCTTGGCCCGCCCTGGGCAATTTCCCGGGGGGCCAGGGACCGATCCGTCTCTTCATCCGCCGCCTCACCCTTCAGGGTGTTTGGAATGCGGTTTCTGCCTCCGTCCACCAACTCCCTCAGGGCCTCCACCATGTCTCGCATCCCCTGGGCCTGGGCCCGAAGCTCCTCAGAGGCGGAAGCGGACTCCTCCGCATGGGAGGCGTTCTGCTGGACCACGCGATCCATCTCGTTGATCGAGCGGTTGACCTGCTCAATCCCGTTGGCCTGCTCGTCCGAGGCCGTGGAGATCTCGATCATGAGCTCGTCCATCTTTCCCGAGCTTTCTTCCACTCGCCCGAACTCCTCCAGGGAACGGGAAACCTGGTCCATGGACCCTCGAATCTTCTTTCCAATGTCATCGATCTGGGTGCTGGTGTCCCGGGCGGCCTCTGCAGCCCGCATAGCCAGGTTTCGAACCTCATCGGCCACCACGGCGAAGCCGGCTCCGGCCTCTCCGGCGCGTGCGGCCTCAACGGCCGCATTGAGTGCCAGCAGGTTGGTCTGGAATGCAATCTCGTCAATCGTCTTGACGATCTTCTGGGTATCCTTGCTGGCCTGATCGACCTCGGAGATGGACTCGGACATTTCCTGCATGGTGTGCGAGCAGGACTGCGTCGTCTCCCGGTTTTC
>JAWOBE010000201.1:0-3686 GCA_046498185.1 Desulfatiglandaceae bacterium | reverse complement strand
AAAAACGATGGTTCCCCTGTGTTTGACTCTTGCAGAAACACACCCGGAGAAGATCACCGTGATAAAATACCCGGCGGAGACAAGCAGAAACAGCGCCCCGGACTCCCCATGGCTGAATCCCAAATCCTGCTCGATTGCGGGAAGAAGCGGGGCCAGGCTTATACGGGCCATGAAGTTGACATAGAAAAGTGATGTCATCAACAGAAGCGCAGGAAAGGCGGTGGATAGGGGCAAGGCCTCGGCGGCGACGGATCCCTCTTTGTTTTTATTCGATGCTGATACCACTCTTTTTTCTCCGTCAGCGGTTGTCTGTGGCGGTGAAATCGAGTTCAAGCAGGTCTTTCCACGGATCGGCCTTGACTGCGCGCAACGACGTCTGTTGCCCGGGAAGCAGCTGGTGCTCGGGTTGCTTTTTGATCTCGGCGACCAGCATCAGATCCTCCAGCAGAACCCTATACTTGGTCTTTGTATCACTCAGCACCAGCGCAGGATATATGCGCCCTTGGTTTTGGGCGATGTATTTAATAATCCAGTAGCGTAGCCTGTTTCGTTTGATCATCGCCATGCGGCGAAGCAAGGGTTCCACAGACATCCTCAAGTTTTCAAGGTCTTCGGCGCTATGCGGGGGCGCCGAGCCTTCCAGTCCGGCTTTCATCTGGCGCTGAACGACCAGGTCCAGGTATCTTCTGATGGGCGAGGTGCACTGGGTGTATATTTCAACCCCAAGGCCGCTGTGACCCCCAGGGTTAACAGTGATTTGAAGCGGACTGAGTTTTCGGAGCTGTCGAAAAACATAAAAAAGCCTGTTGCTTGCTTCTTCACTTATGCGTTCGGACGGCGGCGCTTGCGTACGGTAAAGTATCGGGATTTCCTTTTCACTGCACCATCGGGCGGCGAGAAGGTTATAGAAAATCATGAATTCCTCCACGATCGCCCTGGAAGGAGTATCTTGATTAAGTAGCGCGAGCGTGAGTTCTCCGGTTTCGTCGAAACCGATTTTTACATCCGGAAGGGTGAGATCGAGTGCTCCGGCGGAAAATCGGTTTCGCCGGAGTTCCAGCGCGATTCGGTGAAGGTGCTGGAGTTCTCGATCCTGATCGAGCAGGCTGTTGACCTGCTCGTAAACAAGCTGCCTGCGAACGCGGATGATACCAGGGGCGAACCTGGAACTCTTGAGGACGCCGTGTTGGTTGAATCTGCAGATAAGACTGAGGCAAGGCCTTTCCTGCCCTTCGATCAGGCTCAGAGTGCCTTGCGAGAGTGTCTCCGGAAGCATCGGAATCTGCCGCCTGTGAAGGTAAAGAGAGGAGACCCTGTCCATTGCGGTAGTGTCGAGCATGCTTCCAGGCGCAATGAAAGACGCCGCGTCCGCGATATGAACCCCGATAATCAGATCATCCCCGTCTTCCTGAACACTCACCGCATCGTCGAAATCCCTTGTAAGGGGACCGTCGATGGTCAGGCATGGTAGGTCCGTGAAATCTTCACGGCCGTTCTTATCAATGGCCGGGGTTTCTACGCAGGAAGCTTCATCCAGGATCGCACTGGAGAATTCGTCTTCGATGCCCTCGCGTATCAGGTCCAGGTTTTCGTCTTCTTCCCAGATTCCCAGGGCGACCAGGATCTTTCTTGCATCATCGATCGTCGACATGCCGGCTCTGGAAATCAAGTCTGCTGCGAAGCGGGCCCCGGATGCGTCCTGTCCTTGAAGGGCTGCTTCAGTCAAAAGCCCTATCACTTCGTCTTTACATTCGGGGGGGGCTGAATGATTGCCCTTAAAAACTTCTCTGATCCATAGGCTTCCCTCTTTAAGGATTATTTCTTTCCTGGCTTCTTCTTCTTTCTGCCGTATTAGCTCATCGACTCTTTCCGGCGAGTTGGGTAAAAATTGAGATTCTTTCAGTTTGAAATAAATCCTGTCTTCAAAGAGAGCCCGAACAACCGCCGAGATATGGTCATCAGTGATATCATCGCCGAATACCAGCTGAGCAAGGTAGCGGTGGTCGAAACTTTCGTTTTGATCATGAATCAATTCCCACAGTTCTTGGGGGTTCACCTTGGCCTGCAGTTCGGTTCGCATTTCGTCGATCTGGCGAAGTTTATCCAGCAAAGCTTCTCGTGAGGCTGTAGAGTCCACCGAGAATCTCGAGATGAGCATCGCTCGTTTGGGAGGGAGATTGACTTCCCGGCTCAGACGGGTCAGCAGGTGGAGTTTTCCGCCTTTATCCTGAAGGCACAAGCTGCACATGAACCTTCCCTGATCTATATATTCTATAATACAGCCTTCGTACATCAACACCTGCCTTACCGGTGATTATTTGCGTGCCCCCATTGCCTGGCTGGAGCGGCACCATGCCGCGACGGGTCATCGTGCAGCGGTATATACCTGCCGATGGGATAGGATATCGTTGGTCAAAACGCCGCAGCCGGTCGGTTCACTATGAATAAATGAGTACTAACAGGACAGGGGGGGTCTGTCAACGATCGGTTTCAACGGTAGTTGCGCCGGACTTAATTTTTTGATATTATACATTAGTTATGCAATTTAGAAATTCATTGATTAATTACTATTTAGATTGTTCGATTTAACGGATGCGGAGGTTGAAACGATTTTGAACTCCCATATGGCGACACGAATACAAAAATTCAAGGGAAACCTGGATAAGGCATCGGTCGATGCCGGATGGATTGTAAGGCCTGAAAACAGGCGCTATTTGAGCGGGTTCAAAGCCAGAGACTCTCAACTGGACGAATCTTCAGGTTCTTTGTTGATTGGAAAAGACAGCCTCGTTTTACTCACCGATTCACGGTACAGCGAAGAGGCGTCCATGGAGGCTGAAGGCTACCAGGTTGAACAGGTGGGTAATAAATTTCCAGAATCATTTTCCAAGATTGTAGAACGCATTGGATGTCGGAATATTGGCTTTGAAAAAGATTATCTCACCTGGGGGATGCACGCCAGGGTTTCCGCAGAGCTCGAAAAACTCGATTCTCCGCGGAATATGGTGCCGCTCGAAGGTGAAGTTGAAAATCTTCGGCGCATCAAAGATGCCGAAGAACTGGAAGCCATGGACGCTTCGGCGCGGATGATCGCCGGAATTCTCGATGTGCTCATCGACTGGATCGAACCGGGAATGACCGAGCGTGAGGTGGCCTGGCATCTGGCGGAACTTGCCAACGAAGCCTGGGCTGAAGGGTTGTCTTTTCCCCCTATCATTGCTTCAGGCCCAAACAGTTCGCTTCCCCATGCGGTTCCATCCGGGCGGCGTCTGGTGGAGGGTGAGCCTGTGGTTATGGATGTGGGTGTTATCCTCGACGGTTACTGCTCGGACATGACACGAACTGTTTTTATCGGTGAACCTGCAGATCGGTTCAAAACTGTTTACTCGGTTGTACGCAGAGCTCAGCAGGCTGCACTCGACGTGCTGCGCCCAGGGGCGGTGGCGCGCGACGTGGACCGGGTGGCCCGCAAGATGATAGAAGATGAGGGGTACGGGGATTATTTCGGCCACGGCCTCGGCCATGGTGTGGGGCTTGCCGTACATGAAGCTCCAAGGCTTAACACGCACGATTCCACGGTGCTCGAGGAAGGCATGGTCGTAACCGTGGAGCCGGGCATTTATCTTCCTGGAAAGGGTGGTGTTCGCCTGGAGGAAACGGTGGTGGTGGAAGAGGAGGGGCCGAGG
>JAWOBE010000032.1:0-85258 GCA_046498185.1 Desulfatiglandaceae bacterium | reverse complement strand
GGTTCTTCATAGGTTGGATAGGGCTCATAGGGGCCGGTCGGATCTTTGCATCCCTGAACGTGGCCGAGCCCCAGCGCGTGGCCGGCTTCATGGGCGGTTTTAACCTGATAAAAATAAAAATTATTTTCACTGCTGTGTCGAGCACAGGAGACCGACACCGGAAAATGGCTATCTGTCACGCCGCGGTGGCGCACGCTGTTATGGGTTAAAGCCAGGAATACGGTATGAGACTGCCAGGTAACCGGTCGTGAATAACTGAGCCCCAGTGCCCTGCGAAAGTAGCGCTTAAATCGGTATAAATCATAATCGCTGTCTGAAATCGGGATATCTGTGATCACCCGTCCGGCCCAGTTCACATGGAATTTTTGGGGCGGTACCGGATAAAACCGGCGCATCATCTCTATGTTCTCTATGCACTCCGCCCGGGTGGGCCGGACGTCCCCTTCACTAGTGGATTGGACGCGATAGACGCGTAAATGAAGAGGCAACCGGGTGTCGTAAAAACTGACATCCGTCACCGCTTCGTTCAAGGCGTTATTTTTACCCGGCCGTTCCATCACACCATTCCATGGATTAACCGTCGCCCGAAGCCGAACGCTTCCTGGTATGGTCCATTCCGGTGGCAAGACAAAGACAAATCCTTTCTGTGGATCGGGCCGCTGGATCAGGTGGTCTTCTCCAGGCGACAGGGTGATGCGGTTCCGGGCATAAATGGGGGAACCCTCGAGTTCAACCCCTCCCACGGAGGCGCTGAGCCTGCAGTCGACGCCCGGAATATCGATATCAGATCCCAGCACCTCGCCAAAGACCCGGACCAGGGTTTTTTTGCCGGCGATCAGTCGGGTCTGATGCATTTCCCCGTCGCTCGGGTTCACCCCCATTATTTCCCAGCCCTGAATGGCCTGGGTTACCTCCATTCCCCGGGCCTCGAAATCGAGGGTGTCCGGAAGGGCGGCAGGTGGCGGCGGAGGCTCCGGCGGAGAGTACCGGTAGGCAAAGACATCCGAGTCGGTATTTCCGTTGCCGTCTTCGGCCGTAACGGTGATGTTGCATGTGGTCGGCACGGCAGGGACCTCGGCATAGATGACGAAATGAAAGTCTGGCGCCTCCCCCCATATGGCCGCCTCGTAAGTGCCGGAAGGGGTCTGGGCGCGCACGGAGGCCAGCGCTGTCTCTTCGGTCACCCGGCCCGAGATGGAAACGACACTGCCGTGCCCGTCATCCGGAAAGGTATCCGTAATCTGAAGCACCGGCGGGTCTGTATCTTCCGGAGGCGGCGGCGGTTCATCGCCTTCCCAGACATGTATTCGGAGGTTGTCGATCAGCTCTCGGGTGTAGCTGTCGTCGCCATAAGAAATGCGGATGGTGTCGATCGCCCCGTCAGGAGAAGCGATGGAGAGCTGGCGAAGGTTGCTCGGGGCCACAGGCGAGCTTTCCAGATTCAGGCTGTCTTGAGCGACCAGCATCGGTATACCGCCCACCGTCTGGTAACCCCGCATATACGCCGTCACGGTATATACTCTGGGATTATCGATCATGCCCACGCAGACACTGGCCGAATCGGTCGTAAAACCGGTGAGTCTGATGTCGATGTATTCCATTCCGCTGTCGGGCATTTCAGGTCCGGGATCATAGTCCAACAGCAGTGCGTGCGGATTGGTGATCGTTCCGGTGGCTGGATCCACTACCGTCGGAATACTTTCGGAGCTTCCAAGAATATGGATCTGCTCCGTACCGCTCCCATACGGCTGGAATACACCGAATTGGTCCCCTTCGGTCAGTTCGTCAAAATGGATGATGTGTTCCGCGGCAAAGATGGGATGCGCTCCGAAAACCCACGGACTGCAGCACAGCAGGGCCAGCAAGAATCGTTTTGATAGATAGCTGAATGTCATTATCATATTTCCCCCTTCTTTTATGAAATTAATTCATAGTGTCAGTAAACCGATTGAATACCGATATCGTGGAGCTACCTTCAGGGTTGTGACTGCCGATGCCGGCCTGGCCCTCAAACGACTTTTTCCACATGGTGAAAGTCTATTTTAATGTAAGGAATTATAAAGCTGAATCTCTTTATGGCTTTAGGCTATAGCTCCTCGGTGCAATTCCAAGCGGCCCCAAGAAAGTATAGTTAACTAAGCATATGCTTGTTTTGTATGGGCGCAAAAAGCTGGAACTTTTCTTCCATTGTCCTATATACTGCACGTGGCGGCCGTTGTCCGGGAATCCAAGTCCGTTTCGAAACCTCTTCGTCATACACCTTGTCCCTTACTATCCTTGCGACAACTGGCATAGACATGATCCGATCGTATCCGGTCCTGGGACGAGGGAGGCGGATGCGCAGGCGCAGGCGTATTTCTCCGTTAATTGATACAATTGCATCTTCAGCATACATTATTTCGGAGTAATCCACCCTGGCGTAATCGGTCTTGATCCGTATATTGGCGTCGAATGCCTTCGCCAGCGGATGGCGTCTGATATACTTCTTAAACCACGGCGGTTGCAAATAGGTGTTGGATGGGATCGGGAGTAGATTAGTTGCTAAAACATCTTTCCATTTTGAAATGTTATCCACATTAAATTCCGTTAGAACTAATGGAACAAAGACACACTCCTGTACGTCTGAAAGTTCCTGTGAAATGGCAAAATGTCGAAGCACCTCAAAAAACATCATCGTTACTGAATGGCAGTGATTGTGTGATTGGCTATCAATTCTGTAATTACAGAATATTCTTGACTTTCCTTAACAGTGGTGACAACTGACGCATTCAGTTCACGATAACTTTCGGCGTTATGCATAAGCGCCTGTCGCAGTTTCTCGGCAAAGGATTGACTAATGTTTCTCGCTCCGCTTCCGGAGGCGAAGAATTCGCATTGGAGTATCCACCCGCCACCCCGAGGGAGCCGCCGAACTTGCCCCTCGAAACCCCTATCCCCAATCCACTCTGATTCCTGAAGTGCTGGCGGAACTTCTTCCTTGCAGGGATTCGCTGAGCCCACCGCTGAGTTCCTCGGTTATCGTGCGTTCATCCAGCAATTCGGCGGCGAGGCGTTCGCCCTGAGACAATCGTTGTGTTTCCGACGCCTCGAGCGTATTAGCGATGTCATACGAAACGATCTGTTTCTTTTGCCCAGGAGTCACGAGCAGTGAATAGACTAAGTCCCCCAGAGAGTAACCATCCGCTTTGAATACCACTTTGTAAAAGAGGATATGTCCTGTTGCCATCGTGACTGCTTGATGAAAGCTCAGGCTATCCCCGGCATCTGGTTCATCCTGCCAGCGGACCGGATTTGAAAGGCTGATTGGTGCGCGCTCAATTGGTTTGTTGCTGCCGGACAGTTTGAAGCCTGTGGCCGTCCTCTCCAACGTATAATTCGCTACGTCGGGATTCGTAAACCGGACAATAGCATTATACCTATACTCTCTAAGCGTACGGTTAGGTTTTGTTATATTTACACATCGGCCGCCGAGATCTTGAGTATATTCATTGGAATTGATCAAATCAGTATGAGGTGATAAGAACTCGCTTTTGTGAGGGAGTGTAAGCGATAATTTTGGCTGGTGTCAAGAAAAAAACGGACCACAACCACAACATACGGTAGAGGGAAAAGGGAGGATGGTGGTGGGTTGTTAGAGAAATAGAGGCGTTAGTAGGAGAAGGCCTTCAAAAGATGAGAATTTAGAAAAACCGGCCCTGCTTGGGGGTAATCCAGCGATACCGCTCCCCGAGATTCCGAGGTTGGCTTTCAAAAAACAGCCATGCGGGTAAAATCACGGATTAACTCTGGTCATATGCCTCAATAGGGTAATCCGGATCGTAGTAAAGATCATCCTCACAGGGTGGGACCTGGGAATTTGAATAATCTATATGGACATTTTGTGGTGGTAGTTTCGCTTTGAGAGGTGTACGGGGTTTTACTTCCCATAAACCCAGGTGCTTGAGGATTTTCTTGGTGATTTCAGCGTCCTCTATGAAAGAGATAATCAGCATCCTGCCCTGGCATTTCGGACAGGTTCGTGGGTCTACTTCATAGATCTTTTGGATCAAGCGCGCCCAGTTTTTCCGGTATTCCCTGGACGACCCATCGGGATCGAGGATGGAAGGTATCACGCCGTCCTGATCCTGCTTTTTTCGTTTGCCGCGCCTCACATTACTGTAGAAGCCCATATATCTTACCATCTGTTCGCCATTGTTCGGAAGGTGACAACACCTGTGTGAGTGCGGCACGCACAGGCAGGCATGGTCGCCAGCCATTACAGGGAGTCAAAGACCTTGTCCTCCTTTCCATCCTTCGACTGGTAAATGACCTTTGACTCTTCTCGGAAAGGAGCTTTCGATCGTAGAGGAAATGCCGGCGTAGGATCTTGGGTATGCTGAAAACAAAATGCCGCTGCGGTATGGATTTGAGGACTTACTTACACAGCCACTCACCGAATTCCACCAGTCTTTGCTGATGACATGACGAACAGAAATGCTTACGTTTGCATGAAAAGGCCAACAAATACTCATGACCACATTCGTCACACTTGACACGGACAAGCCATTGGCCATTGTTCAGGATGCTGCAATCGAGGAATCGATAAATGACGCTTCGTACATAGGGCCAAAAAAAAACGATTTTGGCGCTCAAAGCGCCCTGCCCGCCAATGCCGTTACAAGGGCTTGCTGCACTTTGGATCTTATTCCTCTGATTGATGCTTATGCTTTTCAGGTGCATTCAAGGCAAGTCAGGCGGGTCTTCATAGACCTGCTCGAAGGCCTCAAAATGTTCCTGCACACACTGGTAGTAGGCAGAGCTTGGGGGTGTCCCTGGGAAGATAAACCACCTGTGACATAACCGCCTACCTCTTGGAGTGAGTCGTGACAGTTGGGTCATCAGCAAGCATCGTGCCAGAGGCGTTAATCGGCAAGGGCAAGGCATATCTTAAGGTTGCCCAAGGGCAAGACCCATATGAGTGGTCTTCGCCGGGCAGTTGCCGGTTTTTTGTGTGTAGAGCTAGTGCACAAGAATCAGTGCGTTCGTTCCGATAGAAAAGGTATCAACCAGGGCTTCCTCAGTTGGCTTGGTGTAATGTGATGAGATCGGTCCAATCCGGTCAACGAGATTAGCCACCGATGGCTGGGCTGAGCCATCTGTGTTGACCATAATGAGCTGTAAGGGCGGTTCCATTTCAGAAAATCAAAAACAGGCATCAGGCGTAGCGTCCAGGTTCCAGGTCAAACGCGGGCTCGGCGGTCAATGATTGTACTTGAATGCTTTTGTTTCCAGACCCTGTTGAAAGTACAACATTCGATAAGCCATACGTAACGAAATCTTACAGGAACCCAGCTTAATCGTATTTCCTGAGATACCCCCAGTGCCGCAGATGCTTTAGAGGGGGACCGCTTTATAAACCAGTTTTTGAAACGGCCGGCCTGGACCTGGATAGCCTCTTACAGTGGCATGATCCTTGAAAAGTACCGTGGTATCGATGCGCAGTTGTTTTCCCCGGCTATGGTCGAATCCCCGGCTGACAAAGGCAAAGGAATAGTGCTAATGGTGTGTGTTCATGGAGTGTTGACCGACGTCCGCGGTTCCTTTACAATAATTTTTAAATAAGAACAATTATGTTAACTTGAAACAGGAGAAATGAATATGTTTTATAAATGTAAAATGATAGTATTTATTTTTTTTATGTCCTTATTTTTATGCAATCCTATCCCGGCTGAAGAACAAAAAGGGCCTTCTGTTGAATCAGAGCTCAAAAACCTCGCCAAAAAGGGCTTGCAAGCTGAGGCCATTCGCCTGGATGATTTTCATAAAGGGATTTCTCCCGTGGATTTCCTGGAACGCACCGGAGCGTCTTACAAACCATCCTACAACGAGGAACCTTCCATCCCGGCTCAATGCTGGATCGAAACCGGCTATGGGACTCAGAATGCATGTCTATACTGCCATACCGACTATCTGGCCTCCATAGAGCATGGAAATGCTTTTCCGCTGGGTGAAGACCAGGTGCTCTACAGCTTTCCGACCGCCGACCTCAATAAGGTGCTCTGGCGCAATACTATTTTTCCGCACGAGATCTTCGAAAGGCTCAAAAAGGAAAATTTGGATATTCCGAATCTGGAAGATGTCGATTACGTTCGGCGGGACAACTGGACTCCGGCGTTCACACGGGCCCGTTCCAACGAAAACAAGCAGTGGCTCAACACCGGCCCCGGGGAATTCGTGCTCTTCCCCGCTCTAAATCCGAACCACCTGTTCCCTTTGGGCGGGCAGGATACTACCTCCGGCGGCACCCACGGCTACATTGACTCTGAAGGTTTCATCAGGGACGAAAATGGATTCGTCACGGGCTGGCGAGCCATTAATTTTTTTCCTTACGGTATTTTCACTCCTCTCACGGGAAGTGTCAGCGGCATTTACATCCGCCTGCCCCGGGAATTCATGAACGAGGGAGGGGAACCCAGACTTGAAATTTACAGGAAAAACCTGGCGCTTCTTGAAAAAAACATCAAAAACCGCAAGTACAGTCAAACGCATTACTACGGAGATGCTGCCGGAACAGAGGTCAAAAAGGGATTCTTTCCAGTGGGCACCGAGTTCGCGCACCCTCTGCATTATGTCGATCTGAAAGCCGACGGAGAAACGGCTAAAGAAGTCGACGGCGTTATAGGAAACAGCGGTCAGACCTTTGAATTTCCGGGAACCCGATCGAAGCGGATAAAAGAAATGAGGTACATGTATAAGTGGAAGGACGTGGGCATCGAAGATATAGACGAAGATGCGCACCCCGAAAAATTCGTGATCGGCAACGAAGGCCAGGGATGGGTCGACAACAATGCCGGCTGGCTTCTGTCGGGTTATATCGAGAACCGCCGCGGCGATATGCGTGCCCAAACAACCGAAGAGCTCATGCAATGCATCGGGTGCCACGGAAAGGTGGGGAACACGGTGGATTCGGTCTGGTCATTTCAACGCAAACTCCCCGGCGATAAAGGATGGGGAGAGATGGATTACGGGGTTTATGATTCAAAGCGCCCCCATCGTACGAAACTCAACGATTATCAGTACGAAAGCAATGGGATGGGAGAACGGGGATATTTCTACCACACTGTCGTCGGTGCTGACCTTTATGGAGTAATGCCCGAAGAGATCGGAAACGAGCTGCGCCGGTACGCGAAGGAAAACGTTGATGCCATCGGCCTGAAACATCAAATCGAGGAAATATTTGATGACGGCCTGCTCAAAAATCTGGGTCGCGAAGAACGAAAATCACGACTCGTCGACCGGCAGAAGGTCATGAGATCCTACGTGGCGGCATCCAAGTATCTTTATCGCGATGAAGAAAGTGGCTCATACTATATTAAAGGGAACCTTTTTTATCCTTCAGAAAAAACAATGAAGCGGAATATCGAGCTCTACCGAAAGATCGTGCTCGATCAAAGCTATAATCTCGGGAAAGATGTTTTTGGTTCGGAAAGCGACGATACACCCTTTACCTTCCGTTCGGACGGATCGGTTAAGGACGCTGAAGGAAAAATCATACCAACAGGCGAAATCATCACCAGCCGCCCCTATAACGAGGAAGGTGAAGGAATTACCCCGACCGGAATCGTCCGGGTGAACGACCACGGCGAACCGGTAGATAAAGACGGTAACCCGGTTGACATAGAAACTGAACCCGAAAAGGCCGATGGCCACATCTCGACAGGAGGCACCTTCGACACGATGTACAACCCGATTCTCGGCGACATCGTTTTGAAACCTGAAGGCCTTCGATAACAGGCTGGGATTTGCAGAATCCAGGGCTGTTGGGCATGGACGGAACCGTTCAAGAGTCCGGGCTCGGTTGCCGCCCGGCTCTCCCCGAAATCCAGCCCCCCTGCCCTGTTCCGTGCCCGGATAATTGGGCCAGCGTATAGTGCTCTCTGCACGAAGGCACTTTTACCTTGTATGTCCTTCAGGAAATCGGTAAGATTATGGCTTTATCGGCTGAGCACTGCTGCCGTCGATGATTCATAAACCGCTCGAGTTCCATCTTTTTTAGGAAGGTTAAAAATGACGCTTCGCATCACTGTTCTCGTGGACAATGTCACGGGCGGGGACCCCGCTACGCTTAACTGGTTTTTTCAGGGTGAATACGCCTTAAGCATGTTGGTGGAAACCGAAGACCGCGTGATTCTGTTCGATACGGGGCTTGCCTCTGCGGTTGTGCACAATGCACGTCTTCTGGGTATCGATTTTTCCAGAATTGACACCGTGGTACTCAGTCACGGTCATGAAGACCATGTGGGAGGCCTTCGCGAGGTCTTGCGGCGGACAGGGCCCGTAGATGTGGTGGCGCATCCTTCTATATGGGACGTGAAATACGGCAAACTGGGCGACGTGGAACGATATGTCGGAATTCCCTTCCGGAGGGAGGAACTGGAAAGCCTGGGAGCCCGTTTTCTGATGTCTGAAGATCCTGTTTCCATCGGTAAATATGCATTGACCACAGGGGAAGTCCCCCTTATTACCGAGTACGAACAGGTGGATCCCGCATGCTGTGTCAAGGTGGACGGTATGCTTGAACCAGACCCCTTGGCGGACGATCTCAGTCTGGTGGTGCGCACCGCGGAAGGTCTTGTAGTCATCATGGGCTGTGCCCACCGCGGCATGATCAATCATCTGCTACGCGCACGTGAAGTGACCGGCGAAGAGCGGATCCATGCGGTTGTCGGCGGGACACACCTCTCATCGGCCTCCGGGCAAAGGATTTCAGACACGGTGAAGGATCTGACCGCTATGGCGCCCTCTGTAATAGCACCCTGCCATTGCACCGAGTTCAGGGGAATGTCCATGCTGGCCCACGCATTCGGCGATAGATTCCTGGAAATCCACACAAGCAAGAGCTTCGAGATATGAAAATGTCCCGGCCGGCACTCCAACCTTACAGGTTGGACGGCAAGGAACCGGTTCTACCTGCGGCTTGACCGGTGGGCGTGTGTCGGAGCCGAAGAGGCCTTACCGTATGAAGCCCGCCAGCCTCGGCAGGAACAAGCTGACCTCGGGCCAGTAGGTGGTTACCGCCAGCACCGGCAGCATGCCCCCCCACATAAAAAACATCGCAGGCCGTATATAGTCCCGGGCGTTGCAGTTTCCAATTCTGCCGGCGAGGAAAAGCATCGGTGCCGTGGGAGGTGTAACCGTGCCCAAGCCCAGGTTCACGCCCACGATCGCGGCGAAGTGCAACGGGTGGACACCGGCGTTGATCGCAATTGGATAGAGCAATGCGGCAGCCAGCACGGTGCCGCTCAAATCGTTCATCATCATCCCCATCAAAAGTAGCACAAAATTGAGGAGCAGGAGCGTCGTGTAAATGTTCGGCGAGATGTCCAGGATCCAGTTGCTCAACTCTTCGGTCACGCCTTCTATCACCAGAATCTTGCTGCTCACCTCGGTGAAGAAAATCATGATCATAACGACTCCGCTGATTACCGCTGCGCTGACCATGGCATCCCTGATCTCCCCCATCCGGATGCTGCGGTAAAAAAATGCACCTACGACCAGCACATAAGCCGCCCCCAGGCAGGCCCCTTCTGTGGGCGTCACGATACCCCCGTAAATGCCGCCCAGCACTATAACAGGCAGAATCAGTACCGGCAGTGCCTTGATCGTGGCACGAGCAACAGTTCGCCGATATTGGCCGAAGCTCTCCGCTTTGCGGGTAACTTTGATGGGTAGTTTTCGCACGGCCCATGTGCTCAAAGCTGAATAAATGATTACTATCAGTACTGCGGGCCCCAAGGTGGCGAGCCACACGGCCGGGATTGAATTTCCCGTGATGATGGCATAGAAAATCATTGGAACGCTCGGCGGAACCAGCTGACCGAGGATGCCCGAGCAGGCGACCAGAGCAGTGGCATGGCCCCTTGGGTATCCATGTTCTTCCAGCCGGGGAATCATCACCGTCCCGATGCAGGCAATGGCCGCCGAGTCGGTCCCGGAGATGGCGCTGAACACGGCGGTGGTCACCACGGTTACGGTTCCCAAGCCGCCCTTCAGGTGGCCGATCAGCGAGTTGACGAAATCGACGAGACGTTTGGCCAGCCCGCTCGAGTCCAGGAGGTGTCCAAACAGGATGAAAAGGGGGACAGCCAAAAGTACCACGGAGCGTATCTTGATGAAAGTGGTGGGAATCAGATAGGAAGGGTCTGCGTCAAACCAGATGATGAGCACGAAGGTGAGGGCGCCGAAAGCCATCGCCACGGGCATCCCCACCACGATGAGTACGATAACGACGGCAAAGCCGAGTATCACACCTTCCACGCGGTATGACCCTCCTTTTGTGAGATAGCCAAACTCGTATAGTGTGCCGCCTCCAGCGCGAAATAAAGGGTCATTAGTGCACCCCCTACCAGCAGCGCCGACTGAAAGTACACCATGGGAACGTCGTGGGTTGGACTGAGTTCGTTTATCTCGATACTTTCAACTACGAAATCCCAGCACCAGGAAGTGAACACAGCGGATATGAAAGTGGAAAGCACGGCGGATAAAGCTCTGATGAAAGCATTAACACGCGGTCCCCTGAACAGCACATCCACGAATTCGGCCTTGATGTGGCTCCGTTCATAAGTTCCATAGGCCGCACCTATAAAGTAGAGCCACACTGCGGTGTATCCTACGAACTCCTCCAGGCCGAACAGAGATGTGTTAAAAAAGTAGCGTGTGATAATTTCCGCAAACATCGAAAGACTCAACACCGCCATTATCAGGAAAAGAAACCCTCGCTGCATCGAAACAAAAACGGCGTTTACCTTTCCCGCGCCCATAGCGGCGGCATAGAGAAACGACTTGGTCATAATTTCTCCTGGTCGATGACGACAGGGGACGAAGATAAAGACCACTCCCCGTCCCCTGCCAAGAATTCCTAATCCACAGGCATGCCCATGATTTCTTTGATCTTATCCATCCAAATTTTTCCAACCACCGGCTCAAATACGTCCCAACACTTCCTGGCCTCATCCCGCCAGCGCTTCAACTCTTCCGGATGCTCCACGGCCATATCAACCACGGTCCACCCATGATCCTTCAACTTCTGTTGATAAGTCAGTTCTTCCTCTTCGACTTTATCGAGGTGTGCGGCGATGATCTTGTCCGATTCTTCCTGAAAGATCTTTTGATACTCAGGGGGGAGCTTCTGCCACTTCTTATGGTTCATGGTTATTGACCACATCTCACCGAAATCGTAGGTAACCACCATGGTTTTGGCTACGTCGCGAAATAGGTCGTACATATACACCGCCCCACTTCCCACCCAGCCGTCCACCACACCTGTCGACACCGAGGTGGGTGCTTCGGCCCAGGGGATGGTTACGGTGGTAAAGCCCATCTTCTCCACATAGCATTTGAACATGTTCAGGGGTGGGCATCGGATCTTTTTTCCGGCGGCACCCTCTATACTGGTTACAGGCGGGCCGTTCAACCCGAGGCTGCCCATGGTGTTGAGCCATGTGCCGAGGTAGTAGAGCCCTGCGTCTTGAGCCCAGGATTTACCAAGTTCGTCATAGGGCCCGCCGCTGGCATAGACCTTCCTGACTTCATCCCACGTGCTGGCGAGAAACGGGAGATAAATTACGTTCCAGCGGGGATCGAGGCTCGTGTCCCATGCATTAAATTGAACATCGATAACACCCTTCATGACCATTCGTTCCAGTTCGAGCCAGTCCCCCACTTCAGGGCCGAAAAATTTCCAAGTTACAGCCCCATCGGTTCGCTTCGTGATGTTCTCGCACATTTCAAGCATCATCTGGTGAGTTAGACTGTTTTTGGGCATCATCGCCTGTGCACACTTCAGTTTGAATTCAGGTTTTTTCGCCGATGCCTGAGATGTCAAGGCCAACGTAAACGCCATACATACCGTAAATGCCATTAAGATACGCAGTTTATTCCTCATATACTCTCCTTTCCGATACTCTATTGTTTTTCAAACACTTCTGAGTAGTGCGGGGGTCAGGTTTTCACCTGAGGGGTAACCTTTTAGGCGAACATCTCCGGATGAGCACTAGTGAAATTTATTTTTCCCTCTTTTACTGATGGCATGTCAAGGAGTAATTTACTTGTGACAGCATTTACCGCATAGGGGTCCCTGACCGGGGACCTATTGCTTTAAGATGGGGATTCCAAGCATATCGAGGATGATACGGCGGATACCCCGCCGTCTATCTTTTCAAATGCTTCGGGAATAGCACGGATTATCTCAAAGACCTGTGTGGCCGGATTAGGGTGGGCAAGACTCCCTGCAAGGCGGTTTATCCGCGCTGCGAGATATGCGGCTTTGGGAACCGGCATCCCCGATTCGAGCAGCGCCGCGGCGATCCCGCTCAAGGTATCGCCGGTGCCTCCGATACATTCAAGGGCCTCTTCCCAAGGTGCATCCACCTCCGCCAGGATGCCGTCCCTGGTTGCGATGTAATCCTTTTTCCCTTTTACCAGAAGATGTTTTGAGGCATTCCGGTACTCGTATGCACGGGCGATCAACTCCGGGACTTTCATCTCATCATGAAGAATGAATCCCCTTGTATAAAATGGATGCGGCGCCTGTTCGTCCGCCAGAAACGCGAGTTCTCCGGCATCCGGGGTGAAAAGGTCGTATTCGGGCGCCTGGCCGCTCATCTTCGCTGCGTACATAAAACCTGCATCGCCTACAAGAATGGGCCTGGAAGCCATCTCCTGAACGGCAAAAAGCACCCTGTAGTGCCAATCCACATCCGGTTGAAGATAATGAAACAGCAACACGCTCAAATTCCGTGACGGCAAATTTTTTTCGAGATATGCATAAAGTGACCTGCTTCCGGAACCGGTTCCAAGATCCCCTACCAGAAAAGCCCGTACCTCGCCGAGCCCCAGCACACCAGCCGTAGCGACCGATGCCGCCAGCAGCGCCGGGGTTCCGCGGTTGACCGGGGCGCTGAAACCTCCGATATGTACCGATTCTCCCTTGACAGAAACTTCTCCTTCCACGACCGGAAAATCCGGATCTGGTACTGTACCAACTATTCCGAGCATAGCCGTTTAACTTCCTCGAATGCAAGGTGCAGCGCATAGCCACACAAGGTATGACCGATATCGTGCGGGCTTGGGGCTTTTTTCAAATGTAATCCCACCATCTCCGCGGCGAGAAACGGCACATCCGGGCAGCCCCCACCCGATATATTCACGATCACCCCGGAGGTGGAATCGATCGTAATTTTCATATTTGCGGCCCGAACCATCAGGTAGCCCCCTATCCTCTTGGTATGGAAAAGATCAACGGGCTTAAGTAGCGGGCCGGTGACCGGGACAAATTGAAGTGGCTCGATTTTTTCCTTTTCCAGCAAACGCAGCATATTGAGCCTCTCGAGAAGCGGGATTTCTATCACCAGGTCGCACCCTGTGCGGATCTCCGGCGGCGGCCCCATGACCTTGACCTTCCACCCGGCTTCCTTGAGGATACGCTCCGCACGGATAACCTCACTGGTATTTTCGAATACAAGGATCCCCCTGTCGGTCTTATCGTGCCGGTTGCCGTCGCGCCGATCTTTTCTGTCAAACAGTTTCGCGAGGAACATCACTTCCCTTTGACTATCGTAAGTCGGAATTCATCGCCATCGTTTTCAATTCCATCGACAATCCAGCCCTTGGTGGCGGCGGCCCTGCTGACGTTTTCCTTGGACGTCTCGGTGTCCACCAACACCACTATTTCGTCCCCGCTGCTCTTTTTGATCTCGTTCATGGTCATCAAAACCGGTTGCGGGCAAGAAAGTCCTCGCGCATCCACAATACTGGACATGTTTTTTTACTCCTTTCATCATCTCTGTTTCATCGTCATCCCGATAAATACACATACAGCCATACCCACGAGCACCGCCGCTATGCCATGAGGGCCGACACCGGAGGGAGAACTCGCCAGTCCGAAATTATGGGAAATCCCCGCGCCAACGATCATCCCCCAGACGAACACCGCGGCATCACCATCTCCTTCTCCAGCCAAAAACAGTTGGCGGCCCGGACAGCCTCCCGCCAGAGCAAAAGCGAGACCAGCCAAAACCATCCCGCCGAAGTTCCAGAGCCCCATCGTGTGAGCAACAGGCTGGCCCACGAAACCTGGTTTGAACTGGCCAACAACCAGATTCGTTAAAAAGGAAAATATCAAAAGTGCGACAAGCCCGCCGAAAAGGTGAGTCTGCTTGAAAAGAATCAGGTCTCGCAGGGCGCCCATCGTGCAAAAACGGCTTCGTTGAGCCATTAAACCGATCGCCAGACCTGCGGCCAGAGAAATCAACAGCGGCGCCTGCATGGAACCGGGGCCTTTTAAGCTGTAAAAGAGAACACCGCTTTTAGGTTCCCCCTGGATCTGGGGATTTAACAGCATGATCACGAGCAAACCAAGCATCGTAATCGGGAAAAGCCACCCCACGGATGAACGCGTGCCGCCGGCTCGGCCCAGGTTATATCCGCCCTTCAGAAACAGGGTCCCTATCCACACTCCCGCGGCAAGCCCGGCTATGCCGAACAGCGCGTTTCCATCCCCGCCTGCCAGACGAAGCACCGCCCGCCAAGGGCAACCCAGAAACACAAGGGCGCCGATCATCGCAAACATGCCCAGCACGAACCGAACGATAGGCGCGGAGCCGGACCGGGGTCGAAATTCCTTCGACAAGTAAGCGGCAATCAAAGAACCGATGACAAAACCGATGATTTCAGGCCGTATGTACTGAACCACGGCCGCACGGTGAAGCCCGATCGCCCCCGCAATATCCCGTTCGAAACATGCGACGCATATTCCCATGTTGGCAGGGTTTCCTGCCTTTTGAAGCAAAGCGGCGATAACACCAATAACGGCTCCCACCGCTATAATCCCCGCTCTTGTTGCAAAAAAATTTTTCCGCTCGCTCATATCAATCTCCTCATTTTCCTGGGATGCTGTGCCGCTTTCCAGTAATATCTCCTTAAAAAGCAGAACGAGCGGACATTATATCGATAAATCCGATATGTCAAACTGGAAATTACGATAGTTTTGACGCTTTATATCGGACCACCCTATATGAGCTATAGGTTCTCATAGAATCAATTGAATCCCACCCAGAAAACACCTGGCCGCGACCTAATTCTGTCTTCACCTTTTCCGCTTTAACGCCTACCGAATGCTGTATAATAGAAGCTGGTTATTGAATACCGAAAAATGACAAAAAAGGACAGTTTTCGACCTTTTACGAGGTCATCAAACTTGACGAAAAACAATTTCTACTTCTCAATTCTAACCATTTTTTCTTGACAATGAATCCGCCGATTCAGTACTTTAATTTAATAAGGCCAACAGCATAAATTTTCACAATATACACTTGATACCAATAGGACTTTAAATGAACGATTAAAATAAACAAATCTAGATTATCAATAAAGTCATTCCAATATTGTACTATAACTGCACAATAACCAAGATCATATCAGATGAGAGGGCAGGCGCCGATCAGGCGGCTTTTGACATTGCCATTGACAAGGGTATCCCCCACCGATGCTGGAATGCTTCCAGAAAATTACCAAATCAAGGAAATAAAAATGGCAACTATTCTGACACACGGGGCTAAGTTGCAACATCATTTCAGAGGACAAGAGAGAACCATGATAGACCAGTCAAAGACACGCCGGGAATTCGTCGAAGAGATAAGCATACTGAAGAAAAGAATCCTAGAGTTGGAGAAAAAATCAGACCTACTGAAGCTCACCAAAGATGCCCTGAGGGAGAGCGACGAAAAGTATCGCAGGATTTTCGAAAACTCCGTGGTCGGCTTTTTCCAAAGCACGCCTGAGGGACGTTTTATTGATGTAAATCCCGCCTTCGCCCGCATCTTGCATTATGAATCCCCCGAAGATTTTGTTTCCTCAATTACCGACATTGCATCGCAGTACTATGCCAACCCTCGAGACCGGGAAAAGTACAGAGCCATATTGATGGAACAAGGGCACGTTGAAAGTTTCGAATTCAAGGTCCGATGCAAAGACGGATCCGAAATATGGGTGTCCAACAGCACACGGGCATATTTTGACGAGAACGGCGAAGTTATCCGTCACGAAGGTATTGTTGTCGACATCACCAAACGCAAGCATGCGGAAGAGGAACAGAAAAAGCTGGAAAGCCAACTTACGCAAGCTCAGAAGATGGAATCAGTGGGCCGGCTGGCGGGTGGCGTCGCCCACGATTTCAACAACATGCTGGGGATTATCCTCGGTCATGCGGAAATGGCTCTTGATACCATGGACCCAAGCCAGCCCTTTTACAGCAGCCTTACGGAAATCCAGCAAGCAGCCAAGCGTTCCACCGAGCTTACCAAACAGCTCCTTGCCTTCGCCCGCAAACAGACGATTGCGCCAAAGGTGCTCGATCTTAATGAGACCGTCGAGGGTATGCTCAAAATGCTTCGAAGGCTTGTCGGAGAAGATATTGATCTTGTGTGGCGACCGGGGAAAAACTTGTGGCCGGTTAAAATGGATTCCACACAAATCGATCAGATCCTCGCAAACCTTTGCAGCAATGCCAGGGACGCAATCAGAGATGTCGGCCGGATAACTATTGAAACGAAAAATATTGTCCTTCGAGAAGATGATTGTATCGAACGTTCTCCCTGGCTTGTACCGGGCGAATACGTGCTCCTGACCGTCAGCGACGACGGTATGGGGATAAATAAAAGAGATCTCCAAAACATATTCGATCCGTTTTTCACCACCAAGCAAGTGGGGAAAGGAACCGGCCTGGGACTCCCGATGGTTTATGGCATCGTCAAGCAGAACAGCGGGTTCATAAATGTCTACAGTGAAGTTGGGCAGGGCACGATCTTCAGGATTTACCTGCCGCGACACCTGGAAGAGCCTGAAGCGGAAGGAGAGTCGGTTGAAGCCAAGCCGATCAGGGGCGGAAATGAGACTGTGCTTCTGGTTGAGGATGAGCCGATACTCCTGATGATGGGCAAAACCATGCTTGAAAAGCTTGGATACCAGGTATTATCCGCGGTTTCGCCAAGTGAGGCCATAAAGCTCGCGGAAACACATCCCCACGAGATAGACCTGCTGATAACCGACATAGTTATGCCGAAAATGAATGGTCGAGATATGGCTGCTCGAATAAAAACCCTTTACCCGGAACTCAAGTGCTTGTTTATGTCAGGCTATACCGCCGACGTCATCGCCCACCACGGAGTGCTGGAAGAAGGGTTACATTTTATGCAGAAGCCTTTTTCTATGGAAGATTTGGCAAACAGAACCCGGGAGGCGCTTGAAAGTTGAAATGGTTGGAGAGCCCCTTTTCCCCCTGTGTCAGGGTAGTTGTCGGGGCTATATTTGCGGTCTCATTTTTCCTCGGCGCTACCCTTTCCCAACTTAGGCGGTGGATTTTGGGCGATGCCCATTGGTTGACAGTCATCAAAGGTTCGCATATTCTGTCATTTAATTTGGTATTTCCGGATGAATACAAGCATTATTGAAATTTGACGGTTCGGCCGTCTCGCAGTGTCTATAAATCTTCCCTGCGCCCGCCGGATCGAGCACGACTACGAGGAATTCACAAGGAGGTTACGACATGGAAATCAAAAAGATTCTCTGGCCCACCGACGTATCTGAAAACGCGGCGCTTGCAATGCCGTTGGTGCAATCGCTGTCTGAAAAATACCAGGCCGAGGTTCATGTCCTTTACGTGATAGAAGGCATGGGACCTTTCGGCGCATGGTACGGGGATTTCGACCGTTCCCATGCGGAGAAGATACAGCAGATGGAACGCGAGGCGGCGGAGCGCGAACTTGAAGACATCTGCTCCCGGAACCTCCAGGGATGCCCCCTTTATATCCGGCACATCGCTGTCGGAGAACCCGCAGGCGAAATACTCAAACTTGCGGATCGAGAGAAAATGGACCTCGTTGTCATGGCAAGCCGTGGCAGACGCGGTCGATTTCTTTTCGGCAGCGTCACAGAAAGAGTGGTCAAACACTGCCCTGTTCCGGTTCTGACGGTTCCGGTTCCTGGAAACAAGTGATCCGTAGAAATTTTACGGATAAATGATCATTTCCGTATCCCCCGACCGTCTTCGAGTCGGGGGCGGTATTTGCGGTAGAGACCGCGGAACTGGTCGTAGGTGACGCCGAGTATTTCCGCTGCTTTTCTCTGGTTATATCCGGCCTCTGCCAGTGCGCGCTTCACAAGGCGTATCTCCAATTGAGCCACTGCCTCTTTCAAAGGAAGTTCGAGAAAATCATCGCCGGTATCTTCAGGTGGAGAAGCATCGGGTACGATCGCTTCGGCCGGCGGTGCGTCCGCAGGAGCATAGGGCGAAAAAAACGGATCGAAAACGATTTCCGTTATCGTGCAGGAACCAGCCCTGTATACCGCACGTTCAACAACATTTTTCAGCTCCCGGATGTTTCCGGGCCACTCGTGCCTTTGAAGGCGCCTTATGGCTTCGTCGCTGAATACCGGGGCTTCATCCAGCCCGAGTTCATAGGCCATCCGAGCGGCAAAATGGCTGGCCAGCAACATCACATCCCCGGTTCTTTCCCTCAGGGGTGGGAGAGAAAGAACTTCGAATGACAGCCTGTCCAAAAGATCCTGCTTGAAACGCCCGCAGGCGGCCAATGCAGGCAGATCAGCGTTGGTCGCCCCCACAATTCGGACATTCACTTCCTTGCAAACCGCACTTCCTACCGGCTCGAACGTCCCATATTCGACGACCCTGAGGATTTTCTCCTGCACTTCTATCGGAATTGCCCCCAGTTCATCGAGAAACAATGTGCCACCGTCCGCCGCCTCGAATCTCCCTGGCCTCGTTTGCAGGGCACCGGTGAATGCACCTTTCTCATGGCCGAAAAGCTCGGCCTCGATCAACGACGGGGAGAGAGCCGCACAATTCAAAGCCACCAGAGGACCATCCCACCGAAGGGACAGGTAATGAAGCCTTGCCGCGGCCAGCTCCTTGCCGGTGCCTCTTTCCCCCACCAGCAGCACAGGCCTTTCGACCGGGGCGGCTTTCGACAAGCGCTCCTGGAACGCTAAAAATTCGTCGGATTGTCCCAATGCCTCCCCACGGCCGACACTACCCGGCACCGCTGTTTGTTCATAGACCTGTCTTCGTGCAGTCATGTCGGCATCCTTCACCCATTATTGGCTAAAATTACCATTTAAAGGTTTTAATTACCATATAACCTGACTGAATTCAACCGCCAAAACGTCCACAAAATTTGATGGTCCGGAAAGGTGCCACGAACACCAACCCATCTGAATTACACAAATTTAGACTAGAGGCTTTAAGAAAATCCAATCCCTTTTACGAGCCTCAAACCTCCCGGCACGGATCATGCTTAATCTAAATGCGAATTATAAATAAAAGGAGGAATCACTATGGGTATCTTTACACGATTTCGTGACATCATCAGCTCTAACATGAATGCGATGCTGGACAAAGCCGAAAATCCGGAAAAATTGATCAAGCTTATGATCCAGGAAATGGAAGACACGCTGGTAGAACTCAAAAGTTCGTGCGCAGGTGTTATCGCCCAGGCACGACGAATCCGCAGGGAAACGGAGGAAGCGGCAGAAAGGCAGCATTCCTGGGGAGAAAGGGCGTCGCTTGCGGTGCGCAAGGGCAGAGACGATCTTGCGCGAGAGGCTCTTGCTGAAAAACGCGCATATGAAAAAAAGGAACAGGCCCTGGAACAGGAAGCAGCCGACCTTGACTTGCTTGTCGAAGAATACCAGGACGATATCCGCCAACTTGAAAAAAAGCTGGAATCCGCTAAAGAAAAGCAGCGTCTTCTGGTCGAAAGGCATATCCACGCTGTGCACAAGCGCCGCGCTCAAGAGGATATAAGGCGGATGGACAACTCGGATGCTATCGTGAGGTTTGAAAATCTCGAAAACAGGATAGACAGGATGGAAGCCGAGGCGGAAATGATCAATTTCGGTAAAGACTCCCTCGAGGGGCGGATAGCACATCTGGCGGCGGACGAAGAAATCGAAAGAGAACTCGAAAACTTGAAATCCTCCCTTTCAAACCCTATGAATACTGAGAGATGAAGTTTCGCAAATCTCTGTTAGGAGGAAACCGCCCCAAATGGAAGGCGCATTTATAGTATCGATAATTTTTGGCGGCATTGTGCTTGCCCTGGCTGTCATCGGCAGCACGATCCTGATAGCGATAAAAATAATCAAGGGAGGCGCATCCCCCGGTGGACAACGTTCTGAAGCCGAAGAAGCGCGAATGGTGCAGGAAATCTATCAGGGGCTGGAGGTGATGGAGCAGCGGCTTGAGGCGCTCGAAACCATACTGCTGGAACCGGACGGAAAGGAACATAAAGATGACTAGATTCATGCGATCTCCCCGGCAGGGCTTTTACAGGTCCAGGCAGGGGGTCATACTCGGAGTATGTAAGGGAATCGCCCAATACTTTGATTTTTCGGTATTCTGGATAAGGACCATTGCGCTTTGCATGTTGCTGTTCAGCGGCATATGGCCCGTGATGATCGTATATTTTGCACTGGCCCTCGTGATGAAACCTGAGCCCGTGATCCCTTTGAAAGATGACGATGAAAACGATTTTTACAACAGTTATGTTCATTCAAAAAGAAGCGCGGTGGGTGGGCTCAAACGCAGGTATGAGGAAATGGATAACCGGATACGTCGAATCGAGAATTCCGTCACATCGAAGGAATTTGACTGGCACCGGCGTCTGAACCGGAAATATTCTTCAAATAGGTGATTTTACCGTCCCCCGCTTCGTAAAAATCATCGATCACCGAAACGGCAACATACCCGCAAGCCTCATAAAACGCCCGGGTGCCGGCGTACTGTACACGCGAGGATGTTTCGACATAAATTTTCGTTCCCCCCGCCTCCGAGATCGAGCGTTCTGAATGCTTGAGCAGCCGTTTTCCCAGGCCTCTCCCCTGAAATTCAGGATCTACGGCCAGCCAGTAAATGTCATATCCCGAGACGGTGCATGGTATGGGACCGTAGCATATGTAACCGACGAGGCGCCCGTATTGTTCGGCCAGGATGAAATGGTAGCCGCTTTCGGCATGCCTGGAAATACGCTCTGCTGCCACTTCTTCGGCGACGGCGGTTTCCCCGGGCCGGAAAAACCCTGTTTTTTCAACCAAGGCATGGATCCGCTTCACGTCCGCCTCGTTGAGATCGGTTCGAAACACCACACCCTTAAGCCTGTCTTTCGAAACAGGTCTTGAATTGGCGGCCTTTGAAGCGGATGAAACCAGCCCGGAGAAAAAGTTTCTGGCGTTCACCCCCAGCGTGCGCGTACGATAGCCACCTTCCTGGATGACCACAACCGGAAGCCCAAGGGCGCCTATCATACGACCGTTCTCTTCATAATCCCTGGCCCGCAGCGACCACGTGCCCGTTGGATCGCTTTTGGCCGTGTCCAGGCCGAGCGCCACAACAAGAAAATCCGGCCCGAAAACTTCGATCCGTCTCAGGGCCCTGCCCAGGGCAGCACGGTATTTTTCCCCGTCGACCTGCTCGGGCAGCGGAAGATTCAGGTTGAACCCCTCCCCGTCCCCCTCGCCGCGCTCCTCTGAAAAACCACTGAAATAAGGGTAAGCAAAACGAGGATGTCCATGAATCGATACGGACAGGACATCTGATCTCCGATAGAAAATATCCTGCTGCCCGTTTCCATGATGATAGTCGATATCCAGGATCGCGACCCTGCCGTAGGCGCTCAGATAATTCGCGGCCACGGCGTTGTTGTTGAAATAACAAAAACCGCCGAAGCTTCGCCGCTCCGCGTGGTGACCGGGTGGCCGAACAAGAGCGTAGGATATGCGACCGCCTTCGATCAGCCACCGCGCTGCCGTAAGCGCACAGTCCACCGCCCTTCGGGCGGCAGGATACGCTCGGTTGTTAATTGGTGTAAAAGTATCGATACAGTAATAGCCCGCCAGAACCGAGAGCTCAAGCGGGGGGCGCGTCTTGTTGCGTATGGGGAAAACATACGGATACAGAGATTTGCCCTCCGCGGTCCCGATACAGGCCTTTTTGAGCCAGCCGCAGAAATCCCTGTCGTGCACCGAATAAAGATGCCTGTCCGGGAAACTTTTCGGAGGCAATGGGTCGAACAAACCCGATCTCTCGAGTTCCCCGGCGATGCTTTTAATCCTTACCGGAGATTCCACGTACCCCCGCTCGTGTACATGATGAACCCCATGGTGATCGTTCACCACGAGTGCTATTTGTTCGGCCGGGCCTCCCTCGACTTTAGACTTGACCGCCTGGGGCTTCACATAACGAAAATCCCTGAGAAGGATCGGGGAATCAGTGAAGGATTCCACTGCCTTCTCGACATATTCCGGCGGGCAGTACCCTTCATACTTGCGTTCGAGGATCGCCCTCACCACCTGTTTCATAAAATGAGCACCCGGACGCCGCGGCAGATCAAGCCCGTCATAAACCAGATGCGGCATACAGGTATCGCCTTCATTCACCGGAGCCTCGTACACAGTGCCGACAATCGGACGAGCACCATAGCGCTCATAGAACCTGAGACGGGCGCGGTTCTCCTTCAGCAGGGCTTTATCCCCGCATAAATTCTCGTCGTCGGGAAGGCATTCAAAAAAAAGGCCTTCGACCTTCAAAACCGAAGCTTCTCTGCGTATCCCTTCATATAACGCCCCGCCGACACCACCCCCGGTGCCGCCTTTAAGCGTCGCGATCCAGTCCAAAAAACAAAATTCCAGCTCCGGTTCATGCAGAAGCAAGGCGAATCCCAGCACCCGGCCGCGCATGTTTTCAGCAGCAAGCAGGATTGAACGGAATCGGCTTCTGAACGGATTCCTTAGCCGCTCGCCGAGCCCTTCAATTTCCTCTTCAGGAATCGAAGAAAACCTCGTACGAAGGATTCCCTTCACCTGTCTCAATGTGTCCCTGTTAAGCGGCAGGGTATCGTCGTAGATGCGTCTTATACGAAACATCAGCTTTTACCGTTAAAAGCGTCTTCCAGGATTCTTTGGACAGCCGCATCGAAGGGAATCCCCGCCCTGTCGAGGGCGGCCGCGAACCCTGCATCCGGAGAAAGGCAAGGATTCGTGTTCACCTCAAGGATCCAAGGAATCCCGGCGGTGTCAACACGAAAATCAACCCTCGCATACCCTCTAAGATTGAATATTTCCCAGCACCGGAGCGCAACTTCCTCAAGTCGTCCTACGAGCTCTCGGTCGGGTTCCGCAATATCGAATTTCCTCGGAGTGTTGCGCCAGGCGCTCGACGTATCATCCCACTTGGCCCGGTAATCCACGATTTTTGGTGTTCCGGCGGCAAAATCCGTAAAAGAAATTTCAGCGGCGGGAAGCACCTCCGGACCGTTTCTCCCGGAAAGTAAAGAGAGGTTGAATTCGCGGCCTTCAATGTAACGTTCGGCGAAGCAGGCCCCTCCGAGCCGCCCCGCTCTTTCCGGGAGCATCCGTGACACCTCGGAAGGCAAAGCTTTGACGACCGAACGCTCATCCAGGCCGACCGACGCATGCTCCCACAAGGACTTAATGATCCACAAGCGTTCGGTTTCGGCAACCGGGTCGAGTTCCGGGGGCTGGTTGAAAATCAAAGATGCATCTGCCGGAAAAGGCCCTATCCATTCAGGCGTGGTCATCCCTGCAGCTGAAAGAATCCTTTTCCCGAACACTTTATTGCTGGTTGCCAGAATCGGAAGCGACGCTGAACCTGTGTAACGAAGTTCCATGGCATCCAGCAGCGCCGGAAAAAGATGGATCAGCCTCCCACTGCCGTTCAGGGCCTCCACGAGGTTGAAAACCAGATCCACGCCGGATTCGACCAGCTTTCGGCGGATCCTTTCCAGGTCCAGTGTACATACCTCCATCGTAGCCTGGTGCCCAAGCCTGCAAAGCGCACTCGAAACGGCCCTTGCCTGAGCCAGGACATCCTGTTCGTCCGGCGGCGCACCGGTTTCAAGCCGGTGATGGACTACCGCGATGCGCACCGGTCACTCCCCCCGGCACGGCCGGCGGCCGAAGCCACGATCCGCTCGATCAAGCTTCGATAAGGTATCCCCCTCCTGGAGCATATGATCGGAAGGTCCGAGTGCTCAGGGTGAATCCCGGCCAAAGGATTTATCTCTATAAAATGAGGCATTTCCTCCCCATCGCACCGAATGTCCACCCTCCCGGCATCGCGGCACCCAAGCACACGATAGGCCGCGAGGGCCAGGGTTTCCACTTCACCTCCCAGCGGTTCGGTCAGAGGATCCACGAGACGGTATTCCACAAGTTCCTGAAACCTCGCCTTGTTCACGTACGAATAAGCTCCCTGCTCGGCCTCGGTCTTAAGTATCACCTCTATCGTTCCGATCACCTCCGCCTGCCTGCCCGTTCCTACGATTCCTACAGTGAACTCCCGGCCGGAGAGGTATCGTTCCACGAGCACCGGCTGCCTGTAGCGGTTGATGAGTTGAGAGCACACCCCTTCGAGATCTTCTATCCGTGTAACGATGGATCGAATGGACACCCCCTTTCCGGTGCCTTCCGCCACCGGCTTTACAAAGTAGGGCGGCTCAAAGGGAACATCCAGGTCATCATCCCCTGGGGCCACTTCAATAAAAGGCGCGGTTGAAAGCCCGGCATCCCGAATAACCCTCTTGGTCATCGCCTTGTTCAGTGTAAGGCTCAATACCATCGGATCTGAGAAGGTGTACGGGATGCGATATAGATCGAGGATTGCCGGAACCTGTGCCTCACGTGCCATGCCGTCGAGGCCTTCGGCAATATTGAACACCATGTCCCAGCGCCTGCCGGAGACCACGGCCGCGATGAGTTTTCTCGCGTTACCGATCCGCTCCGTTTCGTGTCCGAACGCGCGAAGAGCTTCTTCTATAGCTTCGATCGTGCATTCGCTGTCAAATTCCGCGGTCTCGTCTTCATCCAGCCCCTCGGCGAGGTACTCGGAACGCAGATCGTATGTTAAACCTATCAGCATCGTCTATTCCTTTCGGTTGCTGCGGGAAGATTTGACGCCTCCCGCTGCAGTAAAAGCTGATTAAAGTTGGGGATAAACGTTTTTCTTATTGGTAAATCGTCACCCCACCGACAGCTTCATCCCTGTCCGGATAACTGAAATATCTGCCTTCGTAGTTCTGGAGTATCAACGAATCGCCCTCCCGGCCCCTGACATAGTCAGGCATAAGCGGCACCTTCCCGCCCCCGCCGGGGGCATCGATCACATAGGTTGGAACCGCGTAGCCGCTTGTAAAGCCCCTCAAACCACGGATTATTTCGAGGCCCTTTTTAACGGGCGTACGAAAATGGGCGGAGCCTGAAATAGGGTCGCACTGGAACAGGTAGTAGGGTTTCACCCGCATGCTTATCAGCCGATGCATGAGAGCCTTCATTGTTTCCACATCATCATTGATCCCCTTGAGAAGAACCGTCTGGGAGCCCAGGGGGATACCTCTATCGACAAGCATGCCGCATGCGCGGGCGCTTTCGGGGGTGCACTCCGAAGGATGCGTAAAATGAAGACTCATCCACAATGGGTGATATTTACGCAGCATTTTCACAAGTTGCCTTGTGATCCGCTGGGGAAGCACGGCCGGCACCTTGGTTCCGATGCGCAGCATCTCCACGTGGGGGATCGCGCGCAGATTCCGGAGAACCCATTCGAGTTTTTCATCTCCGATCGTCAACGGATCCCCGCCGGATATCAGGACATCCCTTACCGAACGCGTCCTGCGGATGTAGTCGAAAGCTCGCTCAAGCCTTTCCCGTACAGGAAGCACCGCACCGTGGCCGACGACTCTCGATCTGGTGCAGTAACGGCAATAGGTCGAACAGAAGTCGCTCAGCAGGAACAGCACCCTGTCCGGATAACGGTGCACAAGGCCTGGAACCGGGCTCTGTTCTTCTTCACCGAGCGGATCTTCAGCTTCCCCCGGGCCGTGGAGATTCTCATGGATTGTGGGGATAACGCTTCTTCGCAACGCCTCGGAAGGTTCATCTACGCTCAAAAGACTCATATAATAGGGCGTTACCGAAAACGGCAACCCGGTGGAATGGTCCCCCAGTGCCTCCCGTTCTTCCATCGACAGATGAAGCATTTTCTCCGCCTGATCCAGGGTTTTTATCCGGTTGGCGATCTGCCAGTGCCAATCGTTCCATTCCTTGTCACCCGCCAATGGAAAAAAACGTTTTCGGAAAGCCTTGGCGCATGAGGAGGCTCGGAAGTTTTGCTTTACAGGTTTTAAAACGGGCGATATGTTTGAATATGTCAGGATATCTGGAAAAGGCGTGGAAGGATGATATGGCGGCGGTTCAATACGCTCACCACTGGGAGGCTCCTCGTTTTCGTCCATCTGATATTCAGACGGCTTTTCCACTTCAAGAATTTTCTGCATAGCGTTATCCTTTCGTAAAAATGTTTTTTCCAAAAAAACACCGGCTGATACACATAACTATCCGATTTAACAGTTTTTTTGCGTTGCAACCTGACCAAGTGCATCTCATCAGGCGGCGAAATATAAACCTTTTTACAAGCAATGCAAGAAAAAAAGAGAACCATGTTCTAAGTTATCGATTTTTCAGCCATTGTAATGTGATATCTGGTTTATCCGGTTGGTTTGGTTGATTTGCTTTTCTGTGGGATGAAATTGTATCCGCGGCCTTTTCCAGCCGATAAATTTTTGGGTGGGTGTACAGCAATCTCCGGGTTCCCGAACGCTATTTATACTCTCCGAAAAACCCGATGCCTTTTGGAGTGTTCATATCCAGGTAGACGTGAAGGTAATCTCCATTGCACGCCGATGGAACATGAATCACCCGCACCGCCTGGCCGTATTTTTGATAATTCGTGGCCATTTCCGGCAGCAAATTAGAAGCATTGAGGAGGAAGGATTCCTTCAAATTCGATGCAGGATCATCAGGAAAGACAGAAACGATCGCGATGTCGGCTTCAACCAGGTCCTGGAAAAAATGTGTGCCACAAGACACCTCTGGCGTGTAACCATCCTTGGTGAAAGATATTTCCATCAGGAGCCTGGCTTTGTTGATGCTGGAATAGGTAACACGCACACCAAGATTGATATCGCTGCTGCCCCATCGCCCAGGGCCCATCAAAACAAACCGCTTCCCTGCCAGATGTTTGTTCAGTGCATTGACGGCGCCTGCAACCGCCATTTTATCCTCGAAACTACCCAAAGCATCATAGGTTCTTGGATCTACATAGACAATATATTCCAGGTTCTCGACAACGCTGTTGAACAATCCGGACTGGGTGACGAAAAGAATTTTTTCGTCCGGCACATCAGTCGGGATGGTTACTTTACCAAGTTCTTTACGTGTGGAAAGCGCACGGCATTGAAGAATATAAAGCCTGTCGTCATCCCATGCAAACTCCATGTCCACCGGACGCCCATATGCTGCAGACACCCTGGATAATACTTTTTTCGCAAGCTCTACGAAAGGTGTGCGGCTCAGCAGGTGTTCAAAAGTCACGAATAGCCGCCCCTGGCTGAGATCCTGATTCAGGAAATAGGGCGCGGAGAGATATCCGTCTTTTTCAACCGAGACCGCGTAAAAAAGGTCCGGATGCTGCGTTTCAGAGGCCAGGGTAGTGAAATCCACTGTTTCGAAGCATCCCTTTTTAAGGTTTAGAACATCTACATTCTTCTGGGAATATTTTTTGATTTGGGTTGAAGTGGTCTCCGGCCGCAGCAACGGATGGCTCAAAGGGACTATTCGCGGATAGTCGGAGCTAACGCGATCAACGGCCCTTGTGCCCAATCCGAACACCAGGCGTGCCAATCCATCCTCTTTCCTGATCTTCGGGTTCCAGGCATAAACATTCTGGGAAAACAAAACACCTGCGACAAACGGGAAAAAATAATCCCCGAAGCGCCTTCCGACCACCTTCTGGACCACCATCGCCATTCGCTCGTCATAGTCCAAGAGATCGTGGTCAAGACGATAAAGGATGGGGTCCGGCCCGAATGTACTGGCGAAAACCTGCTTAAGGCCTTTTATGAATTCTTCAAGCCTCGTTTCGATATCCCCTTGGTTTGCAAGAAAAACCGACATGTACTTCCCTGAAAATGCAAGTCCGAAGCTGTCCTCAAGAAGGCTTGAAGAGCGGATTATGATAGGGTGCTCTCCGATCTCTTCCAGTATCTTCCTGAACCCGTCGAGCACTTCCGAAGAAAAGGTGGCACTTCGAAATTTTTCTTCTATGTGTTGAAAGTCAGCCTCTATCTCCTCACGGTCTTTGTATTTATGAGTATGAAAAAGGTAGAGATTATTTCGGTCGAGAAACTCCGAGAATACCCCCGAGTTGAGATACCAGGTGTCGGGCACCCGGATGTATTCTTCAAGCTCGGCGTCATGTTTTTCAAGGATAGGCAGAAGAATTTTCAGCGCCAGGATCATGCCGGCGGCCTTTCCACCAAGCTTCCCCGGCCGCTTGCGGCTCCAAAGGCATCTCCTCAAGACAAGGTCCATGTCCCTGATCGTAATATGTTTTTTCGCCAGTCCGACAAACGGCAATTGGCTGGATATGAAACGGCTGATCAAAGCCACCCGGATACCGGTCGCCTCTTCCGGCGAAATATAGACCTCGCCCATGGGGATGTCGCAGAACTCCCTCAAGGCCTCGTATATTTCCATCGATGAGGCTTGGTCCCGGTTGGCGATTATAGATAGTGTCTGGGATTTTTCCCGCTTTCTCGCCAGGTTGATGTAATCTTCAATTTCCCCCGGAGACAAGCGCGTCGCGAAAAAGTAATCGGATAGGGCCTCCAGATAATCTTCCCGGTTTTCCTCCGTGTCGGACAAGCCTTCCTGCTTCAACTCCTCCAGGGTCATGTTCAGGAGTTCTTCCCGGCTTACAATCCCCCTTTTTTCAAGCACGTCCTGAAAAGTGGCGTTGATTAAATCTCCGAGATGAGCGAATTGCATTTTCTTTTTCAGTAACCGATAAACCTTCAAAAGATCTTTGTATTCACTCATTTTTCTCCACTCCCGGAGCTGCCATATCAGCTGGTAGCCATTAGCATTTAGCTGTTATGTATTCGGAGTTAAAAACACTATCTTAAAAACAGCCGACGCCGATACCGACGCCTAGAATAAGGATATCGCGAATACAATCCGCTCCCACAGAACATGAAGGTGTCGGGTATGGAAACCCGACCTACGGGGAATATCAGATCTCTCATCGGTGAACCCTCGCTTCGAGGGCACCGGTGGTTCACCACTTACACCACCGCGCAGCGGTGCCACCAACACCAACACGCGCCGCAGGCGCTATGCCGATGAGTTTCCTATCCTTCTTTTCTTCTGTTCTCTGTTTACCCCGTTGAACCGGGACCCTTTGGGTGTTCAACCGGGGCGGTTTTGCGCCTCCGCGCGATGCCAACATCCTGTCAATCCTGTCAATCCTGTCTAAAATTTTAAATCCCGCGCCGCAGGCGCCACCAACACTTACACCGGCCGTGCGGGCCAGATCAAAATTTCATTTCGGCACTCCAACTACTCGGACCTCGATACCGACGCCGATACCGAAGGGAGATCGATTACGACAACGACAACCGTTTCGCTTGCGCTCCACTGACAACGAGCTTACCTCAAGCCCAATAAAGGCGGTGGAACCCCCGGCGCGGCCGGAAGCGGTTATTGTTCGCTTTTATTCCTCAAAACCTTTATAACGTGCCGGTACCGCTCGAGTTTTGCCAGCGCGCCGGTCTTCTCCCTGATGAAAAGAAGCGCAAGTTTTATTGTTGCAACCCTCCATGCCGCTTTCATCAAGTGGGCACGCCGAATTGCACGAACGGCCTTTTTCGAGTAATGCGTCCGAAAAAACATCATTTCGGCGGCAAACTTCCTGGTCCAGACTTCCAAAGGTTCATTGTTGCGTTCGCTGCGCCCGCCCCAGTGGACCACCACCGCATCGTCAATATAGCCTATCTGCAACCCGGCCTTCCTCACGCGGAGGCACAGATCAGCATCCTCTCCGTATATAAAGAAACGTTCGTCGAAGCCGCCCAAAGTCTTCATAAGCCCGGCCTCCGCCACCATCGCGGCCCCCATCACCCATGCGATAGGACCACACAGGCCTTCCAGTTCACCCGCGGCGTATTTCTGCCCCGGGTAGCGCACCTCCATAGAAGACTGGGGGGAACCGTCCGGATTCACCAACCTGCAACCGGCCAGGCCAACCTGCTTGTTCGCATCCATATAGGCCGTCATACGAGCGAGCGAATTATCCCTGAGTTCGGTGTCGGGGTTCAAATACAAGATATACCGCCCTTGGCAGCGGCTCAAAGCCTGGTTGTTCGCTCGCGCAAAACCTGCGTTATGTTGATTTGCGATCAAGGAAACCCACGGAAACCGTCGCCTGACCATCTCCACACTGCCATCGACGCTGGCATTGTCGACCACAAAGGTCTGATGCACTGCTCCGGTCTGTCTCCGAATAGACTCAAGGCATACTCCGAGATAATCCGATGTGTTGTAGCTTACGACAATTACCGACAAATCAGGCTGCATATTAATGGCCGATGCCTTTTTCCATCTCACGCACTTTAACGTAGCGGACGAACAGCGCGTAGGCCGATGTTACCGCGATAATCAATCCAGGGACACCGTCAAGGAAGCCCTTTTTCAAAATATAGACTTCCAGGAACTTGAAGATAGGGCGTACGACGAGAAGCCACAGGTGGAAGCCGGCACCCCGATCCCGGAGATCCTTCGCAAAAAGCGTGGAAAACGCATCAACCGTCTTCAACTGGCCGGATATCACTCCCTTGTAAGGGTAATGCAGAAGGTCACTTTTGAGTTTTCCGACCGGGCCGTCCACTTCCACCCTCTCGTGAACCCGTCGGCCAACCCACCGGGCTTGCTCGCGCCGAAACAGCCGAAGCTGCCTGTCCGGATAAAAACCGCTGTGGTTAATCCACCTGCCCTGGTAAAAAGACCTGCGGGGAATTCTGAAACCGGCATCCTGCGGATTGGACAAGAGAACCATATCTATTTCCTTTTTCAAGTCCGGAGAAACCTCCTCATCAGCATCCACACTTAAAATCCAATCTCCTCTTGCCTGGGACATTGCGAAATTTTTTTGATCGGCATAACCCGTCCAATCTCTGTGAAACACCGCATTCGTATAAGATCTCGCGATTTCTACGGTCCGGTCGCTGCTCCCCGAATCCACGACAACCACCTCATCCATCCCTTCGAGGCTGGAAAGACAACGCGCTATGTTAGACTCTTCGTTTAAGCATATCACACATGCCGAAATCATCTCTTCAGCTCTCCCGCAATCAGGGATCAAAAAAACACGGCGCCGGCCGGGCAGGGTTCAGGAACACGTGCTTGGAAACAAAAAGCTCTTGTTTTATCCATGGTTGAAAAGCATAATAGACGCTGTGGATTATAGGGGAGAGCCGTTTGCCGGTCAATGGAAAAGCCTGGACTGGCCTTTCGACGCCGAAGCGTTTCAAACTGCTCCACTGTCTGACACTGTTCTCAAAAGTCCGGGTTCATATCGGAGTTGAATTGCAGAAATGAAACGTTATATCAGGCTGATAACAAATATCTCCAACTGGTGGAAGCATTTCGCAGTGAAGTTGGGGGTGAACCGCGAAGACCCGGTCGTTTTCCTCCTTCCGAATAATTTAAGAATGGAGGTCCCGGTAAGCCTCTACCACGAGTTTAAGGAAATTTTCCTCGAAAACTGCTACCTGCAAGGCCTGGAGGAACCGCTTCCCAAACGGCCGGTCGTGGTCGATATCGGCGCGAACGCCGGCTTTTTCTGCCTTTATGTCGCCCGGATGCGCCCCGGCGCCCGGATTATCTGCTGCGAACCGATTCCGGCCAACCTCGAACAACTATCGCGAAACGCCGAAATCAATCCGAACATCGACATAACAGTCCTACCCGTCGCCGTTTACGGCACGACAGGAAGCATGAAACTTCTTATAGAAACGGAAAACGCTTTCACCACCGCTGCGACGGTCTTCCCCCTAGACGGGAGGATTCCGCTTGAAGTCGAATGCATCACGCTGGAGGATCTTTTTAAAAAACATAACCTGGAAAAAATCGACCTCCTGAAGCTCGACTGCGAGGGATCCGAATACGAAATCCTGTACCGCTGCCCTCCGGAATATTTGGCGCGAGTTGAGAAAATCGCAATGGAAGTTCACCAGGGAACCGGCCCGGATCATAACATGAAATCCATGGCGGACTATCTCAAGGGCGGCGGGTTCGACATAAACACCGAAGGCCACATGCTGTGGGCCCGTAGATCCCTTTGAATTTCTTCATTGCCTCTTTTGCTCACAGTATCCATAAGTACCACAAGATCTTCATGTATTCCAATACAACCTGCCGTGCGTAACGGTGCTTTTTCCACCAGTTCTCCGGGTCGAAGGCGGAAAAACGCGCAGGGCGGATGCTCACCGAAACCCCACTATCTTTGAACATGTGACGAAACGCTATCCAGGCTCGCCGGGTGTGTTGAGGTGAAGTAACGACTATCAGGTGAGAAAAGCCTTCGGCAAGAGCCAGCCTGCGCAGCTGCTCCGCTTCCTCAGCTGTCGAAGACACCGCCTCATCCGAAACCACCAATGACTCCGAACTTAAACCGAGATCCTTGAGCATTTCGTATGTCAGCTGTCGGTTTTCCGGAAAATCAACTCCTCTGGAACGAAGTATTTCAATGGCCTCGGGAGGCTCCCCGCGGGAAATAAAAATGCGGGGGGCATACCCTTCCTTCACGAGTTCCGCCGCTTCCAGACCGCGATCGACGGGGCTTCCTCCCAGACAAACGGCCAGGTCGGCCTGTTCGAGCGGATGGGATACGATCAGGAGCCGCCCCACAGTCGCCAAAATCGGGGTCTTATAAACGCCCGCAAGCACCCAGATCACCGCCACGATGAAAAGCACCAGTCGAAGGATGCCAAATGCCCGGCTCGGCCCGGCCGGTTCGATTGGGTCCCTCTCAACGGTCCGCGGACCCCCATTTTCCATCGAGGGGCGAGGAGACTGGGAGGGACGAGACTCCGCCTTTCTCCGGGGAACGGTTTTCTGCAGCTTTCCGAACAGATCCGGAAGCTTTTCCCGGTTCTCCCGGCCCGAAGAAACTCCGTCCGATGTCGCTTTCATACCCACACTCCTTTGGTTCAGAAACGTTTTTGACTGTCCAGTAAAATCGTCACCGGGCCGTCGTTCATCAAGTAAACATCCATCATCTCCTGGAATATCCCGGATGAAACCTCGATTCCGCGGGCACGAAGAACAAGCATAAAATGCTCATAAAGCAAACGGGCAATTTCAGGCGGCGCCGCAGAGGCGAAGGAGGGCCGCCTGCCCTTGCGGCAGTCTCCCAGAAGCGTGAATTGGCTCACCACCAGCGCAGCTCCACCAGTTTCAAGAAGCGACAGGTTCATCCGCCCCTCCGCATCGGGGAAAATTCTCAGATCTGCTATTTTACCGGCCAGATACTCCGCATCCTTCTCGGTGTCAGCCGCGCCGACTCCCAGCAGGACCAGGACGCCGTTTCCTATCGCCCCGACTGTCTCACCCTTGACTTCCACCCGGCTCTCTTTTACTCTCTGAACCACGGCTCTCATGAGTTTTGCGACTCCTTTACATTAAAAACAACCCCGGGAAGAGCGACCCGGACCAAACCCGTCTTTTTTTCGGCTGGATATTCAACGGCAGGTTGATCGTTCAAAAAATTGCGCTTGCCTCGATAAAAAAACATGGCTCGCTCGTTGATTCTGATAAATCCATGGATATACGATTTCGCCGCATACGATATGTGGTCCAAACCGCTGGGTCTACTCACCATAGCATCCATGCTCCGGCGCAAGGGTTTCGATGTCCGGCTGATCGACTGCCTGGACATTCACGACCCCGGTCTCGCATCGCGTTCCGAGATCAAAGCCCCGGTGCGAAGAGCATACGGGATCGGCAAATTCCCCCGGGAACGGATTCCTGTACCGGAGCCGCTGGCCCGTTTCAATCGCCCGTTTCACCGTTACGGGCTGCCGCCCGACCTGGTCGAAAAAAAACTGAAGAGCGTTGCCAGACCTGCAGCCGTTCTGGTCACATCGATAATGACATATTGGTACCCCGCGGTCAAAGACTTGATCAGCCTGATAAGGAAGGTCCACCCCGGTGTTCCCGTGATACTCGGGGGCATATACGCCACCCTGTGCTCCGAACACGCCTTGTCCGTCTGCGGCGCCGACATCGTTGTACCGGGCGGGGAACCGAACGATGTGACAAAGGCCCTTTCGGCCTTCGGCATCGAAGCTCCTGGAGCCGGGTCTTCGGTGGAGCATCCCTATCCCGCATTCGACATGCTCTGGAAAATTGATTATATCTGCCTCCTGACCACGCGGGGCTGCCCTTTTTCCTGCCGCTACTGCGCAAGTTCTTTCCTCCAGCCGCACTTCAGCGCATTCGATCCCCTGGAAATTGTAGAGCAGATACAATACTGGCATAAACACCACTCAGTTGAAGACTTCGCCTTTTATGACGACGCGTTGCTCGTAAACTCCACAGTCCATGTAAAGCCTATGCTCGAAGAAATTTTGAGACGCAATTTGAAGGTCCGCTTCCATACTCCCAACGCATTGCACGCAGCGGCCGTTACAAAACATCTCGCCCGCCTGATGCGCAGGGCGGGCTTCAGAACAATCCGGCTCGGGCTTGAGACAGCCGACTTCTCGTTCCGCGCAAATCTTGACAACAAGATGAAATCCGGCGACATGGAACGGGCGGCGGCCTGCTTTTTGGACGCAGGCTTCCACCCCCACGAGCTGGGAGCATATATCCTTGCAGGTCTGCCCGGACAAACCCCTTCCTCGGTGAGAGATACAATAATATTTGCAGGCAAGCTTGGTTTCATGCCCTTTCTCGCGGAATACTCACCCCTGCCCCACACGGCCCTTTGGGAGCAGGCTGTAGCCTGCGCCGGAGATGAAATCCGAACAGAACCTTTGCTCCAAAACAACACCGTCCTTCCCTGCTGGGAAGCGCACCGGGGTGAAATGCCGCATCTCAAACAGCTGGTCAAAAAGGTACGCAGCACCCTTCGTCAAAATACATAATTTTAATGAGTTTTACGGCGTCGTAAAACGTCAAAACAACCCTGTTCCTCGGGGTCGGGGTCGCTATCGGCATCGGTATCGGACGTTGATCGGCGGGCTTTTCGACCCCGATACCGATCCCGACCCCGACGCCGATAAGGCAGGGATGCTACTTTTTACGAACCCGTCAAGTTTACTGCGACCCATTCAATGTCTCAAGAGCTTTTCCCTTGACCGCACTGGATGTTCTTTAATATATAAGCGATATCTATTTTGTATAATTCACCCTATGTAACCGAATGTGCCGTCCGGGGCTTTCCCGTGACAAAACACAAAAGGAGATGTGAACCATAATGTATAATGCCAGCGATTTAAGAAAAGGCTTGAAACTGCTGCTGGACGATGAGCCATATATCATCGTGGATTTTCAGTTCTCTAAACCCGGCAAAGGGCAGGCGCTCTATCGATGCAAACTCAAGAACATGATAACCGGCGTTATCATAGACAAAACCTATCGTTCGGTAGACACCTTCCCGCCCGCAGAACTCGAAGAACGAACAATGCAATTTCTCTACAGCCAGGATAACGAATACTGCTTCATGGATCTTCAAACCTACGAACAAAGCTTTCTGACAGCCGAGCAGGTAGGAGATGCAGTCAACTATTTGATAGACAACCTTGAAGTGGACATACTTTTTTTCCGCACGCAGGCAATCGGAATCACGCTGCCTAATTTCGTAAACTTTACCGTAACCCAGGCCGACCCTTGGGCTAAAGGCGACTCGGTTGCGGGAGACACAAAACCGGTAACTCTCGAAACAGGGTATGTGCTCAGAGTTCCTCCGTTCATCGAAGAGGGCGAAAAAATAACCGTTGATACGAGAACCGGTGAATATGTCACCAGAGTCAAAGACTGACCCCAGCGGCGACGTCGACCTTCAATCCCTGGCTTCGAAAGCCGCAAATCTGGCTCTGAGGGCCCAGGTGTGTTCGGCTCTTCGAGATTTTTTCACCCGCCGTGGTTACCTGGAAGTGGAAACGCCGTTCATGGTCCCTGCACCGGCTCCCGAACCTTATATAGACGCCGTTTCAGCAGGCGGCATGTTTCTTCATACATCTCCTGAGCTGTGTATGAAACGGCTGCTGGCCGCGGGTTATTCCAAAATTTTTCAAATCTGTAAATGCTTTCGAGCCGGTGAGCGGGGGTCTCTTCACATCCCGGAATTCACAATGCTTGAATGGTACCGGTCGGGTTGCGGCTACCGGAGCCTGATGAACGAGACCGAGGCTTTGATCTGTGCCGTGTCGGACGGGTTAAAAGCGGGCCGGCGTATTTTTTTCTCCGGAAAAACCGTTGATATGAATCCGCCGTGGCCCCGGATTTCGGTAAAGGAAGCTTTCGCCAGGCATTCCACTGTGTCGCTGGAAGATGCAATCCAGGAAGATCTGTTCGACGAAATCATGGTACGGGACATCGAGCCGAGGCTGGGAATTGAAAAACCTGCCTTCCTTTGTGATTATCCTGCATCGATGGCCGCTCTCGCCAGGACAAGCCCGACCGATCATTCGGTGGCTGAGCGGTTTGAACTATATATAGGCGGGATGGAACTGGCGAACGGTTTCAGTGAACTTACCGACCCGGTGGAGCAGGAAACGAGATTCATCGAAGCTGAAACCATGCGTAGAAAGGTCGGCAAGCCCCCGTACCCGAAACCCGTTAAATTTCTCGAAGCCCTGGCTCACATGCCCGAAGCGGCGGGGATAGCGCTCGGTGTAGACCGGCTTGTGATGGTTTTCAGCAACACAAATGAAATCGCGGATGTGGTGACTTTTACACCCGAGGACCTGTGAAAAAAACGGATTTTTGGTTGATAGAGAGGCCTCCAACCGCTATAGTAACAGCGTTTAAAATACACGGTCCCGTTATCTTTTCGGTGCCATATCAGGTCGCAGGATGAAGGAAATCATGCAGGTGCATTTATATTCCCCGAAACCGATCGTTGAAAACAGGATCGTTCCGTTTAGGAAAAGTTCCAGAAAAAAATATTGCGTATCCTGCGGAACCGACAACCTGAAGCCCGGGAGGCGCTATTGTTCGGATGAATGCAAGCAACGGATGAAATGGGTGCTGACCCTGTCCGAAGGCCTGCTGAGGACTTATAACGCCCGTTATGCCGCCTTTTCGTTTACAGCCGACTATGTGATACTGGATGTTCTTTCGGTTTGGTCAAAGGAAATCTCCCGGTTCATTCAGTTGCGCACGCCCGGCAACAGGCCTTCTGAGGATCTCAAGACGCTGATTCTGGAATCCGGAAGGCAATGGTATTCCATGCTGGAAAAACGCGTTTCGCGAAGCCGTGCGGCGCTTTACATTCTGGAGGGTAGCCTCGAAAAAGGCCTCGACCCCGAAAGCATTAAACCTGAGAGAAAAACAACCCCCCGCCTTTCAAAAGATCAAACGAAGTGCCTCAAAGTTCTCGACCTTGGTAGGGAGGATATTGCCGCAGGCGACGGCCATGCAATAATACGTAAGGCCTACAAACGACTCGCCAAACATCATCACCCGGATGTTGGAGGGAATGCCGAAAAATTCAAGGAATTGAACAGGGCCCACGAACAGATGCTTATGTGGTGTGAAAATCCCAACTATACCTGCAGAAAGGCCCTGGAGGACTGCTGGTCCTACGACAGCTTTACAAACAGATGGAGCCCACCTTTATAAGCCCGGCGCACGTTTCCGCCTGGCGGCACTCCTGCGCTTCAATTCCCGCTCGAAGCCCCTGTCCGTAGGTTTGTAGAATGATTTGCGCTGCACTCCTTCAGGGAGATACCTCTCCGCAACCCAAGCTCCCGGATAATTGTGAGGGTATCGATAACCCTTGCTGTATCCGAGCTTTTTCATCAACGCAGTCGGAGCGTTTCGTATGTGCATAGGAACCGCCAGCTGACCGGTTTCACGGATCTCCTTCTTCACTTCTTTTTCGGCGACATACAATGCATTGCTTTTAGGCGCTTCGGCAAGATAAACTGCAGCCTCGGCAAGAGCCAGTTCAGCTTCAGGAGGTCCGACCCTGCGCCACACATCAAAAGCCGCCAACGCTATGGACAAGGCCTGGGGGTCAGCCAGGCCCACATCCTCGGATGCAAACCTTATCATGCGCCGCGCGATGAACAGAGGGTCCTCCCCGCTTTCAAGCATTCGATAGAGCCAGTAAAGACCGGCCTGGGAGTCACTGCCGCGCAGACTTTTATGAAAAGCCGAAATCAAATTGTAATGCTCTTCCCCATCCTTGTCGTAGCGGAGGGCCTGTTTGGTGAAAATCCGCTTAATTTCCGCAGGCGTAATGACAACGGGCCCGGTGCTTTCAGGACCTGCTGCATCCGCTACAACAGCCTCAAGACCGTTCAAGGCCGCTCTCCCATCGCCTTGAGCCATTGATGCTAAAATATTCACCGCCTCATCCGACATCTGAACCTGCAAATCACCAAGCCCTTTTTCATCATCGGCCAATGCCCGGAGAAGCAGCGCCTTGACCGCCGTTTTTTCCAGGGGGTTCAGCACAATCACCCTGGTGCGCGACAAAAGCGGTGAAATGATTTCAAAGGACGGATTCTGGGTGGTGGCGCCGAGCAGTATCACGAGTCCACTCTCCACATGGGGGAGAAAAGCGTCCTGTTGGGCCTTGTTAAAACGATGGATTTCATCCACGAACAGCAGCGTTGGAGTCGAGAAGCGATCTCGGGCCTCTTGGGCGCCTGATATAACCCCCCGTAAATCTTTAAGTCCCGACGTCACCGCAGAAAAGGACCGAAATGGATAACGGGTATAGGAGGCGCAGAGTTTCGCCAGAGTTGTTTTTCCGGAGCCGGGCGGACCCCAGAAAATCATGGGCTCGATTCGTCCGGTTTTGAGCGCTCGTTCAAGTGGAGCTCCAGGCGCGAGCAAATGATCCTGTCCCACCATATCTTCAATTCGCAAAGGCCTCATCCGTTCGGCCAGCGGAATGGTCCGATCTATACCGCCTCTGGTCATTTTATTCCCCTCCGACCATTAACGGCCTTGAAGAACACTGCCGCATACCGTATCATACTGAACATCGCGGTTACATGCGCCTGTTGAAAGCCAAAAAGAGATTTTCATAAAAGTTCCAACTGCTTATATGATGAATTTAGAAAAATTATCAAGCGTAACGCAGCAAGTGGGCTTTTTTTCGGAACCGTCAAAAATTACCATATTCCCGAGAGGTAACTGTGTCAACCATTGATCCATTTGTCCATCTTCACGTGCACACCGAGTATAGCCTGCTCGACGGAGCCATCCGGATAAAGCAGATGCTCGCCAAATGCAAATCACTCAACATGCCTGCAGTGGCGGTTACAGATCATGGGAACATGTTCGGGGCCGTGCAATTTTACGATCTTTCCTCCAAGGCCGGCATCAAGCCGATCATAGGAGCGGAAGTATACGTTGCTCCAGGTGACCGGCGGGATCGCACACAGCCCACCGACGGCAATCCCAGCGCCTACCACCTGGTGCTTCTGGTGATGAATGAAACCGGTTACCGCAACTTGAGCAGGCTTATTACCCTGGGCCACCTGGAAGGCTTCTACTACCATCCCCGCGTGGACCTCGAGCTACTGACGCGTTACAACGAAGGCCTTATTGCGTTGACCGGCTGCCTAAAAGGAATGGTGCCTAACTTGATCGACAGGGGGATGTTCGATGCTGCGAATAAAAAGGCCTTGGAACTTCAGCGTATATTCGACCATGACAGGCTCTACCTCGAAGTCCAGGCGAACAAGCTTCCTCGTCAGCAAGTCGTAAACCAGGGCCTCCGGCAAATCTCCTCGGATCTTTCAATCCCGCTGGTTGCGACCAACGACTGCCATTACCTGAACAGAGAAGACGCGGAAGTTCATGATGTCCTTCTATGTATACAAACCGGGAAAAACCTCGATGACAAAAACAGATTGAAGTTCACAGGCACCGAATTTTATTTCAAGACCCGGGAGGAAATGCTCGAAGCGCTGCCTGATTTCGAGGATGCCCTTGACAATACCCGGCATATCGCCGAACGATGCGATTACCACATGGAATTCGGCAACTACAAATATCCCGCCTTTAATCTCCCGGATAACAGCAGCCTGGAAGATGAGCTTGACGAGGCAGCCCGAAACGGTCTTACCGCAAGGATTGAATCCAGGGAACAACAAGAAGGTTCGATCGATGCCGAAGAAATCGAAGAATACCGGCGGCGCCTTGAATACGAGCTTGGAATAATCAAAAGCATGGGTTTCGCGGGTTACTTCTTGATTGTCGCCGATTTCATCGACTTCGCGCGCAAGGCCGGAATCCCGGTCGGCCCCGGCAGAGGGTCCGCTGCCGGCTCCCTGGTCGCCTATAGCCTGAGAATAACAAACATAGACCCGCTGAAATACGGGCTGTTGTTTGAACGTTTTCTGAATCCCGACAGGATCAGCATGCCCGACATAGACATAGATTTCTGCATAAACGGCAGAGACGAAGTCATCAAATACGTCGCAAAAAAATACGGACGCGAAAACGTTTCTCAAATCATAACATTCGGGACGATGAAGGCGCGTGGAGCCATAAGGGACGTGGGCCGTACGCTCAATATACCGCTTGGGGAAGTGGACCGTATCGCCAAACTCGTTCCCGAGGGACCGGGGGTAAAACTAGAGTCAGCCATAGAAAATGAACCTCAGCTCAAGCAGCTTGAACGGCAGGAAGGCCCTATGGGGAAGCTGCTCAAAATATCCCGCGAGCTGGAAGGACTCACCAGGCACGCCTCCACCCATGCATGCGGGGTGGTGATCGCCGACAGGCCTCTGGTTGACTATCTTCCTCTGTTTAAAGGCTCCAGAGATGAAATAGTAACCCAGTTCACGATGGACAGGGTGGAACAACTCGGGTTGATAAAATTCGATTTCCTGGGCCTTAAGACCCTGACGGTGATCAAGCAGGCTTTGGATCTGATCTTACAAACAACGGGAAAGACCATCGATATAGAAAAAATCCCGCTCGACGATGAAGCGACTTTCAAGCTTTGCTCTGAGGGAAAAACCACCGGCGTTTTCCAGCTGGAAAGTTCAGGGATGAAAGAGCTTCTAAGAAATCTTCGGCCGGAGGTGTTCGAGGATATGATAGCCCTGGTGGCCCTTTACCGTCCCGGGCCTCTCGGAAGCAATATGGTCAAGGACTTTATCGACGGCAAAAACGGAAAGGGCTCCATCCGATACCCCCTGCCGCAGCTCGCCCCGGTATTAAAAGAAACCTACGGCGTAATCCTTTACCAGGAACAGGTAATGAAGATCGCCCAGATTGTAGCCGACTACTCCCTCGCCGAAGCCGACGAACTCAGAAAGGCGGTCGGGAAGAAAAAGCCCGAAGTCCTGGCCGCGCACAAGCGCCGTTTCATAGATGGTGCACTTGCGAATCAGGTCCCGAAGGAAACCGCCGAACATCTCTTTTCCCTGATAGACAAATTCGGCGGTTACGGCTTCAACAAATCCCATTCCGCGGCCTATGCGCTGATTGCTTATCAGACGGCATACCTGAAGGCACATTACCCGGTGGAATTCATGGCGGCACTATTGACACAGGATATGGGCAACCAGGATAAAACGATAAAAAACATCGCAGAATGCCGGGCGATGGGCATACAGATCCTGCCACCGGATATCAACGAGAGCCAGTCGGACTTCGCGGTGGTGGAAGGAAAAATACGCTTCGGCCTTGGCGCAGTAAAAAACGTGGGGCTGAAAGCGGTTGACTCCATCATCGAGGAGCGCGGGAAAAACGGCCTGTTCAAAGATCTGGGAGATTTCTGCAGGCGGATCGAGGGGGCTAAAGTCAACCGCCGGGTTATCGAGGGCTTAATCGAGTGCGGAGCCCTGGATTTTACCGGCATCTACCGATCCCGCCTCCTTGCCGCCCTCGATGATGTTATGAAGCTCTGCGGAGGGTCCCGAAACAGCAACCAGATGTCGATGTTCGATATGTTCGACCTTCAGGGCGGCGACGGAGGAAATGGTCTTCTTTCCTTCCCGGAAATCGATGAATGGGACGAAAGGGAAAAGTTGCGCAAGGAAAAAGACGCCCTCGGCTTTTACATCACCGGGCATCCGCTCGACAAGTATAAAAACGAGGTGGAACGATTCGCCACCGCAACGATTCAGGATCTCCCGTCCAGGCAGGATAAAAGTGAAGTAAAAATCGCCGGTGTCATCGAAAAGATGAAAATGAAGCGCACCAAAAAAGGCGACAAAATGGCGGTCATAACCATTGAAGACCTTTCAGGCTCCATCGAGGCGATCGTTTTTCCTGAATTGTTCCAGAAGTCATCACCGCTTCTTAAAAGCGAAGATCCCCTGCTGTTTACAGGAACCGCTGAAGTTGGGGAAGGAGCCGTCAAAATTATTCTGCAGGATTTGGCCACGTTTGAAGCGGTGCGTCAGAAAAACATAAAAACTGTGGAAATTCAATTGCACGAAACCGGAACAGGCCAAGACCTGCTCGAGCAGCTCGTCGACTTGGTCTTCCAGTATCCCGGGGAATGTCGGCTCAGGTTCCGCATCGAGTACACAGCCGGCGGCTACGTAATTATATCAGCCGGGGAAAGATTCAAGATCTTTCCATCAGACGAATGCCTCTCGACGATCGAGTCGATTGTAGGCCGACCTGTCAAATGCTTCGACACCAACGGCAACGGCTTTCATTGACGTCAAACCACGCATGCCACCACGACCGCTGAAAAGTTTCCTGCCGGTTTACGTTTTAAGCTTCAGCGGATCACGGAACGAATTTCGGCAGTGTCAAGCTGTGGACATGGTGTTTTCCTGCTTTTTCTTACGGATTCGCTCCACCGGGTTTTTGAAGGAACATGGGGTCACGCAACAGCATTTCCCGCATACGTCCGCCAGCCCGAGGTGTTCATAAATCTCTGCATTTTCGAGAAGCACACGGTAGCAGCGCTGACGATCGAACCCATCGGCAGTCAGCGCTCCGCACGGACATTTATTCATGCAGACACCGCATGTGCCGTTGTATTCATGCAGGCACGCCACCTCCGTCGTCCTGGCGGTGGCCGGAATTACCGCCGTGGTTACAAGGCTTCCCAGTCTTCCGCAGCATCCTTCAGAGGTTATGAGCAACTTGTGGCGGCCGAATGCACCGAGGCCTGCCACGTAGGCAACGTGTTTGTGTGACCAGTCACTGATCAACCGGGTTGTGTCAAAGTTGTGAGTAGGCGGCAGCACCGCACACATGTACCCGAAGCCTTCCAGCAGCAGGGCGAGATGATCATTCATGTCCCGGATAAGCTTGTTTGTCGCGACGTAAGCCTCCGCCCACTTTTCAGAAGCTATTCTTCCACGGCTGTTGCTCAACGCGATTTCACGTACGAACGGGATGAAATACACAATCACCGTCCCGGCGCCCGGCAGCAGGTCTCCAGGAAGCGCATGGGTGGGGGACACCGCCTCCTTGAGCTTCGAAAACATGGGGTCTGCTGCATCAGCGAAAGCAACAAGTGGTTTTTTCCACCGCACTGCTCCCTCGGCCTCCTGTCTTTTCAGGATGAAGTTATTGATCTTTTCCCGCACAAATTCAGCTTTCACATTCTGCATTCAAGCATTTCCTTTCACAGGGGGCATTTCAATCCCGCGGGATATAACCGCCACCCGGATGCTCCATCAACGCGTTCGCGCCGGCATACATCCGGCCCCGGTCGACCGGCTCCACCCGCTTTACAATCCATTCCCTCATATCCACACCCGCTGGTAGTGATTGCTTGTAGCTCATGAAATCCAGCTTCACCCCCAGCTTGTCCGCGACCTTAATCGCCAGAATGGGCCAGATTTCTCCGATATCCCCTACTATCGGAAGGCTTCCGGGAAGTCTTGCGAATCCGGACATCTCCATTCTGAAAGGCACCCCCATCACCTTGGTTTTCGGAAGCCCCTTGTCGACCGAGCCTGATACGATACCGGAATCCCTTTCTCTGAGCCACGCATTTTCCAGGTTCGGGTCGAGATCTATCCTGATCAGGGTTTTCTTTTTCAGTGAATAGGTCCAGGTCCCTTCCCAATCGGCCCATATACCATGGCCGGTGAACCTTTCAAACGGACCGTCGTGGATCTCCTGCGACAATGCAACAGCGGATTCTATGATCACATCAGCCCCGGCCAGAAGACTTGCGACCCTCTGGCATCGCTCCGAAATCGTGATGGAATCGCCTATAGCCAGCCCTACCTCTCCGCCGCCCACAAGTTGGGGGACGGTGACCAGGACCGGTTTGCCGGCGGCAGCACCCGCTCCGATCATTGTGTACGGATCCGCACCACACCCTACAACCCGCTCAAACGGTACACCGCTCCGCTTCGCCATGGCCAGGGCCTCCCTGGCCAGCCTCTCGGTGCGAAGACCCGTAGGATAAGCCATGTTGCCGGCAACCTTGATGATCACGTTGCCTTCGGCTTCCACCAGACGACGATACAGATTGAGATCAAGAACCGTCTCACGGGCAAAGGCCTCAAGCCGTTGCCGCGGCATTATGCTCACTTCCACCATCCCATCGGCCGGCAGTCGCTCCGGGTCAAATCCTGCAGAAAAACCTTCGATCCGCTTGACTTTTTCGAGAGTCCCGGCCATTTCATGGTTTATCACAGCCGAACTTGTGGAAACCCCGTCGATTATGCCCTTGTGAATCAACTCGGCCACAAGGCAGGTGACTCCTTCATGCAAATTAGGACCGCTACCCAGCACGGCCACCACCGACCCACCACACTCCTTCGCGGCTGTCACCCGGCCCGCAGCCTCTTCCACCCGCTGCCGGACCTCCGGTGAAAGCGCATCGTTCAACTTCTGTATTGCCCCTCGATCTATCGTCATTTTTAGCTCTCCGATTAAAGCGGCCGCTTATATTCAAAAGGCGCTTGATGAACTTCAACGTCAGCTACGCTTACTACAGCTCGAGCGCAGCTTCGAAACCATCCTTGACGGCTTTGAGCAAATTCCCGGGCGACGCCGCATCACCCACCAGAATGCATCTCTGTAGCCCGCATGTCTCTCCGAACCACTCCGGCCGCTCTGTCTCCGATCCGGTTGCAAACACCACGGCGTCCGCAGCGAGCATCCCTATGCCACTGCGAGTTTCCACTTCGACCCCGGCCGTACAAATTCTCAATACCTCGGTGTCGGTCAAAACTTCAACGCCCAGTCTCCGAAGTTCCTGCAAAATGAACCACCGGGTGGAAGGCCCTAAATCGGACCCTGCCCTGCGGGCCTTTTCAACCACCTTAACTATCCTGGAGCCGCTGTTTAAAAGTCGTCTCAAATTTTCTTCCGGTTCAGCACCGGTGTTGAAAAGAAAGTGCAGAATCTCCGCATCGATCGTTCCCTCGGATGCCAGGAAAAGGGCCGTTTCAAGCCCCACGGCATTACCCCCGACAACAACAACCCGCCGCCCCGCACAAACCTTTCCGGAAAGCACATCCCGTGCCTGGAAAACCCGCTGGTCGTCAAGGCCTTCGACTGGTGGAACAGTAGGACGCGATCCGGTTGCGATGATTACCGCATCCGGCTCGGCAGCGATCACACGTTCACGCGTCGCATCGGTGCCTGTAACCACCTCGACACCCGCCGCAGCCATACCGTACTCCAAATCACGGTATACGACGGCCATTTCCGCCCGGCCGGGAACCCGCTCGTTCAAAAGGACCTGCCCTCCAAGCATGCTTTCCCGTTCCATCAGCAGCACGGAATGTCCCCGCTCGGCAGCGGTGCAGGCCGCCTTCATGCCGGCAGGCCCTCCACCCACGACGACCACCTTTTTCGGAACGGTCTTACGCTCCATCAAGCCTTCCTGCTCCCTTCCGGCCTCGGGATTTACGGTGCAGGCAACCGGATTTCCGGAAATAATGCTGTCAAAACAGCCCTGGTTGCATGCGATGCAGTGCCGGATTGAATCGGATGCACCTTCAAAGGCTTTGCGCGGCAGGTCCGGATCGGCGATGAGAGCCCTCGCCATGGTTACCATGTCCGCATCCCCGTGTCCTATGATGCCCTCGGCCAGCTCAGGAGTGTTGATACGGTTACTCGCAACCACAGGCACCGATACAGCCGATTTGATCCCCCGGGCAAGATATGAAAACGCTCCCCGGGGAACATTCATGGTGATCTGTGGAACCCTGGTTTCGTGCCACCCGCCTGTAACATCGAAGCAGTCCACACCACTATCTTCTGCAGCAGCCGCAAAAAGCGCGGCCTCTTCGTTGGTGTTTCCTCCCTCCACGAAATCGTTTCCTGCAAGCCGGATAAAAACCGGGAAATCCGGACCGACCGCACCGCGGACAGCGCGGATGATTTCCAAACCAAATCTCATACGTGCTGCCGGAGAGCCACCGTAAGCATCCTCACGGCGATTTGTCAGCGGTGAAAGAAACTGGCTGATCAGGTAACCGGCGCTTGCAAGAATTTCCACCGCATCGAAACCGCTATGGACCGCTCTAGACGCCGCATCCGCGAAGCTTTTCCTGATGCCTGCAATTTCTTCGACTTCGAGTGCCCTGGGAGTCTCCCCTGTCAACCTGGACCGCACGGCGGAGGCTGAAACCGGTTTGCGCCCTTTTATTTCAGATGAGTGCACGTAGCGGCCCGCGTGATAAAGCTGAGCCGCCGTTGCACAGCCGTGCCGATGAACAGCGCCGGTGAGTCTCTGGAGGCCCGGGATGCAGTCATCATGGTCAATCCGAAGCATTCCGGCCTTGCCTGCAAATTCCTCCACAGGGCATCCTCCAACAATGATCAATCCGGCGCCTCCCTTGGCTCGTGCCCTGTAAAAGGCGATCAATTTATCAGTAACCAGTCCTTCCGGCGTGAATCCCAGGTGCATTGCGCTCATAACGATGCGGTTCTTTAACTCCAGGGATCTTATTTTGAGCGGGGAAAACAAATAGGGGAAATTCATGCCGTCTCTCCGATCCTTATTCTCATCCAGCATAATTTTTATCGGTCCTGCGCCGTTTCTTCATTTTCATATTCCCTGTAAGCCCTGCGCTTCCTAATGATCACCCGGATAAAACCGGCCACGGAAAGCACGCCGGCAAAGGCGAAAAGCAAACCATAGAAATAATCACCGATGAACCTCATCCAGGCGGCGCTGCCCTTGAGCGATCCCAACCATTCTTCTTCAAACCGTCCGACGGAAATTCCCAGGGAATTTTGCAGTGCGGCATCGAAATCATTTCCATTCTTCATTGCGGTAAGAATATCAGCCAGAGCATCCCTTCCGTACGTCTCCACAAGGTATATCACGATACGTTTGCTTTGTTGATAGGCAAGTCTCATTCCCGCCGGATCCCGGGGAAAAGATCTCTCAATGAAACGCAGCGGGAGAAGATCTCCACGAATCACGGCGGAATCCAGGGCTCCGCCCTCACCGGAGATGATTTCCCCTATCCCGTCACTGGCCCACTGGCAAACCCCTTCTTCGAACCACAGCGGCAATACTTCTCCAGGGATATACCGGTGAAGAATAAGGTGAAAAAGCTCATGCATCACGACGCTTCGCAGCGTAAAAGGGTGGGACTGCAATCTTCGATAATCAACGACGATGAGATTTTTTTGGGGAACCGCATAGGCCACGATCTCAGCGGTTCCTGCCGACGCTTCGAATGTCGAGTGCTCTCCGAACAGCACTATTGACACATCCTGATCCATATGCCAGCCGAAAACATTTTCAGCTGCAGCCCTCGTTTCAGGGAAGAAATCCAGGACCTCTTCGGCCGCGGTGAAAAGCACCTCCGGAAAATAGACGGCCGCTCCATCCCCCCTGATGATCATTTGACGACCATAGGCATGGGAGGACACAAGGCAGACCATCCCACAAAAAATTGTGGCGACCGTCAACAAATAAAGCAATAAAAAACGATGCCTTCTGAAATTCATATTTCTTGGCCCCTTCATAGGTAATTTACCCCATGCGCTTCAAACAATCAATTACGATGAAATCGTAAAACATCAAAGCCACCCTGTCTCTCGGGGTCGGCGTCAATTATGATGAGTTCGCAACAGGATTGAAACGCCGATAAGAAATTCAATAGATAGGCGGATCGAACCAGCTTTATACCGAAATTCCAGTAACCCCAAAAAAATTGTTGACTGCTGATACGGAAAAAAATAATATCGGTCTTACCAGTTGCTAGGTTGCTTGTTTTCTAGGTTAAGGGGGTAAAGTTGGATTTCAATCCGATTAAAAGAAAACGGTTGTCTGATTCTGCAATAGAGGAAATTAAAAAATTCATTTCCAGCAACAACCTCAAAGAAGGCAACCAGCTTCCTTCGGAGAGGGAACTGGTTTCCAGCCTGCAGATAAGCAGGGGCTCTCTTAGAGAGGCGCTTCGGATTTTGGAAATCATGGGGCTGGTTGAAGTCAGGCCGGGTAAAGGCATTTTCGTCAGGCAGGTAAGCGGGGACCTGTTGGTTCCTCTTCCATCATGGGTCATCCAGTACAAAGATGCTATCTACAAACATTTTGAAACCCGCCTTATTCTGGAGCCGGAAGTCGTTGCGCTTGCCGCCCGCCGTATCACCAAAGATGAAATACAGACCATCGAAAACAATGTCGCCCGCCAGAGTGCGCTCGAGGAACAGGACGTGGTGGCGATAATACGCACAGACATCGAGTTTCACCTCCTTGTGACCGAAGCCGCAAAAAACGAGACGATCACGATGCTTATGAACTCTCTTGCCAAAATTTCCTTCGAAGGATGGAAAGCCGCTCTGAGGGTGGAGGGAAGAAACGAAAGCGCTGTCCGGGAACATACGGAGCTTGTAAAAATCCTGGCCCGGGGAGACGAAAACGGTGCGCGCACCGCGATGCGGGAACACATGCTGGCATCGATACAAATGCTCAAGACCCAGGGTTTAAATGCCGAATAATTATGTTTTTTAATTGAGAAAAATATAAATTTTTACCATTCTTTTATTCTTATATAATTTTGTACTTTATACATATATTTATTTTATACAGTTTATAAATGAGCTGAATTTATATATTGGTTCAAAGAGCCAATTTTTATCAACAAAAATGAAGGAGGAGAGGTTATGAGGAAACACAGGTTTTTATCGGTAATAGGAATTGCGGTCGCATTGGGTGTGACCGCCGCGGCCTGGTCGCCTGCGCAATGCGAAGCCAAACAGAAAGTCATTAAATGGCGGGTTCAGGATACTTTCGCCGCCGGCATTGCACTTTCCTGGAGCGGTGAAATCCTCGCCCAGACCGTAAAGGATATCGTTCAGACGCCGAACTACAGGCTTGAATTCGACTATCACTACGGATCCGAACTGTTCCCGATGGCCGAAACCTTTGAAGCCGCCCGCACAGGTGCGCTCGATGCAGCCATCGGTTGGCCGGGTTTTCTCAAGGGGCTCAACAGCGCACTGGTTCTTTTCGGATCTTTCCCCTGTTCCTATACTCCCGAGGATTTCGCGATCTGGTATTATTACGGGGGTGGCAGGGAATTGGCCAACGAAATTTACGGTAAATACAACATGAAACCATTCGCAGCCGGCGGAGGAGGAATCGAAGGCGGACTCTGGTCCAGAGTCGAAGTCAAGAAGCCCGAAGATTTCAAAGGGTTGAAGATCCGGTGCCCCGGTTTCAGTGAAGACATTCTGACGATGGTCGGTGCCACGACCATGGCAATCAGCCCTGATGAAATTTACCTGGCGATGGACAGAAAAGTGGTCGACGCCGGCGAATTTTCGTTCCCCTGCGGCGACCTTTCCATTTCTCTCCACGAAGTGGCCGAATACCTGATCGTACCTGCTTGGTGGCAGACATCCATGATCACGCTTCTTGCCGTGAACAACAACACCTGGAACAAGCTTCCGGACGAACTTAAACCTTTGCTGGAATATGCAACTAAAGTGTCTTACTTGATTTCATACGCCAAGTGGGAATATTCAAATATAGAAGCCGTAAGGACATTTCAGAAAGCCGGGACGAAAATCACCAAGCTTGACGACCAAACGATCGAGGAACTGGAAAAACAGACCGCGATACTGGCTGAACAGGAAGCCGAAAAAAACCCTGATTTTCTAAAGGTTGCCAAGTCGTTATATAACTTTCTAAAAGCTTACTCGGAATGGAAAGATATGTCCAAGCCGTACGGTCAGGGTAAAGTGCATAAATACTGGCCCGATTTTGTCGACGAAAACGCAGAATATCCCTGGATCAAGGACAAGAACGATCCTAAGTATTTCTCCATTTTCGAGACCGCCGGCAAAAAATGATTCTCCGGCCGCCGGGTTGAATTTATTGACCCCTGGTCTGAACCGCCCGGCGGCTTACCGGAAAACAAAGACGGGAAAAATTTTTAAAACAACGATAAAGAGGCAAAAAATGCATATCAGAGTAAGAACGCTGTCGGAAAATTCTGTGAGCTGGCTGGGGTATCTTGGAGAATGGGGTTTGAGCATCCTCGTCGATGTCGATGATGACACCGTCCTTGTAGACACCGGTGGAGGCTTCGTCGCCGCACATAACTCACTGGTAATGAGAGTCGATCTTAAAAAGATAAGAACGCTCTTGTTCAGCCATGGGCATGAAGATCACACAGGGGGCCTGATACCGTTACTGAAACTCAGAGAAAAGCCGCTCGAAATAGTCGCGCACCCTGAAGCTTGGGCATCCAAATATTGGAAGGATGCTGACAGCGAAAATTACCGCTATATCGGGGTGCCATATCCCCGTGAACAGGCTGAAAGCCTCGGAGCGAATTTCAAAATCACCCCGGAACCTGTGTGGATTACCGATTCCATTGTAACCAGCGGAGAAATCCCTATGGTCACAGGGTACGAAACAATAGACACCAATGCCTGCGTGAAAACCCCGGAGGGATTCGGCCCGGATCCATTGAACGATGACCAGTCGCTGTTCATCAAATCCGAAAAAGGCTTGATCGTGATTTCCGGCTGTGCTCATCGCGGCATAATTAATACAATCTTCCAGGGGATGAAAATCACCGGTTGCGATGACTGCTACGCAGTAATCGGGGGGACTCATCTATTCGGTGCTCCGGAATCAAGGATCGAGCGGACAATCGAAGATTTGAAAAAGGTCGGGGTACAGAAGCTGGGTGTATCACATTGCACCGGCCCCTATGCCGGAGCCGTCCTTCAGCATGCTTTTAAAGAAAAATTCTTCTTCAACCTTGCTGGAACCAGCAGTGTTTTTGACGTGTAAAGGTTGATGGCATCAAAATTTATAAACAAAGCAAGACCTGCATACACGTTGCGGCCTTTATCGGTCACGAAGTAAAACGCCCTCCCCGAAAAAAAAGTTCGCGACGTGTATTTTCTCGGTAAAACACAGGGCGGACGCCCATAAGACGAGGTTAAGATTAATATGAAGACGCTGCGTATCATTGCCCAATATATCGACAGCTGTAGCGAATGGATAGGCAAATTTATTCAGTGGGCCATAGTACTGCTGGTGGCTGTATTTATTTTTGAGTCTGTGATGAGGAAAATATTTTCCGCACCACAGATCTGGTTCACTGAAACATCATATTTCATTTTTGGTTATTATATAATGTTCGGTTCTGTTTACACATTTTTGCATAAAGGACATGTCGCCATTGATCTTTTCTCTGAACGACTCGACCGAAAATGGAGAAATCGACTGGCGATAGCATGCTTTCTGGTTTTCACGGTCGTTTTTGCGGCTGCGATGGTCAAGGGTGGAATACCGATCGCTGTTAATTCGTGGAAAGCAATGGAACAGGGCCATAGCGTATGGCGGCCTCCGCTGGCTCATTTCAGAACAGTGATCCCGGTGGCCTTTCTTTTCATTTTGCTTCAGGGTATATCTTTTATAATTAAACATATAGATGAATTAAAGAGGATAAAAAATGAGTGATAATTTATTCCTGGCTCTCATCGGTTCCATAACCGTAGGATGCCTGTTTCTGGGCCATCCTGTGGCGCTGACATTCGGCGGGCTGGGCATCATTTTCGGACTGATTTTCATAGGACCGGCCGCGCTTCCCATAGCCGTGACGAAAACTTATTCTGTGATGGTGAGTTTCCCTCTGATAGCGATACCTCTGTTCATTTTTATGGCCTACATCCTGGAAAGATCCGGTATCGCAAAGATCATGTTCGACGGAATCCGCGACCTGGTGGCACCTCTGCCCGGGGGCCTCGCTATAGCTGTGACCCTGGTCTGCACCGTTTTCGCCGCAAGCACCGGCATCATCGGAGCCTCCATCGTCAGCATGGGAGTTCTGGCCGGTCCTTATCTCCTGGATCACAATTACGACCGAAAATTGACGGTTGGAACAATAATGGCCGGGGGCAGCCTCGGAATTCTGATCCCTCCGAGCATGCTGCTGATAGTGCTCGGGGCGGTGGCCGGCATTTCCGTCGGTCAGCTTTTCATAGGCGCGATCGGCCCTGGGCTGCTCCTTGCAGTGCTATACATGATATATATCTATGTACTGTGCAGGCGGAACCCCCAAAAAGGCCCCCCTGTCCCCAAAGATGAAATCGACCCGCTCCGAATAAGAATGATCAGGGGCATAAAGGCGGTCACACCGCCCATAATCTTGATGCTGGTAGTACTAGGCTCGATATTCTTCGGCATCGCGACGCCCTCGGAAGCCGGCGCCGTCGGCGCGTTCGCCGCGATCCTCCTTATGATATGCTACAAAAAATTTACGTGGACTAACCTCTCCTACGCTACAACGGCAACCGTCAAAACCTCCTGTATGGTCATGTTTATCATAATCGGGGTAAATATCTTTTCGGCCGTGTTCATGGGTATGGGTTGCGGGAAAACGCTTGGAAACCTTTTCCTGGGACTTGGCAATAAATGGCTTTTTCTCGTGATGACGATGGCACTCATATATGCCCTCGGAATGATAATCGACTGGACAGCGATCCTGATGCTCCTGGTGCCGATTTTCTTTCCCATAGCCCAACAGGTTTACGGCCTTGATCCCTTCTGGTTCGGAATGCTGGTTTCCATAAATTTGCAGGTTTCCTTCCTGTCACCGCCGTTCGGGTACGCCCTGTTTTTCATGAAATCCTTGAAGCTTCCAGGGGTCAGCCTCATGGATATTTACAAGGGAGCTCTCCCGTTTATAGCCTTGCAGATCATCGGGCTGACATTCGTGGTGTTCTTCCCCGGAATAGTTACCTATCTCACTGACCTGGCTTTCGTAAAATGATAATTCGATGAAGCATAATATAAGAAGCCTGCCTGTACGTTGCCATTTTAGCCCGGCAAGTGCAGGCGGGTTGCAGTTCGAACGAAGTGATACAAACCACAATCTACCCTTATAGATAAAAATAAATTTTCCTCGGGCATTGATCATTTTTGACTTGAAATTTTCATTCGTCTAAGCGATAAAAACATTTTTCCAAGTCAAATTCCTCAGGTACTGTCATGATACATAAAAAATCCTGTGGATAATTTTTTAGGACCATATGGTAATTTTTATTGCCGTATTAAGTTAAGGAACGATTTATTTTTGTATGTATTTTGAGATAAACGTTTATTCTAATTGGAGGTTTTTATGCCTGAAATCATGACGACGAAAGAGGTGGCCAAGTACTTAAAACTTCATGAAATTACGATCTGTAAATACGCGGCGGAAGGTAAAATACCGGCGATAAGGATCGGAAGAGTATGGCGTTTCGACAGAGAAGCTATTGATAAGTGGATAGATGGACAAGCAGCCCATTAAACCAAATACTCCCGGCTCCGGCCTAGGTCGGAGCCGGATTTACCGGTAGAGGTAATACCGAGCCCTCCTTTCATCAAATTCAGCCAAATCTGAAAACCAGCGGCTCCTTAATTCGGCTGGCTTCATGCCCGATTCAAGATCCAGGCGTAGTTCCCGATTGCCCAGGATAAGATCTATCGGTGTTTTTTCGTATTCATATTCATACGGCGGATCCCGCCATTTGAAATCATCCGGATGGACCTCGAAAACAGCCTGCAAAAGGCAAATGGACGTATAGTAGGGTTCATAACGTTCCGGATCCGTTACATGAAGCATAAAACCCCTGCACAGATCCCCGCTCCACTTGTGAAACGTCGGGCGAAACATATAATCCTGGAGATAACATCCGCTGAGGTCCGTTGCGCTTATGTTCTTTCTGACCAACGAAGTGTTCAGAAAAGGCGCACCGAAAATTTCAAAAGGTCGGCATGTGCCTCTTCCCTCGGAAATATTGGTCCCCTCCCAGATTACCTGGCCAGGGTAAACTGAAGCGGTTTCGGGGCAAGGCATGTTGGTCGAAGGCATCAGCCACCGAAGCCCTGTGTCCTTCCAGAGCATCCCTCGACGCCACCCGCGCATCGGAACCACCTCGAGCCCGCAGCCTATCTCGAATTCATCGTTAACCAAAAATGCAAGTTCACCGAGAGTCAAACCAGGACGCATCGGGATGCACGCCGGCCCGACAAAAGAAAAAAAACCGGAATCCAAAACATTGCCTTCTATTCTATCGCCGCCGATAGGATTGGGCCTGTCCAGGACAACCACGTCTACACCGTGAACCGCACACGCCTGCAGACAATTCTTCAACGTGGAAGCGAATGTATACACCCTTGTCCCCACGTCCTGAAGGTCAACAATCAACAGGTCTATGTTCTCCAGCATATGGGGAAGAGGCTCTCTCGTACGGGAGTAAAGGCTGAATACCGGCACACCGGTCAAATGGTCCTCGGCGTCGGAGGTTTCGACCATATTATCCTGATCTTCGCCTCGGTAGCCGTGTTGAGGGCCGAAAAGCGCAGCCACCGAGCCCGGTAAACATTTTTCCACCACCTCAGCGGTCGTAGAAAGCGAAGCATCGACAGAGGCCTGGTTCGCAAGGATTCCTACGCGCTTTCCGGTAAACTTTTGCCAGGCTCCACGCCGGAATACGTCGAGTCCTGTAAGCACTTTTTCCATCTATTTGATGGCATCCAGTTTCTTTTTTGCCAGCCCGGCTTCCTCGGACTTCGGGTAGGATCTTATAACCCTGTTCAGCAGCAAACGGGCGCTGATCTTGTCGTTTATCTCGTAAAATGCGACCGCCTGTCTGTATGTCGCGCTGGGCACCTTGTTCCCTTTCGGATAGTCGGTGATAACGTTCTGAAAGGACAATATGGCCTGTTCGTATTGCTTCATCGACATGTGGCACTCGCCGATCCAAAATTGAGCGTTTTCGGCATACCTGGATTCCGGGTACTTCGATATCAGCCGTTCGAACCCGGCCATGGCCTCTTTAAATTTTCCCTCGCGATACATCGAAAGGGTCTTGTTGTACAAATCCTCGTCGGGTCTTGACGGTTCGGCCTCAGGCTCATCAACGGGCTCGAGACGCGCCAGCTCGGGTGCGACTACTGGGGATCCAGATGACATCGAGGGCTCTTTCAGGCCAAGTTTTTTCATAACCCTGGACATTGATGCCTCAAGCCGGGCGGTCCTCCTCTCAAGGTCAGAAAGGCCCGCATGTCCTGTTTCCTCTCCTGTAGTATCCCTCTCAACGGCCCTCTTGACCAGCACCTGATATTCTTCAACCCTGTTTGAGAGACTCTGGACCTCACTGTCCAATTCATCAAGATCCTGCCCGGTTTCCGCCTGCTTTTCCTGGACGGTTGCGAACCGATCTTCCAGGTCCCCCCCTGCGGTATCCTCAATACTGGAAACCCGTGAATTTAGAGCAACGATTTGGTCGTTTAAATATCTCAAATCCTGCTCGGTCCCGACACATGAGCACAGCAGGAAAAAACAGGCCACCGGAGCTGTTTTCAAAAATATCTTTGTAAATTTATCGAAAGTCCCTTTAAATGATTTCATAGCTTCACCGTTAAAATTAAAAAGATTTCCGCTCCGGCACCAGCTACATGCTGACTTTGAATTCGGCCCTTCTATTCTTCGCCCAGGCTTCCGGGGTACTTCTCGGATCCAAAGGTTCTTCCTTGCCTTTGCTCACGGTTACGATCCTATCCGCAGAAACACCCAGCGAGTTCAGATACTTGAATGCCGCATCCGCACGCCTTTGACCGAGAGCCATGTTATATTCCCTGGTGCCCCTTTCATCGCAATGGCCGGTTATGGTAATCTTGAATTCCGGGTTTTTTCTCAGCCAGTCAGCCTTTCTCCTCAAGACTTCCCTGGCTTCTGATTTAAGGTCGGATTTATCGAAATCAAAGTAGATCCTTTCCTCCTGGAACTCCTGGATTTCAGTCCCGATACCTTCTTTCGCCCGCATTCGGGCCAGCATTTCCTGCCGCTCAGCCTCTGTACGCGCTCGGGCTACAATCCCTTCTGCTTCCCGGGCCTTTCGAGCCGCGATTTCTTCTTCAGTAAGCGCACGCCCCTCTATAGCTGCCCCGGGGGTGGTATCGGTGCTCTGCACCTGTTTTTTCGCACATGATGAAATCATCAAAACGAACGAACACAGAAACACCAACGCGATACAACAATTAAGAGTTCTTTTCTTCATGATCCTCCACCCTCCCGAAAAAATGATCGGCTCAAAAAATCGGCCCATACAAAAAATACCACCTCAACGCAAAAAGCCTTACATTAAGGTTCCTAACATTTCTCCAGCGTTATATCAAGATCACGGGCCCTTTCCTTTTCTTTCAAGGGCCCCAGCACGGCGTCATCTGTTCTCCGTCCATATGGGTTATCCGTCGCTCGTTCTCCCCCCATGCATCCATCAGATAAAGATGGTGCGAACCGGTACGGTTCGAACTGAACACTATGTAGCGTCCGTCAGGCGACCAGCTCGGATCCTCGTTGTCGTTCTGGCCGTAGGTAAGCCGTGCCGTCCCAGAGCCGTCCGGGTTCATCGTGTAAATATCAAAAACCCCGTCGTTCATCGATACGAAAGCTATCCTGCCGGTACTGGACCAGTCGGGGGAGGTATTGTAACTGCCTTCGTATGTAATGCGCTCCTCCGTACCGTCTTTTAGATCGAGGACATAAATCTGGGGAGATCCCGATCTGTTGGACACAAAAGCCAGCCTGTCGCCATCCGGCGAAAATGTCGGAGAAACGTTTATCCCGTAATGCTCGGTCAAGCGAACCGGTTTTGAGCCCTTGAAATTTATCCTATAAAGAGCCTGCTCGCCCCCATCGCTGAATGTCAGGGCTATACTCTCTCCGTCCGGAGACCAAGCCCCTCCCAGGTTCAATCCCTTCCTGGATGAAACCGTGGAAACCCGTCCGGACCTCATATCCCGCATGACCAGGATGCCCTCGTTATCTTTATACGAATTGTAAATTAACTTTGATCCATCCTTTGAAAAACTCGGGAAAAGGGCCATCTCTTTATCAAAGGTCAACTGCTTTACATCTTTTCCATCGAAGCTACATGTATAAATTTCCTTGTGTCCGGTCATGTCACCGACGAACGCGATTTTCGTCAAGAACATCCCCTCGCCACCGGTCAAAAGCTTTATAAGGTCGTTTCCTATTCGGTGCATCGTCTGCCTGTAATGGCGACAGTCCCCCAGCAGCCGTTTTCCAAGGATTTCTCGTCCCCAGAAAACATCGTAGACTTTCACCTCCACTTCGAGGGTGTCCCCCACGCATGAAAAGGCCCCGAGAACAAGAAGTTCAGCGCCGATGATCGACCAATCCTTCAGACGCAGATCCCGCCTTGAAAGGGAAACCGTCTTGCCCTGCAGGTAAGCATCCCTGTCCAGCGGTTCGAAAAATCCACTTATATCCAGCGCGTTCATCAAAACTTCCGGAAGGGCTCTTTCCAATTCCCGGTTTCCGGATTTCGGATCGAGATTCAGAAAATCAGGTGATGCTATCGCAAATTTGCGCACCGCGGGCGAATCTATGTCTATGTAAATCTGGCCAAGTGCCTTGCCTCCTGACACCTGTAACAACAAGAAAAGAATTACCGCCCCCATCAACCATGCCGACTGATGCCTGGGGCTAATTTTTTTTATATAGAATGGGAACATGATCCACCCTTCGATGCCTTGAAATCTCCGTACTGCAATCAGCGAAGGAGATCGCGGAGGCTGAAATTCAATATAATCGTTTCCCGCTTCTTCCCATACCCTTCAGGAAGAGGGGGTAGCGGATCGGAGCGCTCAACGGCTTTAAGCACCGACTGATCAAAAAGCGGGTTTGAGGAATTCCGCCTCAGACTGTAGTCGATGATCGATCCTTCGCTTCTGACCTGCACCACCACCTCGGCCTCGAGATTGCCCGAGGCCGTGTCCAGCGCCGCGGGATAAGTCCAGTTGCGCGAAATGTGGTCTCTCACATGTATCTCGTAAAGCCTGTCGCGGATGCTCGTGCCGAAGCCCCCGGTTCGGCCGTCCTCTTCCCCGCCCGATCCTGTATTATCGGCATCCAAGCGGGCTATGGCATCGCCTACCACCGATTCCTCTTTTTTCTTTTCTTCTACTTCCCTCTGAATCTTCGTCACCGCGTCGGATATCATCGCGGCAGGATCCTCCCTGGTGCTTTCCATTTTTCTTTCGATGCGCGAAACCGCCCGGTCTATCATTTCCGACGGCTTCACCTTGGGTTTCGGGGCGGCCGGAGTCGGGGTTTCTACAACTCTTTTTGCAATAACAGCTGGTTTTTCGGCCGCTTCCGTCGGCCCTATACGTCTGGCCGGTCTTGTATCGGTGACAGACGAAGATTTTTTTGATTCCGAAACGTCCGCAGGTGCCGGGTCAGCCCCCGCAACACCTATAGATTCAGAATTACCTGCGGTTCCCCTGCGAGGAGAGGCAAGCTCCACCAAATCCACCTCGTATACCTGGCCGTTGATCCTCCTGGTCGGGATCGCACCTGGACAAAAAACAATGCTGCCTATCACACCTGCATGAAGCACGACCGAAAGGGCCACCATCAAGGTCCAGCGAGGCCCCGCTGTAGAACTGAAGCTGGAGGCTGACGATAAAGCACCCATGCAGATCAATCCTCCGGTTCGGTAACCATCCCGAGTTTATCGACGCCGGCCCTTTTTATCCGTGCTACGACCCCGATCACGGTTCCATAGGGAACACTCTCATCTGCCCTGAGGAGCACTTCCTTTTCGGCACGGTTTTTAAAAATACTGCGTACTTTGGCTTCGAGATCCTCCAACTCCAACTTATGCTCCTCGAGAAAAATCCCTCCATCGGCTTTAACGGTTACCATCAGGGGGTCTTCCCTGGTCTTTATCACCTTGCTCGTCGTCTTGGGCAAATTGACTTCAATACCTTGGCTCAGCATCGGTGCTCCCATCATGAATATAATCAGGAGCACCAGCATCACGTCGACAAAGGGCACTATGTTGATCTCCGACATCAATCGCTGATTGCCGCCGCCTGTCTTCATAATCTACCCGCTTTCACGCTTTTCTTTCCAATTTTTCTCTAAAAAATTGTCTTTCAACCATACTTAAAAATTCAGAGGAAAATATTTCCATTTCAGACTTAAACAAACCTATTTTATGTAAAAAATAATTGTAGGCAACCACTGCAGGAATAGCCGCTGCAAGCCCTGTAGCCGTTGCAATCAGGGCTTCGGAAATCCCCGGAGCCACAACTGCAAGACTCGCAGAGCCCATTATTCCAATATTCCGAAACGACTCCATTATACCCCAAACCGTACCGAAAAGCCCTATGAAAGGTGCCGTATTACCGGTGGTGGCAAGGAAGCTGAGTGCTCGTTCGAGCCGGTTTCCCTGATCAATCGCAGCCTTGTTCAATGAGCGTTCGAGATTGTACATAACGGTACGCCTGGACCCCGGGGAATCTTCAATGTCGAGAAACTCCTGTCTTCCAGTGGATTCCGGGGGTGCTTGCAGTTTCCGCATTCGGCTGAATTCTGCATAACCTGCACGGAACAGCCGAGCCACCGGGCTGTAGTCAAGCCCCTTGGACGCCATGTATATCTTTTTCATGCCCTTGTTTTCCCAAAAAAGCTCCAGAAAATCATTCGTTTCCTTCCGGGCTTTTGTAAGGAGCCGAATCTTGAGAAAGATTATAGACCAGGTAACGATCGAAAAAATAAGCAATATTATTAAAACAAGCTTCACGATGATATCTGCATTCGATATCATATTCATTATGCTGGTGTTCATGGAAGCACCAATACTCATATGTACGAAAGGAATTTGAAACATATGCTCCTCACCATGGCTGGAAGAAATCGCATCAAAAGACAACTGGAGGACGGCAGTTATATATTATGTAATAATCCTGCCGGAACCTTTCAAGCGGAATAAAAAATATTTAGCCCAGATTGCCTGTACCACAGAGCCGGATTACCTACAAGCGAAAATATCAAGAAAAAAATTCGAAAGAAGCCGGAAACCGGGAGGTATCACCGGAGAACCCCGCCAGGACTATTGAAACCCGTATGTTCGTCGGCACGGAGGTGGAGGGACTTCAGGACAAACCCGGCGACACCGGCGGCATCGGCCGTCGAAAACACCGGCAAATCTATTTTCAAAGGCATATCCGACACGACAGCGATAACATGTTCATCGAAAGACCCCCGGTCCAAGAACTTGTTTCCCCGTCCGGATACAAAGATCTTCGGAACAGGCTCATGTTTAAAACCTTCGGCGATCACCAGATCGAGACCTTTAAACAAATGCATTAACTCCTGAGGACGGGGTTCTGAGTCCGTCTCCATGGTCATAGCAATCACGGCGGCCGATGCCGTGACCGTCACCGATGCCCCCGCCCGCCGGTGGCGCCAGGAGTCTTTCCCCGGTATATCGGGTTCGAATCTATGACCTGCGTGCTTAAGGGTACCTACGCGCAAATTCATGGAAATAAATTCTGGGATTAAAGATTCTATAAAAGTAGTTTTACCTGAATTGGAATAGCCTACAAAAGCTATTAAAGGCGGAAGCGTCATCTATCCCCTGCCTCCGTCGAAAACGGTTCCCGGAAAATCCGGTCGAAAACCGCATTCTCTTCCCTCTCACACCACCGTTTGAAAGTTATATATTTTTCGAGAAGAGCCTTTCCTTCAGCCGTCAACGAGGTACCTCTCGTGCGATCCGTATCTACCAGCCTTATTTGTAAATACTCCTCGGATACTTTGATCTTGCTCCATACCCCTTTGTAGGACATTTTCATCAGCTTCGCCGCCTGGTTGATGGAGCCGGTTTTTTCTATATTTTCCAATATAGTCCGCCGCCCCTCGCCCATGACGATACGGTTATGTTCATCAACCAGCCAATGTCTCGATCTCAATTTAAGGGTTTTCATCAATTTCCCCCCGTGGTTTCAAAAAATAAATCACCGCTCCGGGAAGGATCATAGCCTCCCATTGCAACCACCCGTTCCCTGAATCGACTCGACTTTACGGTGTCCAGCAGAGCCTCCATCAGACTGCTTTCGGCGAAGGAACCGGAGACCACCAGATCGTACTGCTCTCTGACCAGCGGGACAAAATCCAGATCCAGCGCCTTCGCAGCGGCATAGATACCCATTCCGCAATCCGCCGCACCACTCAAAACGTCCACGGCAACGGCCATGTGAGTGAATTCTTCATGCTCGTAGCCCAGTATAGAGCCGCCTTCCAGTTGCTCCTTTCCTAAAATGTGGTCCAGGAGCACCCTGGTTCCCGATCCGGCCTGGCGGTTCACGAATTTTACATCGTCCCTCAACAGATCATGCACTCCGGCTATCCCCAGCGGGTTGCCTTTGGCTACAATCAATCCCTGATCCCTAAGCACCAAATGATACACTTTTACATCAATCCCGGGAAGATACCTCTTAATATAACTGATGTTATACTCTCCGGTTTCAGGGTCCAGAAGATGGGACCCCGCCATATGGCATGCCCCTTTTCTCAGCGCAATCAGCCCCCCAAGGCTGCCGACATTCGCCGAAGATATCCTTATCGGCTCGCCGCCGCTGCGGATTTCATCGGCCAGCACATCTATGGTCATATCATGACTACCGATAATCACGACCGTGTTCGACAGGCATGATTCATGAACCAAAAGTTCGGCCTCCACAGTCTCCCCCTGGCGTATACCCTCAGAAAAAGCCGGAACCCTGACAACCGCTTCGGCCCTGATCAATGTCGTAATCGAACCCGCGGCCCTGGCGAGCGGCGTTGCGATATAGCGGTCTCCGACCCTGCCTACGGTGACCCTCAAAAATTCCTCTGTGCCCGCTTTTGAAGGAACATCGCGGCTCATTTCGACCGGAATTTTCTCCGGCTCCGGCGTCTCCAACCCCTGGAGTTTGAAAAGCAAAGGTTTGATGAATTGACCGAAAGACAACACGCACGAAACCGGATATCCCGGATTGCCCACAACCGGTTTACCACGGACATCGGCCAAAACCGTGGGCTTTCCCGGCATCATGGCTACGCCGTGGGCGAGGACCTCACCGAGAGCCCCGAGCACATGCACGGTATAATCCTTGCTTCCAGCCGACGACCCGGCGTTTATCACCACGATGTCGGCATCCGATTCCACAGCCTGCTCCAGAGCCTCCTTCAGGGCGTCCTCATTGTCGGGGACGATATCATGCAGGATCGGCTCGGCGCCGCACTCGGCGGCAAGCCCACCCAGCACCGGCGCGTTATACTCGATAACCGAGCCGGGTTTGAGTTGGGCGGCATCGCCTACCTTTCGATGATCAACCAGTTCGGATCCACTTGGGATTATGAGCACCCGCGGCTTTTTCCACACCTTCAGCGTGCTGACACCGGCGCCGATAAGCCCGCCCAGATCATAGGCACGGATGCGATGACCCGCCGGCAGAAGCATTTCAGTCGCCACGATGTCTTCCCCAACCTTTCGAACGTTCTGCCAGGGATAAGCCGACTCACGGATCTCAAGGCACCCTTCGCCCATTTCATGAACCTTTTCCACCATTATCACCGCATCGAAACCCGCGGGAAGAATTTGACCGGTGTTGACCCAATGATATTCAGAGTTTTCGGTCAGGACTATGGGGTTTTTTTCAGTAGTCCCGTAAGTTCGGGCGGCATCGACCGCTATCCCGTCCATTGCCGCGCAATGGGACAGCGGGGTCGAAAGACGCGCATAAACGGGTCCGGCGGTGACTCTGTCCAGGGCGTCATCGACACGGATATCCTCGGTCCCCGATTTTATTTCTGAAAAATGACTAAAAAAAAGATCTCTCGCCTCTTCCAGGGGTTTCATATCCAGGTACATTTTTCGTTTCATAACACAACTCTCCCCATTAACGGTCAAAAAGCCTCACGACCACCTTTTGCCCTGCATACAGTCCCTCTGAATTCAAAGGAATGCGGATGAGGCCATCCGCCTCGACCAGGGTTGATATTAATCCTGATTTTCCGAAAACAGGTTCGGCGGTGAGTATCCCCTTATCTTCATGCAACCGCACCCCCACATAGTCTTCCCTGCCTCCGCCGGATTCCAGGTTCCGGGAAAGTTCCGCTTCTATGAAACCCCGGGGGATCTTTTGATTACCGGTCCTGCCAGTGAGAAGTTTCAGCAACGGAGTCAATAAAATCTCGGCCACCACGAGCGCGGAACTGACCTGTCCCGGCAACCCTATGACCGGCTTGCCGGAACATGACCCGATGATCGTCGGTTTGCCTGGTTTTATGGATACACCGTGCACAAGAAGTTCAAAATCCGGCAGAGACTCCAGTACTTGCAACGTCAAGTCTCTGGTACCCACCGAGCTGCCTCCTGACAGCCAGACGGAATCCGATTCGCCGACCGCCCGCACCACGCATTCGCGGAAAGGTTCAAATCGATCGGGACAAATCCCGTAAAAATGCGGCATCGCTCCGTGCCGTCGGCAGAAAGCCGCAAGGGTGTAACGGTTTATGTCACGAACTTTGCCGGGCTCGACAGGTTGGTCCGCCGGGATGATTTCATCCCCCGCGGAAATAATTCCTATCTTCGGCTTCTTAAATACATTGACTCCGGTTATTCCAAGGCCGGCGCAAAATCCGATATCCTGCGGGGTCAACCGCCGCCCGACGCTGAGTACGACAGCATCCCTGCTCACATCGTCCCCGACCTGAATCACGTTTTCGAGAACCGAGACCGCCCGGGTGATTTCTATCGTATGCGTATCCAAAGGGTGGCAATATTCTATCATTACGACCGCATCGGCCCCTCGGGGAAGCATGCCGCCGGTTGAGATCCTGGCCGCCCGGCCTTGTTCGACCGATAAATCCGCGGCCTTGCCCATTTCAACTTCCCCGCACAACTCAAAGAACGCAGGCAGGCTCTCGGTGGCCCCGAAAGTATCCCTGGCCCTGACCGCATAACCGTCCATGGTGGCACGGGGGAATCCAGGCAGGTCTTCGGGAGCCGTCACATCTTCGCTGCACACCCTGTCAAGTGCTTCGTCCAGGCCCACGAACTCACTCCCGGTCGGGCCGAAGATTTCCAGATGCTCCCGGGCACGCTCACATGTAACAAGTTTGAAAAAAGATTCCATACAAAAAACCTATCCTTCCACGCCGTCCAGCCTGGTGTATTAATTTTTGTGACTATGTCATAAAAGATATAGCCTCGCAACACAAAAACACCCTGGATTTTTCCCCAACCGCCAATGGCGCTTGACCTTGGAAGCCCGACATTGAGAAGTGATGCGTCCTATCTCTTGAGCGGCTTTTTAGTCGTAATGATGGTTAATCCCCAATCGAAAGCCGATTTCAAAATCCTTTTCGCACTCACCGTGGTGCGTTTCACGGGTGATTATTACACGTCGTTCATGACGCCTCCAGTGCTCCTGTTTACAGCCCGAAACGCTCATCTTGCAAGCGTCCGGTGAAGCTTGTAGTACAACCCCTCCAATGCCAAAAGTTCGTGGTGTGACCCCTGCTCCACGATCCGCCCCCGCCTCATCACCAAAATTCTGTCCGCCTCCACAACGGTTGAAAGCCTGTGGGCCACCACGAGCATGGTCCGTTTCCGGGCCTCCCGAGAGACAGCCTGCTGAATCAACCGCTCCGTTCCCGGATCAATCTGGGAAGTGGCTTCGTCAAGAAGAAGCAGCGGAGGGTCGAGTGCCAATGCACGAGCCAAGGAAAGCAGCTGCCTTTCCCCGGTGGAAAGCCTTGAACCGCCTTCACCTGTCTCGTGGTTCAGCCCGTCGGGCAGGCGATCGATGAATTTCAGCGCGTTCGCAGACCTGGCGGCGTTTTTCACGCTCCCGGCATCGAGTCCTCCTCTGCCGAGTGTGATATTTTCACTGACAGTGCCCGAAAAAATCATGACATCCTGCATAACGAAGCCGAGGGCGCCACGAAGAGCGCTTTTGCTCCATTTCCGCAGGTCGACGCCGTCAAGCAGAACCTCCCCTTCGTCGGGGTCGTAAAACCGTGCCGCAAGATTCACGATGGTGGTTTTACCGGACCCGGTTGCCCCCACGATAGCGACCGTCTCCCCTGGACGGATTTCAAACGAAACCCGGTCCAGCACCGGCCGACCTTTATTGTAAGCGAAACAAACCCCGCGAAAAACAAGATGGCCATTCACCACCGATGGAGAATAGGGGACGGCGGCTTCCGGAATACTTTCTTCGAGATCCATAAATTCAAAAATGCGTTCCGCAGAGGCCATAGCGGCCTGCATGATGTTGTATTTTTCCGCTATATCCCTTATCGGCCGGAAAAACATCTGCATATAGCCGATGAAGGCAACCAGGACGCCCAGGCTCATTTCGTCCCGGAGCACCTGTCCTCCCCCGTACCAGATCAGCAGCGCAACCGCGCAGGATGAAATCAGTTCCATAAACGGCATAAAGATGGCGAAAATTCGTATCTGCCGCATACCGGCCATAAAATTTCGGAGGTTGATGCGTTCGAAGGCATCCATTTGAAAGGCTTCCGTGACGAAGAGCTGCACCACGTGCATGCCTCTGACCCTTTCCTGCAGGAATGAATTCAACGCAGCCACCGAACTCCTTATCTCCCTGAAAGCTTCTCTGGCAAGCCTGCTGAACAGCAGCGTCAAAACAAAAATCAGCGGAATAAAAGCAAACATCCACATTGCCAGCCTGCGATCAAGGTAAATTACGACAACTATTATACCGATCAGAAGAAGCAGATCCTTAAAGACCGTCACGACAACCGACTTGAACATCTCGTTAAGGTTTTCTATGTCGTTCGTCACCCGGGTCACAAGCCTTCCGATGGGGTTGCGGTCGAAAAATCTCAGGGATTGGGCCTGCATTTTGGAAAACAGCTCGTTTCGTATATCGAACATGATTCGTTGGCCGGTCGATTCCAGAAGGTAGTGCTCGGCGTAACCCAGGCCGAACGACGCGACTACCAGGGTTGCGAACACGGCCGCGACCAGGCTCAGGCCGCGGAGATCCCCCGACCTCAATCGCTTCCGCTCTGCGGTATCAAGCCCTTCCATCAGGGATTCGGCCAGCAAAATTCCCCCGTCCTCCAGATAAACCCTTCCCGACTGCCCGACTTCTTTCTCCAGTTCCATAAAATCGGCTTCAGAAACCCGCACATAGCGTTCATCCTTCAAAAGCCCCAAGCTGCGCAAACGCTTCAACATCTCCGGATCCAGCTTCTTCTTTTCAACGTAAGCCAGAGCGAAACGACCGGGATCCACGGTCGGCCGAAAAGTCCCCGGCCGGCTTTCCAGCAACTCGGCGGATTCCGAAGCGGAAAGTTCTGAAAAATCAATTACATGCCATGAAGAAAGTATAAAACGATCTATCGCCACCTTGGAAAGATAGGGGACAGCCAGATCAAACAGCGTAATCGCGACAGCCAGTGCCAGAGCCGTGGCGATCGGCCGAAGATACCGCGCGGCATAAGGCGCGAATCGCTTCAACAGAGACATGTCGTAAGGCTTGCCCAGCTCGCCCTCTTCGATATATCCATATTCACCGCGCATCCGGATCCTCGATCTCTTCCAGCTCCTCGCGGAGCAATGCACGTTCGTATAGCTCTTTATAAATCCCGCAGGAGGCCACCAACCCTTCATGGCTTCCAATTCCGGCCACGCGGCCCTCGTCGAGCACCACAATTTTATCGGCACGTCGTATCGACGAAGGCCGGTGAGAAACCATCACCGTGGTGGAAGAGGCCCTTCGGGAGAGGATCCGGTCGATGATTCCGGCTTCGGTTACCCCATCCACCATCGAGAGCGCATCGTCCAGCAGCAGGACCGGTGGATTCCTCAACAGCGCACGAGCGATTGTAAGTCTCTGGCGCTGACCGCCCGAAAGACTGATTCCCCGCTCTCCGAGCGTCGTATCCAGGCCATGTTCAAGAGACATCATCTCTTCGAGTATTCCCGCGTCCTCGAGAGCCGACTCGACTCCATACCCGGTTTCGGCCCCCGCACCGAAAAGAACATTATTTCGAACGGTGTCCGAGAAAACAAAAACATCCTGGGGAACAAAGCCGATGCGGTCACGCAGCTCCCCAAGCGGCAAGAGCTTCACATCGATTCCCCCGAACTGAACGGATCCTGCAGCCGCATCCATCAATCTGGGAACCAGGCTCAGGAGCGTCGTTTTTCCTGAACCCACCCGGCCCACCACCGCTACGGTTTCGCCGTCTTCTACATTCAGATCGATATCCTGGAGTGCCGGACCACGCTCGCCCGGGTAAACCGCCGTTACGGATTTGAATTCTATGCTTCCTTCTTGACTCATGGAAACCGGGAACGGTGGGTCGGCGATGTCCGGGGCCTCTTCCAGTACACCGGCGATTCGCCGCATGGAAGCCGCACCCCGCTGCATCAGGTTAAAAACCCACCCCATCGCCATCATCGGCCATGTCAGGAGGGTCAAGTAGCTTATGAACGCGACGAAATCCCCTGTAGTTATATCACCAAGAATAGTCAGGCGACCCCCGAACCAGATCACAGCGGCCAGGCCGGCATTGGCAGCCACGGCCATCATGGGGATAAAAATCGCAAGAGAACGCGCCAGCGTCATATTCGCGTCCAGATAAAGAGAAGCTTCCCGCCGCAGTCTTTTCTCCTGCCATCCGCGCCGGTCGTAGGCTTTCGTCACGCGAATGCCTGAAAAGGCCTCCCTCACCGTTTCGGTGAGGCCGGAGAAACACCGCTGCACGGATTCGAACCCCGCCGACATACGCCGCGTGAGAATCCTTGTTCCGAACACCACAAGAGGCGCAGGTGTAAGGGATATCAGCGTCAGCGCAGGGCTTATCGAAATCATGAAACCCACCGCGGCCAACCCGAGAACAATGCCGTCAACAAGCGCCACCAACCCCATGCCGGCGGCCATTCGAACCGCGTTGATATCGTTGATGGCCCTTGCCATAACATCTCCGGTCCGCATTCGCCGGTAAAAGGAAGGGGAAAGGCTTTGGAGATGGCTGTAAAGCCTGCTTCTAAGGCCCTTTTCCACCAGCCTGGAGTGTCCGAAGATGAAGTACCTCCAGATATAGCGGAATACGGCTATAAGTAGAGCTATACCTGCTATCGCCAAGGCCGGTGAGACAAGGCGTTCCGGATCAATTTTTCCGGCCACAAGCAAATCGACGGCCCCTTTAATCACCTGCGGAATCAACAATTGCAGACCGTCTACGATAAGCAGGCTCACGACCCCGGCGGCCACGCGGACCACATTGGCGGCGAAAAACGGAAAAACCGGCCTGTAGGCATCGACGGTTTTAAGAACGTGCTCAAAAATAAAAGAATAGGCCTTATTCGTCATATGACGACCTATTTTACTCCTTTTTCAATGTAAATCATTAAATGCAATCCGCAAATTAGGAATCAAGCACTCTCATCCGGTGTACGGTAAATGTTATCGCACCCATTGACGCCTCGACGGTTCCCTCAAGAACGCCAGGCCGTGAGCCTTCCAGCAGGGTGCAATAACGACGGTATTCGCCGGGGAAAAACACCGCCTCGTAAATACCGGTTTCGTCTTCAAACGAGACAAATTTCATGACCTCTCCCTGCGCGGTTGAAACCGTCTTGCCGCTTATCATAATCCCGGCCATGGTGACCCTTCGGCCGACCCATAGCTGCAAATCCGCCGACGGCACGCAACCGAGGGCCTTGATCATGTCCCGGTAACGTGAAAGCGGGTGGACGGATATCAAAAACCCAAAGCTCTCCTGTTCATGGGACAGCGGCCGTGGGTCTTCCTGAAACCGTTCAGCGGATGCAGGGGGCCGCAGGCCGTCTTCGCCTGCGAAAAGCCCCGGTCCTTTACGGGTGTTTTTCAGATGATGAAATTTGAAGGCCTTCAGCAAAAGGTCTGCCCTGGACATTCCCCGGGCCAGACCGTCCATACAGCCGGCCTTTATCAATGCACGCACGTCATGAAGGCAGGCGGAACCAAAGGTGCGGGTCAAAAACCCATCGAAGGAATCGAATGGACCTTTTTCGGCCCGCTCGTTCATGACAACTTCCATGGTCTCCCTGGAAAGCCCCCTTACAAGCATGAAACCCATGCGCAGAAAGCCATCTTTCCCTGTGCACGACCAGTCACTCAGGTTGATATCCGGCAACAACACTTTGAGCCCCATCCTACGGGCTTCCGACAGATAGGCATACGTGGAATGATAGCCTCCACCGTTCGAAACAACCGCCGCCATGAATTCAGCGGGATACCGGGCGCGGAGAAACGCCGACTTGTATGCCACCAGGGTATAGCTGGCAGAATGCGGCTTACAGAAGCTGTACCCGTCGAAGCCCATCATCATACGCCAAACCTCTTTTATCGTTTCCTCGCCAACCCCGCGCCGCCGAGCCCCTTCGACGAAGCGGTCGTGGAAATCGCCGAGTTTCCTCCCGCGGTGTTTTTTGCTCACGACTTTTCTGAGTGTGTCAGCCTCCCCCGGTTCAAATCCGGCCAGGTTGACGGCCGACCGGCTGAGCTGTTCCTGGAATACCATAATCCCCAGCGTTTCGTCGAGAACCGGGCCGAGAAGAGGATGAGGGGCAACCCATTGTTCCCCGTGCAACCGCGACACCCACATGTCGACACTACGGCTGGACGCAGGACGGACGATCGAGGTTACAATCACATTCAGCCTGAAATGATCCGCTGCGAGGTATTCCTCGAAATTCATGCCCGAGCTCACCTTCGTCAATATCTGGCGGGTAGCGGGGCTTTCGAAATAAAAAACCCCTATGGTTTCGGCTCTGTAAAATATTTCCACGGCCTTCCGGTCATGGATAGGATTCAGGCCGGCGTAATCGATATGCTTTCCGTAATTTGTCTCCACCATCGCCAGAGCGTCTCTTATAACGCTGAGGCTGCGGTTTCCAAGGATGTCGATCTTGACGAGCCCCGCCTCTTCGGCGGCGTCTTTGTCCCACTGAAGAACCTGTGGACCGGAGGCGGAGATCTCCACCGGGCAATACCTGCGGATTTCGTCCGGTACCAGCACCACACCTCCGCAATGGGTGGAAAGATGCTCGAAATGTCCTTCAAGACGCTTGGCGGCTTCCAGTATCTGGTCCCACGGTGGGTCCAGCTGTACGCCTCTGAATTTCGGGTTACTCATGAGTCCGCCATTTATCCCCCGCAGAGACGCGCGGAATCCGATCCTGCCGGTTACGGCGCCGATCTCCCGGCCGGTGAGGCCGAATACCTTTGCGACCTCACGTATAGCGGCCCTGGCGCCGAAGGTGGAATGGGCGCCGACCATCGCCGTTCGCCGTGTACCATACACGGCGAACACGTAATCGAGCACCCGCTCGCGTTCGTCCCACGGAAAATCCACATCGATATCCGGGGGATCCTTCCGCTGGGAATTGAGGAAACGTTCGAAAAAAAGACCGTGGGCGATGGGATCCACATGCGTGATGCCGAGCGCATAGGAAACGATCGAGGCCGCCGCGCTCCCCCTTCCGCAGGAGCGGGGCACCCGGGAGGTGATGTCCGCCACAACCAGGAAATAATGCGCGAAATTTTTCTCCCGGATGATCTTCATCTCATGCTCCATCCGCTCGCGGACGGCAGTGGTGAAATCTCCGTAGCGCCGCCTGCAGCCTTGGACAACCTTTTCGTAAAGGCACTCGAAAGCCTGCCGGTCGTTCATGTCTCCGAAACGGGGGAAAACCGTTTCATCCCACGTCCAGGCCATGCCGCAAGCCTCCGCCACAGCACACGAATTTTCCAAGGCCTCCGGTGCATGGGGGAAATGGTCAATCATGACCTCCGCCGGGCACAGGTAATTGTGCTCCCGGCATAGATCCGCCGAATCCAGCCGTGAACAAGTGGTGTTCAAATCCACCGCCCGGAGGATACGGTGAAGCCGGTAATCCTCCTGCCGAACCAGGAATACCCGGTTCGTGGCCATTGGTGGAATCCCGGACTTGCGGGAAAACGCGTGACATGCGGCCATACGCCAGCCTGGTGACATTTCAACGAAAAGATCCCTGGTCCCGTCACATTTCAAGGCGTTGAGCAGTGTGAAATCGTCGGAACACACCACAAGTCCGGCCCTCCGCTCCCGCAATGACCGGATGAGATCAAAGCGCCCATGGCAGCAGCGGTCGGAAACCAGGCGACACAGGCTCGCGTAACCCTCGCGATTCTTCGCAAGCAACAGGGCGCGACGTCCGCCCTCACACACCACCTCGCTTCCAAGTATCGGCGTTATACCTGCTTCGCGCGCCCCGTTGACGAAAGACACGGCTCCATAAAGACCGTTGGTATCGGTCAGTGCAAGACGCTTAAAACCGAGATCACGCCCGGCCCGGCAGAGGTCTCTGATCGTGCCTGTACCCCATCCCTTAGAATAGTGTGAATGTACATGGAGATGCACAAAATCGCTCATAGCCACCGTCCGATGTCCGATGCCGGGCAGGAAAGAATGCGGCGTATCCGATTCATCTGCAATATCGCAATACGCCCACAACTTTACCTTCGATATGAAGAGAGTCGTCCCTGACAATGATTGATTTCATGCCCTCGTGGGCCGGGCGGAGCTCCACTTGATCCTCGCGACGGTAGTATCGCTTGACGGTGGCCTCGTTATGAACCAACGCCACCACGGTTTCGCCGTTCTCTGCTACGGATTGTTTCCTCACCACAATATAGTCCCCGTCAAGGATGCCGTCTTCGATCATCGAATCCCCCTCCACCCGAAGTACGAAATGCTCACCCCGGTCTGTCATCGCCGGAGGGACTTCGACGGCACGGATATCCTCGACAGCTTCTATAGGCTTTCCAGCGGCGACTTTACCCAACAAGGGACATTCGAAGCGCCTGCTTTCCATCGGTCTCAGCACTTTCATGGCCCGTTTGCGGCTTTTTTCCCTGGGGAGGCTTATATACCCTTTTCTCTCAAGTATCCTGAGATAGCCGGTTACCGTGTTATACGAAGAAAATCCGAAATGACCGCAGATTTCATCATAAGTGGGCGCCGTCCCCCATTCTTCAATATAACCCGAAATATAGGCCAGAAACGCCCGTTGCTTTTCAGTAAGCTTCATCCGGTATTCTCCTTCCTTTCGATGGGCAGCGGTTAGCTGTCAGCTATTAGCCTTTAGCATTTAGCGGTTAGCAAATCGGAATCCAAAAGCACTAACTTAAAAAAAGCCGACGCCGATAGTTTGCATCGATGGCTTTCGATTACGATTACGACAACGACAACCGTTCCGCTTTCGCTCCACTGACAACGAGCTTACCTCAAGCCCAATAAAGGCGGCGGAGCCCCCGACGCGGCCGGAAGCCGAAACTACCAGCCATTAGCTGTTAGCTATTGGCCCTTAGCTATTCGGGAACGGAAATCACTAACTGGAAAACAGCCGATACCAAGAAACCCAGTTAAATACGCTGCGCTGACCCCTGCGGGGTATTGAACCGGGCAGGCAAGGATATCCAAAACGCTCTTGAGCCGAAATCGGTAAAATCTCTCATCGGTGAACCCTCGCTTCGAGGGCACCGGTGGTTTACCACAGGTCACCGATGAGTTTCCGCCTCCGGCTGTTCTTGCTTTTCTTGGCGCCTTGGCGTCTTGGCGCGAGACCCCAATCCCGCGCCGCAGGCGCCACCAACACTTACACCGGCCGTGCGGGCCAGGTCAAAACATCGTTTTGACACTCCAAAAGCCGACGCCGATACCGATTACGACAACGATAACGACTTACCTTCTCCAGCACTACCATCTCAACAGCCGATTCGACACTGCTTGAGAAATCGCATGCACACATAATGCTGTAAATTAAACTGTAAATCAAGAGCAAAATGAAGAGAAAAAGAATCTGAGGGTTCATATTAGAGAGCGGCGTCTCGACAAAATGGTCGAACATTATAAAACGAACTCGACATGGATTGCCGATTCGGTTATAATTCTTTTACAAACTGACACAGCCTACATCTTATCATGCTCTAAAACTTCAGAAAAACACGATTGAAGCTCATTTCGGCATAACTCCTGCATATCTACCAGCTAGAAGGTTTCTTTCCACCCTGAGAAAACGATGCTTAAACGGAACGAATGCCGGCATTCAGCCGGCCTGAAAGCACAGGAGGAAACGCCATGAATTTCAAATACGCTAAATTAAAGACCTGGCTCGTTGCAGTCGCGTTATCCGCATTGGCCGGAGGCGTGACGGCCGCCCTTCCCGAAGAGGCATCTGCACGATGGAGGGCTGCTGAGCACAGCGGAATACATACAAGAATCCATGAACCGGTGGCATCCGGAAAAAGGGCCACTCCGAATATCCGTATCAATAGCAGGCGCACCCACGGTCCGGCCCTCGAAAAAAAGTTTCACAGAAAGCCGCGCAGCAGAATCATTAAACACCGCAGGCCTCCGGTGCGGAGAGTAGTCGTGCATCGGCCCAGGCCACGGCTTTGGGTGCCGACAATCGCGGCTTCGTTTTCATACCATTTCGGTTCCACGCCCCGGTACCATACGTCGGCGCCCATTTACACTTCTGTGGGAATCGGCTTTTCCAAAGCCCGATACCCCAGCGTACAACGCATATCTGTCAGCACGGATTTGCTGAATGTAAGATCCGGACCGAATTTAAACAGGCCGGTGATCTGCACGGTGAGCTTTGGTGAGGTACTGCAGGTCCAAGAGGCTGCACAGGGATGGCTGCATGTGACACTGGCCGACGGACGCCCGGGATGGGTGATGGAATGTTATACAAGGCAGATGTAAAAAATGGCCTACAGGTTGGCACAAAAAATAATTTAAAAATTTTGTTGACATGAGATAAGGAAAAAAATATACTGATGGGTTCTAACTATATCCTAAAATGATAGGGAGATATTTATCATGGCACGTGCCATTACAAATGTTGAAAATATAAAGGACCAAAAAAATTTGCCGCCCCTGAAAGAATCCATGCAGTGGTACCTGGAACAGGTAGGCCGTTACGACATGCTTTCCCGTGAAGAAGAGCATGATCTCGCACTGCGGGTACAGGAAGAAGGGGATCCGGAGGCCGCAGCGGCCCTCATCACCGCGAATCTCCGCCTGGTTGTTAAAATAGCCTCGGACTTCAACAGAACATGGAGATTCTGCCATCCGATGGATCTAACCCAGGAAGGCAATATAGGATTAATGCAAGCCGCATATAAATACGACATAACCAAAGATGTGAAATTTTCCTATTACGCAGCCTTCTGGATCAGAGCCTACATGATGAAGTATATAATAGACAACTGGAGTCTTGTCAAGGTGGGAACAACCCAGGCCCAGCGCAGGCTTTTTTTCAACCTTAAAAAAGAGCGGGAAAGGCTTGCAAGAGAAGGCTACGCCCCCGAGCCTGAGATGCTTTCAGAGCGTCTCAAGGTCCGACCCAGGGATGTGGATGAAATGGCAGCCAGGCTGGAAGGAGATGTCTACCTGGACGCTCCGCTGGACAGCGAAGGTGATCGTGACGGTTTCGATGTGATAAGTGATCATGGAGAGAACGTGGAAAACCAGCTGCTGGATCTTCAGCTCCGGGATGTGCTCCGAAAGAACATCAAGGGATTCGTCAAGGAACTCGCACCACGAGAGCGTGATATCGTCGAAAATCGCCTTCTTTCAGACCGCTTCGAGACACTTGAAAGCCTTGCAAACCGCCACGGGATATCAAGGGAACGCGTGCGCCAAATCGAAAAATCGATGGTGAACAAGCTTAAAACCCGCGTCTTAAAGGAAGTCGAAAGCCCCCGCAGGATTTATCATTAACAGTGCCGCGCGGCTCTCGTTGCAATTTTCAACCTCTGAGCCGTTTCACCGCGGCTGCAGTCACCTCGACGACCCGGTCGATTTCGTCTCGGGTAGTCATTCTGCCCGTGGTGAAGTGGATTGTGCCCGCGGCCCATTCCTCCGGCACCTCCCCCATCGCTTGAAGCACATGCGACATTTCCACCCGTCCGGAGTGGCAGGCCGGTCCCGCCCTGATGCCTGGCACCTGGCTGGCGTCCCCGTTGTTCTGACACCACATAGTGTATTATTTTTAGCTTGACATACAATATATAGCGTCTAGAATAAACAACTATGTCGATAAATCGAAGCACCGGGGCCGGTGCCGCCGGAAAAAATATAATATCAAATTCCAAGGGGGAAATTCAATGGGCCGGGAAAGAAAAGTCGTGGTCACCGGAGACGGAGTTTTTGATTTAAGCTCATACAGGCTCGATACGGATCGTTTTTCCGATATCTTGATCCGGGACAATCCGATAGATTCCACTCAAGCTATGGACATTTCCATGTCGCTCCGAAGCCAACTCGCCAGCATGGAGCCGGATTCATTAACCGAGGCCGCGATAGAAAATATGATAGAAGAAAAACTACGGGAATTCGGTCTCTCAAAACCGTGTCCGATCCGGTTGGACGATTCTATTTTCGTGAAAAAGAACATTTCATTTTCTGAAAATGCGCTGAGAGTTCTCGAACGGCGTTACTTGAAAAAAGACGACAAGGGCCGCCCGGTCGAAACGCCCGAACAAATGTTCCGAAGGGTCGCGCGGCATGTTGCGGGCGCCGAAGCGCTTTACGAAAATGAAACCGACGCTGCGGAAATCGAAGAAATTTTCTACAATATGATGACGGAAAGAGTTTTTTTGCCGAACTCTCCCACATTGATGAACGCCGGCCGGAAACTCGGTCAGCTCGCTGCCTGCTTTGTTCTTCCTGTTGAAGACAGCATGGAGAAAATTTTCGACGCTTTGAAGAACGCAGCACTGATTCATAAATCAGGCGGTGGTACGGGCTTTTCTTTTTCCAGGCTCAGGCCGAAAAACAGCCGTGTTGGAACCACCGGAGGCGTCGCTTCGGGGCCGGTTTCGTTTATGCGCATTTTTAATACAGCCACCGAGCAGGTTAAACAGGGCGGAACTCGCAGGGGCGCCAACATGGGGATCCTCCGCGTCGACCACCCGGATATAATGGAGTTTATACAGTGCAAAGAAAGCGATGGGAGCCTGAACAACTTCAACATCTCGGTCGCAGTCACAGACACTTTCATGAACGCAGTAAAAGAAGGAGCCTCCTACGATCTGGTGAACCCGAGGGATGGGAGCGTCACAGGTCAGCTTAACGCCCGTGAGGTTTACGATGAATTGATCTACAGGGCGTGGAAGAACGGAGATCCCGGAATCATTTTTCTGGACAGGATAAACGGGGACAACCCAACCCCCGAACTCGGTGATATAGAAAGCACAAATCCATGCGGCGAACAGCCGTTGCTGCCTCTGGAAGCCTGCAACCTCGGATCACTTAATCTGTCCAGATTTGTCATGGACGCCTGCGAGGGGCCGGCTGTTGACTTTGAAAAGCTGAAACAGGCAGTGCACTGGGCCGTGCGTTTTCTGGACAATACGATTGATGTTTCACGTTATCCGCTGCCGGCCATCGACAGGATGGTGAAAGGGAACCGGAAAATAGGGCTTGGCGTAATGGGCTTCGCGGACATGCTATACAGCCTGGAGATCCGGTACAATTCCGAAGCCGCCATAGTTCAAGCCGAACAAATTATGGAATTCATACAAAGTGAAGCCCACGATGCATCACGAGCCCTCGCAGAAAAGCGCGGACCGTTTCCCAACATCGACAGCAGCGTATTCTCGGGCAGGCCGGAATGCCGGTACCGCAACGCCACCACGACAACCATCGCACCCACCGGCACCCTCAGCATCATCGCCGACTGCTCGAGCGGCATCGAACCGCTGTTCGCACTCTCCTTCGTACGTCATGTAATGGATGACGACGAATTGCCGGAAGTAAACGCGGTTTTCGAGCGCGTTGCCAGGGAGCGGGAATTTTTCAGCCGCGAACTGATGGAAACAATCGCCCAAAGCGGAACCATAAGCCACATGGAACAAATCCCAGCGGACATACGAGAGATTTTCGTCACCGCCCATGACATCACACCGGAATGGCATGTAAAAATGCAGGCGGCGTTCCAAAAACATACCGACAACGCTGTTTCCAAAACCGTCAACCTTGCAAGCGACGCCACCGTCGAAGACGTCAGGAAGGTCTACGACCTCTCGTACAGTCTGGGTTGCAAGGGAGCGACCATTTACCGAGATGGAAGCCGTGAAAGCCAGGTGCTTTCCTTCGGGGAGAAAAAATCCCGGGAAGACGCCTTCCTTTCAGCGGTTAAAGAACGGCCTGAAACATTGGTGGGTTTCACCACTAAGATGGTAACCGGGCTGGGGACGCTGTATGTGACGGTCACAGAATATGAGGGACGCCCTTTTGAAGTTTTCGCCACGATCGGTAAATCCGGCACCTCGACAACGGCGAAGACCGAGGCTATAGGACGGCTGGTTTCGCTAGCACTTCGCTCCGGCGTAAGGGCCGATAAAATCGTCGAGCAACTGAAAGGAATAGGGGGAGAGCACCCGGTTTTCCAGAAAGACGGGCTGGTCCTCTCGATTCCGGACGCGATAAGCAGAATCCTTGAAAAACGTTATCTTAAACGTGCGGATCAAAAAGCGAACGGGAACCGGGTCCATAGTCTCAAAGGGGAGGTATGCCCGGAATGCGGTCAGACGATCAGCTTCGAAGAAGGCTGCATGACCTGCCATTTCTGCGGCTACAGTAAATGCGGTTGACGCAATTCAGACGACGCCGTCAAGTTTAAACCACTTCGTAAACACCTCTGTCCCGGTCCTGCAGATAGACATAGTCGAATCCGCCCCGCGAGGCTTCCTCAAACCATTCCTTTGCGGCGCGGCTGCAGGCGGGGCAGGCGTTCCTGGGTATTGAAACGGCCATTATTCTGCTCCCGAGGCTCGAAGCAGATTCGATGGCGAGGGCACCGGCACACCGCCTGCACCGGCGTAGACGCTCTTTCTGCCTTTCGCGGATCATGTCGGTGTCATAGAATATTTCCCTGGACCGCTCGATGATACATCCCTCGGGATTGTCATCTTCACTGCTCAAACCTTCAAAATAAATCTCTTTGAGCTGCCGTACAAGCTTGTGAATATAGGCTGTCGTTTCCTGTGCCTGCGGTTTGCATTGTTTATCGTAATCCGGCTCTTTCACATGAGACGTATCCATCCCAGCCATAGCCATTATGATGCCCACATTCACGTATGGCAGGGCTGTTTCCACCGCGTAGCCGCCCTCCAGAACCGCAATGTCCGGTTTCAGCCGGGTATTCAACTCTGCGTAGCCTTGGGCGGAAAAGTTCATGTTCGTGATCGGATCGCTGAAATGATTGTCTTGGCCTGCTGAATTTATTACTATTTCCGGCTTGAACCATTCGAGCAGCGGCATCACCAGCTCTTCCAGTGCATAAAGAAAGCCCTCTTCCCCGGTTCCGGGAGGCAGAGGAATGTTTACGGTTCGCCCCGGTGCATTGGGTCCGCCCGCTTCGTCCGGGAAACCGCTTCCTGGATACAAGGTCCTTCCGTCCTGATGAAGTGAGATGAAAAGCGTTTCCGGATCGTGCCAGTAGATGTCCTGGGTGCCATCTCCGTGATGGCAATCTGTGTCGACAACCGCAACACGACCTACACCGTAAACATCCCTTATATACTCTATCATGACCGCTTCCATGTTTATATTGCAGAATCCCCGGTTCCCGTGCACGACCCGCATCGCATGGTGGCCCGGAGGACGCACGAGCGCGAAGGCATTATCAACCTCTCCGCGCATGACGGCATCAGCTGCAACAAGGCAGCCCCCGGCCGAGATTAAATGGCTTTCGGTCACGACGTTCTTTTCATCGGGTATGCAGAAATGCACGCGCCGGATGTCATCGAACGTAGCCGGCTTTACACGGTATTCCACGATGCCTTCCACATCCAGGAGCCCTTCCTCCTGAACCTGATCCTGAGTGTAGAGGAGACGTTCCTCCCTCTCCGGGTGCGACGGACTTATAGCCCAATCATATGCCGGAAAAAATACAAGCCCGGTTTTGCGAGGCGCCTTCAGCATGTCATTTCCCCCTGCTCCATTCTGCTGTCAAACCAGGGGTGACGCACAATTTGAGGCGGATGTTCCGACCGGTGCGGGAATACCCCCTTATCATGTTGAAGCATTGCCGTTCGACCACCGATATTTCCACTGCTTCGCCTCCGGCGGAAGCCGCCGCAGACCGCAGCGCCTCTTCGGCAAGGGCCTCAGCTTCGTGGATATCGAATTGCATGGAAATAGGCCGGTTGATGCCGGCCTCCGGTATTATCACGGTGCCCCGTTCGGTATCAGCCTGCAGGGTTACCATGGCGGTGACTCTGGCGACTGCAGCGCCCACCGCGTTGGCCACCTCATAATGCGCCGGCACCGAGTAATCAAGGCCGAGAGCGGAAGCTACAAACGGAGCAAGCTGGGCGGCGGGCCCTCCGATGATAACCACCCTGGAAGGAATTATCGGCCTGTCATGCAAAACTTCGTGTATCGTGTAAACAGGTCTGGAATTAAGCATTTCCAAGAATCCGCGGACTTCGTCGGCAATCCGCCGCGCGGTCGATTCCAGCACGAACCGGGATGCTTCGCCGCGCCCGCAGCCTAAGGTTCCACCGATCATTCCCATTGCATCCAGGGCTGCACCTCGGTCGCCGGCCTCCAGAAGGCCCATTGCGATCATTGCATCGGTCGGAGTGGGAACACGTCCACCGAAGGCAACGGGTGCACCGATTCTGTCTGGGCCTATCGACAGGGTTCCGTCCTGCTGAAGCCTTATCGAACTGTCTCCACCTATGCCGGCGGAGTGGGGGATCAGGGACCTAATCAAAGTCAAATAAGGCCCCAGAGCTATCCCTTTAGGATCAAGCAGAGGCACTCCGTCCAGCACGACGCTCATGTCCGTGGTGGTGCCGCCGATGTCAAGCACCAGGGTCGTCCCTTCGCACCCGTCCAGCGCAAGCGCCCCCATCACGCTTGCGGCGGGTCCGGACTGGGCCGTCCTTGAAGGAAGCGCCGGGCCTGAGTCAGGGCGGCATGTGCCCCCATCCGGTTTCAACAGGTAGCTCGGGGCCTCCAGGTGCATTTCCGAAAAGGTTTCACTCAAAGCATCGATGAACCGGTGATGGATCGCCGAAAGGGCTGCATTCAAATATGCGGTCGCTATGCGCCTGGGGAAATTGAGTGATCCGGAGATGTGATGACCCATTGCCACGTGTCTAAAGTGCCCGTCTGTACAATTGCGGATCTGTTCCTCGTGAACCGGGTTTCGGACAGAAAACTTACCGACCGCGGCAAGGCTGTCGATGCCCCGGCTTTTGATATCCGAGGCCGCCCCGGCAACCATGGAGCGATCCAGCTTCTGCACTTCGAAGCCCTGATGATCAATACACCCCGGGACCACACGATAACACGGCCCAACTTCGTGAAGCGCCGGATCAATGCCCGGGCCGGCGGATACTATCACCCCGGCGGGATCCATCCTGTCCTGGACGATTGCATTCGTCGCCATTGTCGTTGAAAAAACCATCCGTTCGACCGCCTCGGGTTTCACGCCATCGAGAGTTCGGGTGAGGGAATTTCCGAGGGTTTCAAGCAGGTCCCCACCGGTGGGCACTTTGCATTCCGCGATGATGCGGCCCCCCTCAATGAGAACCGAATCGGTCTGGGTTCCTCCGACATCGAGTCCGAGAATCATGTTGAACGCCTTTCAAAATAGTAAGAAATCATGGCCCCGTAAACGTGCCATCCCCGACCCCGAGGGACAGGGTTGTTTTGCCGTCTTACGCGTTCATGAAAAATTCATAAATGATAAAAAGCCTATAATATGCTGCAAAACCCGTCAAGCACCTAGCGGGTCCATTCAAAATCCCTGTCAGGGAACCTGGGCCACAAAAATTCTTCATCGAACGTCTCTTTTTCATCCGGCTGAAGCCGCTGCTCTCTCGGGATATAATGCCGCTTGGATGGTCCGGTGTATATCTGCCTGGGTCGATACAGTTTACTTTCCTCTGAACTCAAAGATTCCTTCCACTGGCTTATCCACCCCGGGAGCCTTCCTATTGCGAACATCACAGGGAACATATTTTCCGGAATTCCCATCGCGCGGAGCACGATACCGCTGTAAAAATCTATGTTCGGATAGAGCTCGTGATCTATAAAATACTGATCCTGCAGCGCAATTTCCTCGAGTTTTTTCGCGATGTCGAGCAGGGGATCTTGGCGTTTGAGCTTCGAAAGCACTTTATGGCACCATTTTTCCATGATGCGGGCACGTGGGTCATAGTGCTTGTAAATGCGATGTCCGAACCCCATAAGCCTGAACGGATCGACCTTGTCTTTCGCTTTTCTGATGAAAGACCCGGCATCGCCGCCGCCCTCGTGGATCTGCCTCAGCATCTCGATTACCGCCTGGTTCGCTCCCCCGTGTAGAGGACCCCACAATGCGCATATTCCGGCCGAAATAGCAGCGTATAAATTCACCCTTGCACTGCCGACCAGGCGCACCGCGGTTGTTGAGCAATTCTGCTCATGGTCCGCATGGAGAATCCAAAATACATTGAGCGCTCTTATAACTTCGTCATCGAGCTGGTAGGGACGCACCGGGGAATCAAACATCATGTTTAAAAAATTAGCACAGTAACTCAAATCATGGCGTGGATAGACGACCTTATGGCCTCTCGATATTTTGTAAGACATCGCGGCCATCGTCCTCATCTTTGATATCAGCCGGGCGAAGGTGATCTTCGTCTCTTCTTCCTGGTTCCTGACCCGCAGTTCGGGGTAAAAAGCCCTCAATGCATTCACCATCGATGAAAGAATACCCATCGGATGAGCGCGCCGGGGGAAACTTTCAAAAAACTCCCTCATATCTTCATGAACAAGCGAGTGATCGTTCAACATATCGGAAAATGCCCTCAGCGCCGGCATCGAAGGTAGTTCACCAAAAATCAGCAGGTAGCTTGTTTCGACAAAGCTGGAATGCTCTGCGAGTTCTTCGATCGGTATCCCCCTGTAACGGACAATTCCTTTTTCACCGTCCACAAAGGTTATCCCGCTGATGCAGCTCGCTGTGTTTGGATAGCCCGGATCCAGAGTTACGTAACCGGTTTTTTTTCGGAGGCAGGAAATATCCACCGCCTTTTCTCCTTCGGAACCGACAATGACAGGCAGGGTGTAAGTTTTACCGTCGATGATTAGTTGCGCCTTTTCTGACATAAATGTATACTCCTCTGCAAATTGATGCGGTCGTAAAAAGTAGCATCCCTGCCTTATCGGCGTCGGGGTCGGCATCGGTATCGGGGTCGAAAAGGCCGCCGGTCAACTTCCGATACTGGCGCCGACAGCGACCCCGAGGGACAGGGTTGTTTTGAGGTTTTACGCTTCCATCAAAAATGAATAAAAATAATGATTATATCAACCAGCACGCCTTGTGGCCATAAAAATGTCTCGTTGACCATTCAGCTTACGACTCGCGCGTCAGCACTATGTAAGGATAAGCCATGGACTCTTTTCTAATCGATGATATCAAATTCGCCCCAGAAATCGAGGGCCTTCTGAAAAAACTTCACGTAGACGAAAATACCCCCTTCGCAGAGCAAATAATTCGAATGGTTTCGGAAGTCCGTGAAATCGCCCGGCCGAAGGCCTTCTGCAAGGTCTGCTCTATTGAAAAACACGGCGACAACCATTTGGTGATAGAAGGCATCGAGTTTCGCAGCCATATCCTCAGGGTAAACCTGGACAACGTGCACAAGGTTTTCGCTAATATAGCCACCTGCGGCGTTGAACTGGATAATTGGTCGGCACGGTACAATGACATGCTTGAAAAATTCTGGGCCGATACGATCAAGGAGCAGGCGCTTAGGAAAGCCGTCGAATCAGTGAATCTAAGGGTTACAGCCTTGAATGCCTCAGGGCGCATTTCTTCCATGAGCCCCGGGTCCCTTGAAGACTGGCCTATTACCGAACAGCCGCGGCTGTTCGCCCTGCTGGGTAAAGGGGCGGCCGCGACCGGCGTCAAGCTCACGGACAGCTGCCTGATGCTTCCGACCAAATCACTGAGCAGACTCACGTTTCCCAGCGAGCATGGATTCGAAAGCTGCAGGCTATGCCCTCGAGAAAGATGCCCCGGCAGAAGAGCTCCATATGATCCGGATCTTTTCGCCCGCAGATACAAACCGGCGGACATGTAACCGGGGGATTGCTCATGATAGCCTGAAATGTAAAATTGATGGATTCATAAAAAGTACCATCCCCGCCTTATCGGCGTCGGCGTCGGGGTCGGTATCGGGGTCGAAAAGGTCGCCGGTCAACTTCCGATACCGACGCCGACAGCGACGCCGACCCCGAGGGACAGGGTTGTTTCGCCTTTTTACGATTTCATCAAAATTGGCCCATGCAACACGTTATTAATTCTTGCAAATATGGTTTCACGCAAATATAAAATGAAACTCCGGAACGACATAAAACTGACAGCAGAAAAAGTAAACAAGATAAGTGGTATGTTCGATTCAGGAGTTTCACCCGCCGCTCTCAAGCGTTGAGACGGCCCGCTGGGTGATCGGCCCGGCCGGGATTTCATAAGAACCGGGAGTTTAAAGTTTAAATGGAAGACATTCAAAATCACAAGGACAACAGAAATATTGACATCGACCAGGTAGGGGTAAAGGGCATAAGGTATCCAATAACCGTTCTTGACAAAGATATGGGGGAGCAGCAAACCGTCGCGGAAATCAACATGTATGTGAGTCTGCCGCGCTACTACAAAGGCACCCACATGAGCCGCTTCGTTGAAATCCTGAACGAATACAGCCGCAGAATTTCACTTCGTAATCTTTCGAAAATTCTCGAAGATATGAAAGAAAGATTGGATGCCGAAAGCGCGCACATTGAAGTGACTTTCCCTTATTTCATCAAAAAAAGTGCCCCGGTGACCGGGTTAGAGGGGCTTATGGAATACTTTTGCACCATGAAAGGTGCTTTGACTTCAAGCACCGACCTGGTCCTCGTAATCAGGGTGCCGGTCTGCACCTTGTGCCCCTGCTCTAAGGAAATAAGTGATTTCGGCGCACATAACCAGCGGGGGGAAGTACGGCTCCAGGTGCGTTTTAAAAAATTCGTATGGATCGAAGACCTGATAGGGATGATCGAATCCTCGGCGTCCTGCGATGTTTTCTCGGTCCTCAAGAGGGAGGATGAAAAATTCGTAACCGAAAAGGCCTATTTGAACCCCCGTTTCGTCGAGGATGTCGTACGGGATGTGTCAGTCAAACTCAGCCGTGACCCCAATATTACTTGGTTCGCGGTGGAATGTGAAAATTTCGAGTCCATACATAACCACAATGCTTATGCATATGTCGAACGGCAAAACAGTCAATATCGGGGCGGGACTGCATTTTCGGCCTCAAGGAGGGATAAATGAGCGGAGATTTGAAAAAGATGTATCGTACAGTAATGGATGACCATTTTCCTTCGACAATGAAGATTTCGTTCGGAGATCAGGAGTTCGTTTACCGAAAACGGACATGGAAAATAGCGGGGGAAAACGGCGAGTTGATAGAAAAAGGTCTTCGCTATGGAGAAAACCCCGGCCAGGAAGCTGCACTGTACGAACTGGTGAACGGCAATCTCGTACTCGGTGGATGCAGTTTCATAGAACCCGGCCGGGGACTGGTCTCCGCGATATCTGAATCCGATATGATAAGGAGTGGAAAACACCCTGGAAAAACCAATCTCACCGACGTTGACAATGCGCTCAACATAATGAAATATCTGACAGCCAAGCCCTGCGTAGTAATAGTCAAGCACAACAATCCCTGTGGGGTCGCCTATGGAGAATCAATAGCCGAGGCTTACGA